>JAUXAC010000004.1 GCA_030615035.1 Dehalococcoidia bacterium | reverse complement strand
TCTATATGGCGAGAAGCACGCCCCATAGTCTGAATTAATGCCCCCTCCGACCTCAAGAAGCCCTCCTTATCCGCATCCAGAATAGCCACCAGGCTCACCTCGGGCAGGTCAAGCCCTTCCCGAAGCAGGTTTATACCGACTACTACATCATAAACACCAAGGCGAAGGTCGCGCAGTATCTCCACCCTCTCCAGGGTATTGATTTCAGAATGAAGATAGTGGGTCTTTATTCCCGCCTCTATTATATAATCAGCCAGCTCTTCTGCCATCCTCTTGGTCAGGGTAGTTACCAGGCAGCGCTCCCCTTTATCAACCCGGGTCTTAATCTGGTCGAGAAGGTCATCAATCTGTCCCTTGGTTGGCTTAACCTCAACCGTGGGCTCAAGAAGGCCGGTGGGTCGGACCAGTTGCTCCGCCACCTGCTGGCTGTGTTCATATTCATAGTCCGCCGGCGTAGCTGAGGTGTAGACAACCTGCTTGATGCGCTGCCCGAACTCGGTGAAGTTGAGCGGGCGGTTGTCCAGCGCCGAGGGCAGGCGAAAGCCATATTCTACCAGGGTTTCCTTTCGGGAGCGGTCGCCGTGATACATCCCGCGAATCTGGGGCAGGGTCATGTGCGATTCATCAATAAACAGCATGAAGTCATCGGGGAAGTAGTCCAGCAATGTCCACGGCGGACTGCCCGGCGCACGCCCGGACAGGTGGCGGGAGTAGTTCTCTACCCCGGTGCAGTAGCCGGCTTCCCTGAGCATTTCTATATCATAGTTGGTCCGTGCCTCAAGCCGGGCTGCCTCTAGCACCTTCCCTTGCTGCTTGAGTTCAGCCAGTCTCTCCTCCAACTCCTTCTCTATGTGCTCAATCGCCAGCATTAGTTTGTCGTGTGAGGTAACGAAGTGCTTGGCGGGATAGATGTCCACCGAATCCAGCTCGGTCAGCAGTTCACCGGTCAGCGGGTCTATCTCCACAATGCGGTCAATATCATCGCCGAAAAACTCAATCCGCAGTGCCAGCTCCTCATAAGAAGGCTGTATTTCCAGAGTATCGCCGCGAATGCGAAACCTGCCCCGCGTGAAATCAATGTCATTGCGCTCGTACTGCATATCTACCAGCTTGCGGAGAAGCTTCTGCCGGTCGTAATTATCACCCCGTTTGAGACTGGCGACGAAGCTGTGGTATTCCTCGGGTTCGCCCAGTCCGTAGATACAGGACACCGAGGCGACAATCAGCACGTCCCGCCGCTCAAAGAGAGAGCGGGTCGCCGCATGGCGCAGTTTGTCAATCTCTTCGTTTATATCCACTTCTTTCTCAATGTAGGTGTCGGTGCGCGGCACATAAGCCTCAGGCTGGTAGTAGTCGTAGTAGCTGACAAAGTATTCCACGGCGTTGTTCGGGAAGAATTCCTTGAACTCGCTGCAGAGCTGGGCGGCCAGGGTCTTGTTGTGGCAGATGACCAGTGTTGGCCTCTGCACCCGCTCGACGACATTGGCCATGGTGAAGGTCTTGCCGCTGCCGGTAACCCCCAGCAGCGTCTGCTGCTTGTAGCCCTTATTCAAACCCCCCACCAGCCTCTCCACCGCCTGCGGCTGGTCGCCGGTCATCTTGAAATCGGAAACTATCTCAAACTCTGGCATGGTTACTGCTAAAAAGCCTCCTGCCAATAGTATATTCTGTTGAAGTCTTGGTTACAATTTTAGGTCTACCTCACCCCCTTTGTCCCCCTCTCCTTCAAAGGAGAGGGGGAGGGAAATAAAAAAAAGAGGCTTCGCCTCTCTTGGACTCTGCTTCATTTCTGTAAGCTACGATTTAATCTGTGAATTTGGCTCCGTAGCGAGATTCAAGCTCCTTCCAGAAAATATTCAGTTCCTTAGTGAGGGCTGGGTGTTCAAAATCAGTTCTGGTCAGTTGCCTATTGTTTGATTTGAAGTTTTCTATAAATGTAGTCATATCCTGAACTTCTAGTTCTGGAGTTGAGAATTTCTTTGCAACTAAACCAATGAAGGTCTCCCTACGCGCTAAAGAACACAATAGCTCGAACCCGCGCACATCAGTTATTTGCCAAGCATAATTTTTGATGGTGGGATTGCCTTTTTCTAATTCCTCCGTTATTATCCGTTTAATGTACCTTCCGTTAGCTAAATAATATGGATCTAAGACTAGTACAATTGGATACATTTCTCCTTTAATCTTTTGGTTTAATTCTTCTAATCCCGGACAATTTGAACGTATATCCTGTTCAGTTCGGTGTAGTTGACGAATTGCGTGTACTAAGTTACCACTATCATTGGTTTTCCCGATATCTGTTAAATCCTTTCGAAATAGCTCCTCGTCGGCAGTAAATTTGGTTTTTAGGCTTAGCCTTTTTGTTTTGCATTCTATTAAAACTGCTTTACCATCCCTGATTATAATTCTGTCGCAAGTGTTACGTTTTTGGCTACTATGTAAGTAGCTTATTTCGGGGTAAATCTCATAGTCTTGCTCCAATACTGCAAGAATGCGATCAACATAATCCTCAAAGACATATCCAAAGAAACCTGAAAAATCACGACCTTTATGTCTAATAACATCATAAAAGGTTTGTTCTGTTCCGCGGCGAAATAAGTAAGGGTAGATAGGAATCACCCACTTATTGTTTTCAAGTCTAATCATTGGCCAATTAACTAGTGGATTGGGGTTGAAAGTTTCAAAAGAGTCTACGCAATATAGTGGTAAGCCCATTTTTTCCTTAAATTCTGCGGGGGTTAAGGAGATCATATCGACAAATTGGGTTAGAGCTGGTTTTGGTATATTCTGGTTTAGGTTATCGGTTTTGAGAGGTCCAAGTTTAATGCCACCGCCGTTTGTTAAGAGAAATCCGGATAGTGCGAGAGTAATATCCCATGACTGATCTAACGTTAATCCAGTTGCCTCCGTGTATGCTGTATCTATGTCAAATCCAGTTTTAGCTTCTATTGCCCTTGCACAACTTTTAAATAGCAGATGGGTTCTAGCGAGAATATTAGCATCGCTATAGAAATCAGGGAATTGTTGGTAAGCCATGCGGATATAAATTTTGTCAACATCTTCGGGGGATTTCAAAGGGTAAGAAGAGGGGGTTTGGTGTTTGGTTAGTGCTCGACAGGCTTGTAGTAGGACTTTCCAGTTAAAATGCCGTTTATAGAGTCGTGGCTTATCATAAAAGTATAGAACTAGCTTTACAACAAATGCCAATTGGCAGTCTCTCAGCGCAGCTATGTAATTTATGTTTTCCTTAGCAAGGGCTTTGGCGAAGCTTTGCTCGTCTTTTCTACGCCAGACACTAGTTTTTGAAATTGCATCTAGTATTACATTCGGATCATATCGTCTGAGTGTTTGAGCCTCTGTTTTAACAGGCTTGTACACTTATTCTACCCTCGGCGTTTATGGTTTGCCAACATTTTCCTAACTTGCCTACTTCCCCCCGAAATACCCCAGCGCCAGTTTGAGCTTTTCCTCAAGGCTGAGGTCGGAGGTGGTGGGCAGGGTGGCGACGGCTTTGGTGGCTTCCGCTGCTGAGTAGCCCAGCGCCGTCAGTGCCGCTAAGACATCGGCGTTTTCCTGCACTAGCTGGGTGGCGGGGGTGGTTATCCAGCCGGCGCCGATTTGCTCCTTTAGCTCCAGAATAAGGCGGTTCGCCACCTTTTTGCCTATCCCCGGGATTATCGTCAGCAGGTCGGTGCTGCCAGTGGCGATGGCGGTAACCAGCTGCTCCACTCTCATCCCGGAAAGCATCGCCAGTGCCAGCTTGGGACCCAGTCCGGAGACGCCAATCAGGCTCTGGAAGAGCGTCAGCTCATCAGCCGAGCCAAAGCCGTAAAGGGTGGCGTTGTCCTCTCTGAGGTGGAGGTGGGTATATAACTGCACCTCCTTGCCGATAGCCCCCAGCGTGCTCAGGGTGGAGGTGGGCATATATACCTGGAAGCCAATGCCGCCCACATTTATGATTGCGAAATCGCTGCCCAGCGACTCTACTTTTCCGTGCAGACTGGATATCATTGCCTCTCCTTCTGACTGGCTAATAGATTGCTCAGGTGTGCCTCGCGCAGGTGGCAGATGGCTACCGCCAGGGCATCAGCCGCATCGTTCGGCTGTGGGACTTCCGCCAGCCCGAGCTGGAGTCTGACCATCTCCTGTACCTGCTCCTTGCTGCTGGCTCCGTAGTTGGCAACGCTCTGCTTTATCTGTGTCGGCGTATATTCGTAGGTCGGGATGCCTTTACCGGCGGCTGCCAGAAGCGCTATGGCTTGGGCTCTACCTATTGCCAGTGCCGACCGCACGTTCTTGCCTACAAAAGGCTGCTCCACAGCTACCACATCGGGTTTTTGGCGCGAGATAATTTTCAGAAGTTCATTATACAGATAGCTCAGACGCTCCCCGATAGGGGAACGCTCCGCACCGACCAGGGCTCCGCAGTCAATCAGGGCTATCTCGTCATCCTGGCTCTCTATCAATCCGTAGCCCATGGTTATTGTGCCTGGGTCAATCCCTAAAACTTTCATTTCACTGATAAAAGGTTGACATAAAATCAACCCGAAACCTGCAACTGGTACTTTTCCACTACTGAATCGGGGAAGTCGGCGTTGCTGGAAACGTGCTGCACTTCGTCCAGTTCCTCTAATTTGTCCAGCAGTCTTAGTGTTTGCAGTGCCGCTTTATCGTCAAGTTGGACTACAGTCTTCGGCATCATGGCTAGCTCGGCAGAGTCAATGGTTATATTTTTCTCTTCCAGCGCTGACCTGACCATCTCAAGCTCCTCCGGCTTGGTATAGACCTCCACATAGCCGCTCTCCACCTTGACATCATCGGCGCCGGCATCAATGGCGTTCAGCGCCAGATCGTCAGCGTCCAGGTTATCCGTCTTTACCCTGATTAGTCCTTTTGAGTCGAAAAGCCAGGCGACACAGCCACTTTCCCCCAAGCTGCTGTTGTGACGGGAAAATATGTTTCTTACATCCTGGATGGTCCGATTGCGGTTATCACTCAGCGCGTTCACCAGAATAGCCGTGCCGTTGGGTCCATACCCCTCAAGAACCAGCTCGGTCAGGCTGACTCCTTCAAGTTCACCGCTGCCCTTCTTGATTGACCTTTCTATGTTGTCCAGCGGCATATTATTATCGCGGGCTTTCTGTATTGCCAGCCGCAGCCGGAAGTTTGACTCGGGTTTATTGCCTCCCTCACGCACGGCTACTATAATCTCTCGGGTCAATTTGGTGAAAAGTTGACCCCGCCTCGCATCCGCCACCCCCTTCTGATGTTTGATTGATGACCATTTGGAATGCCCCGACATATCCTGTCCTCCTTTGCCGCTGGTCCCTCGATTTTTTTAATTCTAGCACTTCATCCCCCTGTGGTAAAGAGTGGGTATATAAGGAACAAGGAGAGGGGGACAAAGGGGGTGAGGTCACCAATTATTGCCTATCCCGTATTTTCTGAAGTGAGCCTGCTTTAACTTCTGAAGGCGTGCCTGAAATGACGCTGAGGTGATGCTTTCCGTGGACATTATTGAACCATCTTCCCTGTTATCGCTGTAATAGCCACGGCGTACGCCTACCTGATTGAAGCCATATTTGTAATAGAGACTCTGGGCGGGAGTGTTGGAGGCGCGCACCTCCAAGGTCATGGTATTAGCTTTTAGCTCTATAGCCAGGTCTATCATTGATATGAGTAGCCACTCACCTATCCCTTGGCGCTGATATTGTTTCCGCACGGCAATATTGGTAAGGTGGACTTCATCAGCCACAGCCCAGATACCAGCAAAACCAAGGATGTATTGACTGCTTGACGGGCGTAATTTGTTGCCGAAGAAACGATGATGGCTCAGCCACCATCTTACCCCGGATACTAGCCTGGAGATACCTTTCTCTGGGGAAATTTTCGCCTCGGGCTCTTCAATCGTTTTACTTTCATCGCAGACTACAATGTAGCGGGCTAACCGATTTTGCAGCTCACGCCGATAGTTAGGTGACCCCCACTGGGTGGGAAAGGCTTCGCGGTCAATCTTGTTGACCTGAGCAATGTCTTCCTTGCGCATCGGGCGCACATAATAGGGCAAGGCTTTATCTCCGTGAAGAAAGTCTTAATTTTAAACTATTGTGGGGATGCTATTTGTTTTAATTGTAACACATTCCATTTCATACTGGCATATTGTTCACTCAGATTGTTTATTATAAACCTCACCCTATTTAACTTTTAGTAACCCCATCCTCTAAAACTCCCCTTGAGCATATTTGGAAGCTTTGTCCATCTGTGACTATCCTTTAGCCCCTCTCCTACCCATCCTCATCAAAAGAGCATCCCACTATATGTTTAAGAGGGGCGCCAGTCCGTCCTTCCAATTTGAGGGTGTTTAAGAGGGGCGCAGCCCCTCTTTTATAAATAAATCCCCCTCTCCTTATCAAGGAGAGGGGGACAAAGGGGGTGAGGTCATCATATATCCTAAGAGCAAAGGAGCTCAGGGAGACAGGTTGCTAAACAAGCTCTAGTTGATTTAGATTGAGAAGCTATCTTTTCACTGTTTCATTCGTTATACTTTATGCACAGGGTAACACCATAATTAGGGAGTTGTCAGGTGCAAGATGAGGAAGGTCTCGTCCGGCGGGCGCAACAGCACGACCAGACGGCTTTAACTCAAATATATGAGGAGAACTTCGATAGGATTTATCGTTATATAGTTCTCAAAATAGGAGAAAAAACAGAGGCAGAGGATATGACGCAGCAGGTCTTTCTCAGTGCCTTTAAATCTATCGCTTCCTTTAAGCACAGGGGAGCACCCTTTTCCGCTTGGCTGTTTCGCATTGCCCATAACCAGGTGGTTGACTATCTGAGAAAGAAGTCAAAGCGTGTCACCGTTCCCCTTAACGAGTCGCTGGCAAGTGACAGTAGCGACCTGAGACTGGAGGTAGAGCGCAATCTAGATATTGAGCACCTGGTTTCGGCAGCGAAAAGGCTGACTAAGGCACAGCGGGAGGTGATTTCCCTTCGCTTTGCCGGCGAGCTATCTGTTGCCCAGGTAGCCAGGGTTATGGGCAAAAGTGAGGGAGCAGTAAAGGCATTGCAGCACAGCGCAATAGTGTCTCTACGTAAAGTACTGTCCGCAGGATGAGATGATGAAAGACAAAGAATTCGATAACATTTTGGATGAATGTCTGGAGCGAATACTCACTAGGGGTGAGACTATAGAGCAGTGCCTGGAAAGCTATCCTGAGCAGTCCGCTGAACTCGAGCCACTGCTCCAGACAGCTTTGCTTACTAAAAGGGCGTCAGACATCAAACCTCGCCCTGAATTCAGAGAGAGAGCCAGATACCAGTTGCGCTCGGCTCTTCAGGAAATGGAAGAAAAGAGAGAGCGTCGCCCCTTTTTCTTCGGCTGGCAGCCACGGTGGGCAACTGCGGTAATTGTCCTCCTCGTCTTCCTGCTGGCAAGCGGTGGTACTGTGGCAGCCGCGGGCAACAGTATGCCTGATGAGCCTCTGTATCCGGTGAAGCTGGCAACAGAGACGGTGCGATTGACACTAACCCCCTCGGCTCTGGGCAAGGCAGAGCTATACGTTAAGCTGGTGGACAAGAGGGTGGAAGAGATAATCAGGATGGCTGATAAGGGTAAGATGAAGCACGTGGAACGGACTGCCCAGCGATTAAACACTTGTTTGGTAATGGCGGCTAATCTGGCTGCACCTGAGGCAGTGCCAGAAGAAGTGCTGGCACCAACCCCAGAGGCAGTGCCTGAAGAAGTGCCGGCACCACCCGTAGCCGAAGAACCTCCAGAGAAAGAAGCCGGTGTGGTTATGGCTCCAGCGCCACCAGCTGTGGAAGTGGCGCCAGTACCACCTGGACAAGTTAAGCTTGATAGACGAGCTAAATTAAAGATAGTGGTGGCTCGTTGTGCGGTAAAGCATCCAGCGGCTCTCCACGCCTTGCTGGAGAGGGTGCCAGAATCAGCTAGACCAGAATTACTACGCATAATTATGGAGTTAGATGCTGAATATGAGAAAACCCTCAAAGCTCTCAATGAGAGAGAGGATGAGGGAGAAGATGAGGGAGAAGATGAGGGAGAAAGAGAAAGAAAGAGAGAGAATAAGAGAGAGAATGACTAATATCCTTGTATTACTAACTTATTAGCCCTGCCTGCTGCAAGAATTTTCAAAATATCTCTAAGTCGACACTAACCAAGTGGCGACTTTTTCGTTATATAAGTAGTGAATATTTGAAAGGAGGCGAAACACAATGTCCAAAAGAATGAAAGTCCTGGTCTCGGTTCTGGTGGCTGTGCTCCTGCTGACCGTGGGTGGCACAGCGATAGCGATGGCACAGGAGGAGGAAGAGCCCGCACCACCGGTTGAGTCAAATGGCCTTCTAGCCAGGGTCGCTGAAATCCTGGACATCCCCGAGGAAGACCTGATAGATGCCTTTGGGCAGGCACGGCAGGAGATGAGGGAAGAGGTTTTTCTTAATGCGCTGGATAAAGCTGTAGAAGAAGAGCTCATTACTCAGGAAGAGGCTGGCGAACTCAAGGAATGGTGGGCGCAGAAACCCGACGTTCTGGACCAGGGTCTGTTTCGGCATGCCTCCCGTTTTATGGGTCCACGTGCCGACTGCATGCTAGGTAACCGGCTGGCAGTGCGTGCCCAAATCGGTTCAGGACTATGCCAGGATGGGCAGCAGCCGTTGCAGCAGATGAGGCAGCGTGCATTTCGTGGCGCCCGTGGGGCATGGTAGCCGCTGGGACCACCTTGGCTGGCTGAATAAATTACCCTATCATAAATACCGGTTGGAGGGAGCCTCAAACGAGGCTCCCTATTATTTTGCCCACATCCCCCTGCTCGCCAGTCTGGCTTCTGCCTCCAGTTCCTCCAGATAGTCCTGGTATTTGGTGTCGGGCGGGTAGGACTTAGCCTCAGCCAGTCCCTGTCTTACCAGCTCGGCATTGACAAATACATCGTCCACGTAAACGTAGCGCAGCAGCCTATTATATTTATCTGTCTCGGTTGCATCTCGCTCCAGACGAACCTCTTTACCCTCCACCAGACGACGGTTAGCCTCCCAGGCTTCAATGCCGTACTCTTCCACTTCGGGATAAACTTCCGGAGTATCAATGCCGATATACCTTACCCGGTAATTGCCTTCTATGATGATGGTGTCGCCATCAATAACTTGGGTAACCTTTGCTGTCTCCGGCGGCGAAATACATCCGCTGAGTAGCCAGATAAAGAGGATAATAGCTGAAAGCCAGATTTTACTGCTCATTCTATCTTTATATCGGCATGGCGTTCCCACTCGCTGTAAATGCAGCCGCAGTATTGCTGGCGGTAGAGATTTAGTGGCTTGGTCAGGTGGCGGCTGTCTGAGTAGCGCTTCCTGAGGTCGGCATACAGGAATTCTATGTCCTTTTCCTTGGCCAGCTCATCACCGACCTCGCGGAGCAGGTCATGCTTCTGGTCGGGGCTGATGAGCAGGGTGGTGGTGAAAGCATCGAAGCTCATCTGGTGGGCAATTTCTACCGTTTTTGACAGGCGTAGCCGGAAGCAGTACTGGCAGCGTTGGGATTCATGCCCTACCACCTGGCGGAAGTATTCAATCATGTCATAACCCTCGGCAACAATCAGTGGCAGGTCTATATTTTGCGCCAGGGATTTCATTGCTTCCAAGCGGTGCTGGTGCTCCATATAGGGGTGAATATTGGGGTTATACCAGAAGGCGCTGACCTCATACCCCTGCTGTCGCCAGTAGTCAGCACTATAGGCGGTGCAGTGGGCACAGCAGCAGTGAATTAAAATGGAGTTCATTATTTACAATCTTAGCTTTATCACAGGTTGTTTATCAAGGGTCGATTGAAGGGGGTGATAGACAATTTCTTATGATTTTATGAACCCACCCCCTTTATCCCCCTCCCTTACCAAGGGAGGGGGAATTATAAGTAAGAGAGGCTTCGCCTCTCTTGAACTCTCCTAGCTCTGGGCTAATAATGTGGGGTGTCTAAGAGGGGCGTTAGCCCCTCTTTTAAATATCCTCCCCCTCTCCTTAGTTAGATGGGGTAGATTGAAGGGGTTTCACCCCTTCAAAACTAAACCCTCCCCCTCTCCTTTGAAGGAGAGGGGGACACAGGGGGTGAGGTAGAAAAACAGCTATATTACAACAGAGTCGGCTGTGGGGGTTTTTCTTTATTATAGGGCAGGCCGAGGTGCTGATAGGCTAGCTGGGTGGCTAATCGTCCGCGGGGGGTTCGCTCCAGAAAGCCCAGCTGCAAAAGGAAAGGCTCGTAAACATCCATTATGGTATCTGACTCCTCGCTGATGGAAGCAGCGATAGTCTCCAGTCCCACCGGACCGCCGTTAAACTTGTCAATGATAGTGTGGAGTACCTTGTGGTCTATCTCATCCAGACCTATTGGGTCGACTTCAAGCTTGGATAGTGCTTCAACAGCCACTGATTTTGTGGCTACGCCATCGGCTATCACCTGGGCGTAGTCTCTGACCCGCTTGAGCAATCGGTTAGCCACGCGAGGCGTGCCTCTGGCTCGACGGGCTATTTCGCTTAGCCCTTCGTCTTCGGCTTTTATCTGGAGAATGCGGGCGGAACGTTTAAGAATTTTTTCTATAGATGTCTGGTCGTAAAAATCAAGGCGATAGACAGCCCCAAATCGGTCGCGGAGGGGCGGACTCAGCAGGGCAAAGCGGGTGGTGGCACCAATCAGGGTAAAGTTGGGCAGGTTTAGTCGCAGACTCCTGGCACCAGGCCCCTTGCCGATGATAATATCCAGAGCAAATTCCTCCATAGCCGGGTATAAAATCTCCTCTACTGCCCGATTGAGGCGGTGGATTTCATCAATGAAGAGTACATCCTGGCTATGAAGATTGGTTACGATGGCTGCCATGTCGCCGGTGCGCTCAATTGCTGGTCCTGAGGTAATCCTGATCTTAACCCCCATCTCAGCGGCGATGATATGAGCCAGGGTGGTTTTACCCAGCCCGGGTGGACCGTAGAGTAGTATATGGTCTAGCGCCTCGCCTCTACCTTTGGCCGCAGTGATGGCTATGTTCAGATTGCCCTTTATCTTATCCTGTCCGACGAAGTCATCGAAGCGGCGCGGTCGGAGGCTGGTGTCAAGTGGTATGTCCTCAGTGCTGGGTTTACCTGATATGATGCGAGCTATTTTATCTCACCCCCTCAATCCCCTCAAGAAGGGGGAAAGGTAACAAAAGAGAGGCGAAGCCCCTCTTCTATTTTCTTTGAAATGCCCGGGTAAGAAAGCTAGGTGGCTGGTTTTTCCTCATCTTCTTCCTCACCGGTTGCCAGGTTCGGTGTATTTTCGTGTTCTTTAGGAGTTAATACGTCTGGTGCTTCCTCTGGTTCTCCCCCACTCTCATCCCCTTCAGCTGACAGACTCGGTTTTTCCTTGAGTTCTTCTCGACTTAGTATGTCTGGTGCTTTTTCAAGGTCTTCACCGGTTACAATGCTTGATACTTCTCCGTGCCCTTCATCGGCCATCAGCTCTAGCGCTTCCTCTGGTTCTTCTTCACCAGCTTCTAACTCCGGCGCTTCTTCGAGAGGCAGGTAATGGGCTGGAATCAGCTTACCTATAATTACATTTTCCTTAAGCCCAACCAGTCTGTCTATCTTACCGTAAACTGCGGCTTCGGTAAGGACTCTGGTGGTTTCCTGGAAGGAGGCAGCCGCTAACCAGCTATCGGTGCTCAGTGAGGCTCTAGTTACGCCCAGTAACACGGTGTGGGCAGTAGCTGGCTCACCCCCTTCAGCCAGTACCTTGGCATTAATGTCCTCGTAAACGAACTTGTCTACCAGCTCTTCAGGCACTAGTTCAGTGTCACCCGCAGAATCAACGCGAACCTTGGTCAGCATCTGATGGACGATAATCTCAATATGTTTGTCATTTATATTCACTCCCTGGGAGCGGTATACCTTTTGTACTTCATCCACCATATATCGTTCGGCAGCCTCTCTACCCAAAATGCGCAATATGTCCTGGGGGTTTACCGACCCATCGGTGAGTCGCTGCCCGGCTTTTATCTGGTCTCCAGTTTGAACTCGAATGCTGGAAGTAGTCGGGACAGCATACTCTCGCTCTTCTTTCTCCTCATAACTGATAAACAGTCGTTTATTTTTAATGGTTACCTTACCGGCGATGCGAGCTAAGGTAGGCCGGGTTTTGGCAGATAAGGCGACCGCTTTCGCTTTCGTTTTCGTTTTCGCTTTCGCTTTAGCTTTAGGGGCTGGGGTGGCTAGTACGGTGCCTGTATCTACCCATTGACCGTTGTCCACCATAACCTGCCAGCCAGCGGGAAGTGAATACTCATCCTGAAATACCTCAGAGCTGGCAACCTTGATTCTTCTGCTCTCCTCATTCTGAATCACGTCAACCAAACCATTTATTTCTGAGATAATGGCTTGCCCCTTAGGTGCTCTTGCCTCAAAAAGTTCTTCTACCCTGGGTAGACCACTGGTGATATCAAGTCCAACTACACCGCCGGTGTGGAAGGTACGCAGTGTTAGCTGGGTACCCGGTTCACCAATGCTCTGAGCCGCAATTATGCCTGCGGCGGCATTGAGATTGACTAGGCGCCCACGGGTAAAGTCTCTGCCATAGCACATCTGGCAGGTACCTCGCTTCGACTGGCAGCTAAGTGGAGACCTGACATGAACCTTGGTTACCCCGGCAGTAATAATTTCGTTTGTCTTCTGCTCGTTGATTTCCTCGTCTCGGTCAACGATAGTTTCCTTGGTTTTGGGATTAATTACTTTGCTCGCCGCCAGCCGACCGGTTATTCGCTCAACAAGTGCAGGCAGTATCCCCTTTTCTTGTGGTTCGGATATCCATATGCCAGCCGTAGTACCACAGTCCTCTTCAAAGATGATAACATCCTGGGCAACATCAATAAGGCGTCTGGTGAGATAACCACTGTCAGATGTCCTTAGCGCTGTATCAGCTAGTCCCTTGCGGGCACCATGGGTAGAGATAAAGTATTCCAGAACACTGTGTCCTTCACGAAGGCTCGACTTGATAGGAAATTCGATTATCTTACCTGAAGGGTCGGTCATCAGGCCCCGCATGCCTGCCATCTGTGTAATCTGGGAAATATTACCCTTGGCTCCTGAAGTCGCCATTATGTAAATACCACCATAGTGGTCAAGCGTTTTTGAAATAGTACTTGTAATCTTGTCGGTGGTTTCCATCCATGCTCCCACGATACCATTATACCTTTCGTCCTCGGTAATTAAGCCACGATGATACTGGTTTTCAATAATGGCAACCCTTTCCTCTGCCTCATCTAGTAGCTTGGATTTACCTTGGGGAACCTGAATATCATTCATAGCCACGGTAGTCCCTGACTTGGAGGCATAGTGGAAACCCAGCTGTTTGATCTTATCCAGCACTACAGCGGTATCTTCATCTCTTAGTAGCTTGCAGCACTCGGTTACTATTTGTTTTAAGCTTGACTTATCAATTGTTTTATTATAGAAATCTAGCTCTGGGGGCAGAGTTTCATTAAAGATAATCCGGCCAACACTGGTTTTAACTCTTTGTCCGCCCCTTTCCTGGTCCCTCACCTCAATCTCGGCTCTGAGGTCAAGAGCGCCTAGTTCATAGGTAAGTTTTGCCTCTTCAAAACTACCGAAAAGCGTGCCTTCCTCTTTGGCTCCAGACCTGATGGTAGTCAGGTAGTAGCACCCGAGAACCATGTCCAGGGTTGGAGTTATCGTTGGCTCACCACTGCTGGGTAATAGCATATTGTGGTGACTGAGTGCCAGCTCTCTAGCTTCTTTGACGGCGGCTTTAGATAGGGGGATGTGAACTGCCATCTGGTCGCCATCAAAATCAGCATTGAAAGCAGAGCATACCAGGGGGTGAATCTGGATGGCGCTGCCATCGATGAGCACCGGCTCAAAGGCCTGGATACTGAGTCGGTGCAGGGTGGGAGCCCGGTTAAGCCACACCGGTCGTTCCTTGATGACTTCCTCCAGTATATCATATACCTCTGGCTTGGCTCTCTCCACCAGCCGTCGAGCGCTCTTAATGTTGGGAGCAAGACCTTGCGTCACCAATCGATGCATAACAAAGGGCTTAAATAACTCCAGAGCCACTCGTCTGGGCAAACCACATTGGTGAAGCTTGAGTTCTGGCCCAACAACGATGACTGAGCGCCCGCTATAGTCAACTCTCTTGCCAAGCAGATTCTGTCGGAAACGTCCTTGTTTACCCCGGAGCATGTCTGAGAGTGACTTCAATTTGTGATTACCGCTGACGGAGACAGCTCGTCCCCGTCTGCCATTGTCAATGAGGGAATCAACGGCTTCTTGGAGCATCCGCTTCTCATTGCGAATGATAATTTCCGGTGCCCCTATTTCTATTAAGTGACGCAATCGGTTATTGCGGTTAATGACGCGTCGGTACAGGTCGTTGAGGTCGCTGGTGGCGAACCTGCCGCCATCTAGCTGAACCATAGGTCGGAGGTCGGGGGGCAAGACAGGCAACACTGTTAAGACCATCCACTCCGGCTTATTGCCGCTACTGCGAAAGGCCTCTACTACCCGCAGTTGCTTGCTTGCTTTCTTGCGACGTTGCCCTGAAGAAGATTGGGTTTCTTGAAGGAGGTTGTTGCGTATTTCATCAAGGTCAATGCCCTTAATAATTTGGAGAATAGCCTCGGCTCCCATCCCCGCCTCAAAAACCTGACCATATTTCTGCCCGAACTCGTGATATTGGCTCTCGGTCAGCAATTCTCGCGTGTGCAGGTTTTTGAGGCGTTCCACCTCTGTGGGAAGTCTCTCCTCAAGCTGTGTCTTTTCATCACTGAAATTACGTCGGAGTTGGTTTACTTCCTCCACGGTTGCCTTCTCTTGCTCCATCTGGGCGATTTTAGCTTCCAATGCGCTTTGCTGCTCGGCTATTTCCTGCGTGGTATTTTCCTCAAGCTGTTTAATTGCTTCCTGGCGTGCTTCCTCATTTACCGAGGTGATAATATAATGGGAAAAGTACAAAACATGCTCCAGACTCCGCGGTGACAGGTCAAGTAGTAGTCCCAACCGACTAGGTGTTCCCCTGGCAAACCAGATATGGCTTACCGGACAGGCTAGTTCAATGTGTCCCATACGTTCTCGGCGTACCTTGGCTCGGGCTACCTCGACTCCACACTTATCGCAAATAACTCCCTTGTAGCGTATCTTCTTATACTTACCACAATAACACTCGAAGTCTTTGGTGGGACCAAAGATTCTCTCGCAGAAAAGCCCGTCCCTTTCTGGTTTCAGCGTGCGGTAGTTGATAGTCTCTGGCTTGGTTACCTCACCATAGGACCAGCTCCTAATCTGCTCCGGTGAAGCCAGAGAGATGCGTACGGCATCAAACTCATTAACTTCAAACATCTTCTTCGGCTACCTCTCTCTAGGACGTGTCTTCGATAACTTCAGGCTCTGTCTCCAGCTTGGGGACTTCTTCTACAGCTTCTTTGGTAGGAATTATCTTTGTCTCTTCTTCGTCAATCACTTTAGGGGCAAGTCCTAAACTTTGTAGTTCTGTCTCCAACTTGGGCACTTCTTCTATAGCCTCCTCAACTTCAAGCTCTGTCTCCAACTTAGGAACTTCTTCGTTAATCACTTCAAGGGCAAGTCCTAAGCTTTGCAGTTCCTTAACCAGAACCTTAAATGATTCCGGCACACCAAGTTGGAGGATATCCTCACCTTTAATTATAGCTTCGTAGGTTTTGGCTCGCCCAGTCACATCATCTGACTTGATTGTTAGCACTTCTTGAAGGTTGTGGGCAGCGCCATAGGCTTCCAGTGCCCATACCTCCATCTCACCAAAGCGCTGACCACCGAATTGGGCCTTACCGCCCAGGGGTTGTTGGGTAATCAGGGAATATGGTCCGGTAGAGCGGGCGTGAACTTTATCCTCAACTAGGTGGATTAGCTTCATCATATAAATGTTACCTATCGTCACTGGCTGGTCAAAAGGCTCACCAGTACGACCGTCGCGGAGTATAACCTTGCCGAAAGTAGGCGGGCTAAATTTCCCCTCGGCATTTACCTTTTCCACCACTTGCTCTAACTCCTGTGAGTTAAGGTCACGGCTAGCTATGTCCAGGTCTTCCAGCCAGAGCCGCAGACATACCTCCCTTGCCTCTCCTGGGTAATCATCGTTGAATACCCTGTCTCCGTCGTAACCCCGGCTTGCCACCCATGCCTTGGCCCGCTCCAGTTGTACAGCAGGAATCTCATTGCTAAGGCTTTGGTTAACCACAGCTGCTTTTTGAGCCATCCAAGCTCTAGCCAGGGCGTCCTCAATAGCAACCTCATCGGCACCATCAAAGATTGGGGCGAGCACCTTGAAGCCCAGTGTCTGAGCAGCCCAGCCCAGATGGGTTTCCAAAACTTGCCCGATGTTCATACGCGACGGGACGCCTATAGGGTTAAGGATAATATCTACCGGGGTGCCATCGGGTAGGAAAGGCATGTCCTCTTTGGGTGCGATGAGAGCAATGACCCCCTTATTGCCGTGTCGCCCAGCTAGTTTATCGCCTACAGAGGCTTTTCGTTTCTGGGCAATCCAGACCTGCACCCAGTGGTTAACCCCTGCCGGCAGGTCATCGCCAGTGTCTTTACTGTCTTTACGGGAGTAGACCTTCACATTGATCACTTTGCCCCACTCACCGTGAGGCACTCGCAGCGAGGTATCTTTCACATCTCGTGCTTTCTCACCAAAGATAGCCCGTAGCAGTTTCTCCTCCGCCGATAGCTCTGTCTCTCCCCTTGGGGTAATTTTACCAACCAGTGTATCGTCTTGGTTTACCTCGGCACCAATCCGAATAATGCCATCTTCATCAAGCTCGCGCAGGCTTTCCTCACCTACATTGGGTATATCTCTGGTGATTTCCTCCGGTCCTAACTTGGTGTCTCGGGCTTCTACCTCATGCCTCGCAATGTGAATGGAGGTAAACTTATCTTCTTCAATTAAGCGACTGCTAATGATGATGGCATCCTCAAAGTTATAGCCCTCCCAGCTCATAAAAGCGCACAGCACATTTTGCCCTAGTGCCAGTTCTCCCTGGTCAGTAGCTGAACTATCGGCTAGAATCTGTCCCGGTTCTACTCGGTCTCCTTTGTTCATTAAGGGGCGCTGGCTAATGCAGGTTCCTTGATTGGTGCGCACAAATTTCATTAGCTCGTATTCGTCCTTTTCGCCATCATCTCTGGTAACTACAATGCGATATTTAGCCTCCTCTTTATCATCAATTGTGCCGCTAATCTCGGTTATCACCCCAGCATTTCTGGCGAAGAGTACCTGCCCGGAATGTTTAGCCGCTTCCGTTTCCATGCCGGTAGCTACTAGGGGTGCCTCCGGGCAAAGCAGGGGCACCGCCTGTCGCTGCATATTAGCCCCCATCAGAGCACGATTGGCATCATTGTGCTCTAGGAAGGGAATTAATGCGGTCGCGACACTGACTACCTGCTTGGGTGAGACATCCATTAAAGCGATTTTATCAGGTACCTCTTGTAGGTAGCGGCTACCTCGCTTGGCTTCAACCTTTTCCTCGATAAATTGGTTATTCTGGTCAAGCCGGGCGTCAGCCTGAGCAATGGTAATCTGCTCCTCCTCATCGGCTGATAGGTAAACAACCTCCTCAGAGACGAAGGGCACTACCTTTATAGTTCTAGGTTTTAGCTTGGCTAGCTTGGCGGCAAGCTGAGGGGTAATAGTAGTAGAGGCTTCTATTATTGTATTGCCCTTGCTACTAAGCACTGCCTCGCGGGTTGTCTGCCCCACCAGCTTATCACTGGTATTGCTTATCTCGGCAATAACCTTGCGATAAGGAGTTTCAATAAAACCATATTCGTTAACTCTACTGTAGGTAGCCAGAGAGCCAATGAGACCAATATTAGGCCCCTCCGGCGTCTCGATGGGGCAGATTCTACCGTAGTGAGAGAAGTGAACATCGCGGACATCAAAGCCGGCACGCTCGCGGGATAGACCGCCCGGCCCCATGGCTGACAGGCGACGCTTATGAGTTAGCTCAGCCAGAGGGTTGGTTTGATCCATAAATTGCGATAGCTGGGAGCCGCTAAAGAACTCCCTGACTGCGGCCACTACGGGTCGGATATTGACCAGAGCGCTGGGAGTGATTCCCTCGGTGCTAATAATGCTCATACGCTCCCTGACTGCTTGCCCTAGGCGCAATAACCCGACATGGAGCTGGGTTTGAACCAGCTCGCCAACAGTACGTACCCGCCGATTGCCAAGATGGTCAATATCGTCGCTAATGTCGCTACCATTGTTAATCATAATAATGTGCCTGACTATCTCAACAATATCCTCTTTGGTAAGAGCTCGCTCTTTCAGGTCAATACTAAGTCCTAGTCGCTTGTTAAGCTTATAACGGCCCACCGCCCCCAAGTCGTAGCGTAGCGAATCAAAGAACAGGTTCCGTATTAGCCTCTTAGCATTTTCAATATTGGGCAGCTCTCCCGGACGTAATTTCTTATAGATGTCAAGCAGAGCTTCTGATTCATCCTTAACCAATGGCTCACGCTCAATAGTCGACCTGATAAATTGGTGCTCTGAGGAATTATCCTCCGCAGAGAAAAGACTGAGCAGTTCCTCGTCACTGCCGTAGCCAATAGCGCGAAGCAGTGTGGTAATCGGAATCTTCCGTTTACCATCTATCTTGGCTGAGATTACATTACGGTTGCTCGTCCCAAACTCAAGCCAGGCGCCACGGGTGGGGATTAGTTTGGCAAAGCAGAATTCCCGCCCGGTGGCGGCATCCTCCTCGGTAGTGAAATAGACACCCGGTGAGCGCAGCAACTGGCTCACCACCACTCGTTCGGCACCGCTGGTTATAAAGGTGCCTTTAGCTGTCATCAGGGGAATGTCACCGAAGAACAGGTCTTGCTCTTTGATTTCTCCGGTTTCTTTAATTAGCAAACGTACCCTGGCATAAAGGGGAACTGAATAGGTTAAGTTTCGCTCGTGGCACTCTTGCTCGGAGCGTCCCGACCGCGGCTCACGGAACTCATAAGCTATGAAGGTGAACTCCAGCTTGTTGCCGCTGAAGTCTTTAATTGGGGATGCCTCCCCCAGCAGTTGCTTTAGCCCTTTTTCCTGAAACCGCTGAAACGAGTCTAATTGAACTTTAATCAGATTGGGTACATCTAATATCTGGGGTAACCTGGCATAAGATTTTCTTGAAATGGGAAGGGTGTTCTTGTCACTGCGGGTTGGTGGCACAAAAACCATCGCTAACTCTACTCCTTAAAAAAGGGCACAAAATTATTACACAACTACACTGCTACTCTGAGCTAAGACCTGTGGCTTTACTGAAAGAAAACATATTTAAGGAAACATATAACGGGGTGAAAGTCTAAGAGGCATAGTCAACCTTAAATAATACCACTACATCAAAAGCTTGTCAAGCCCTTTTAGGATTTTTTTAAGATTTTTTTGCCATTATTTGACAGCCTATCTTCTTTTCCCTGACGGGAATTTAAGAGGGGCGCCAGCTTGTCCTTCCAGTTTGGGGTGTTTAAGAGGAGCGTCAGCCCCTCTTCTATAATAACTCCCCCTCCCTTATCAAGGGGAGGGGGATAAAGGGGGAGGGTCACCAAATAAAAACCTGAAAGTTGATAACCAGCCTTGCTATCCTGCTATAATATAGACGGGGGAATCAGGCAGAAAGATGACTGCAGCCAGACTAGTATTGGCTATTGTTAGCACTTCGGCGGTGGAAGCCGCCCTGTTTGCGATTTGGCGGTGGGTGCTGCCAGAATGGGGGATTGAAATACCTCTGGTGGCACTTATTGCGGTGATGGCAGCCTATGCGGTCTTTGCGGTTGTTGATTTCTGGTTTGTTACCCGGGTTTTGAAGAGGCAAACCGTAATTGGCCTGCCCACTATGATTGGCAGTAAGGGTAAGGTTGCCAGCCCGTTAGCGCCAGAGGGTCAGGTCAGGATTAAGGGCGAGCTTTGGGGGGCTGAATCACTGGATAGAAACATGGATATCGGTGAGCAAGTTGTGGTGGTGCGGCAAGACGGACTTAAACTAATTGTACGCAAGGCTGATAGCGATTTAAAGGGTACTGACTGATAGCCTACACATTAAACAGGAAGGTGATTACATCGCCATCCTGGACTATGTAGTCCTTGCCCTCCAGCCGTAGAAGCCCTTTCTTACGAGCCTCAGACAGGTTGCCGCACTTGACCAGGTCATCGTAGCTGATTACCTCAGCTCGAATGAATCCCCTTTCCATATCAGTGTGGATTTTACCGGCGGCTTTAAGAGCATTGCTCCCCTTCTTAAGGGACCAGGCCTTAACTTCACTTGAAGCTGTAGTGAAAAACGAAATTAGCCCCAATAATTCGTAAGATAGCTTGATAGTGCGGTCAAGCCCGGATTCCTTTATGCCAAAATCGGCGCGAAATTCCTCGGCAGCACTGTTATCTAATTGAGCCAGCTCCATTTCCAATTTGCCGCAGAGCGTAATTGCACGACATTTTTCCCGTGAGTAACGTGAATTCAACTCTGCTTCTAAAGATTCTGCCTCGGGCAGCTGTTCTTCGCCGATATTGACCGCTATCAACAACGGCTTGGCGGTGAGGAACTGGTAGTTGGCGATAGTTCGCACTTCATCAGCGGTTAGCTTTAATTCCCGGATGGGCACATCTTTTTCCAGATCAGCCTTAAACTTCATTAAAGTCTCTTGCTCTCGGAGAATGTCCTGGCGCTCAGGCGGTTTGGCTCCTTTTAAGGACACCTCAATCCTCTCTAGCCTTCTCTCAATAATGGCTAGGTCGGAAAAGACAAGCTCTAAATCCATAGTGGCGATATCTCGCTCCACATCCAGGCTGCCCTCAATATGGGGTATACTTTCATCCCTAAAGGCGCGGACGACATTAATGAGGGTATCTACATTGCAGAGCTGGTTCAGTAATTCGCCACCTATACCCTTGTCTTTAACCAGGCTCTTAACGGAAGCCCCTATATCAGTGTACCTTACCTCAGCCGGGACTACTCGCTTGGGTTGAAGCATGTCAGCTAATATCTTCAGACGGGGCTCTGGAACCTTGGCTACGCCGACATGTGGCACTAGGCTTTCCGCAGTGTAACTTCCGGTATCAGCTTTACCTTTGGTTAAAGCATTGAAGATGGTCGTCTTGCCGCTTTTAGCCAGCCCGATGATGCCACTACCAATACTCATCAGTCTAACCGCACGCCCTTCTTATTAAGCCAAATTATATGGGGCTTGTCTTTTTTATTATTTCTCTGGCTTGCTTAAGGGCAAAGTCTCTTTCCTTGGTCATTAACCCTTCATTGGCGGCTAGCTCTAGTAAGACGAGAAGTGCTTCGTGGCTGATCATATTACCGATCTGCTCAATAGCGTTGGTTCTCAACTTAGCCGGGAGTTGCATGTCAGCAGCAATAGCCGCTAGCTTCTTCAGTTCCTCAGGTTTTTCCGACATTATCTCACCTTTTAACTCCGGCAATATCAGCCGGAATATTACCAAGCTGGTATTTATTCTACTCTTTGTGCGATTATTTCTCAATAGGGAGCATTTGTCAACCTTACTCTTTTAAGATTTATTAACCTCACCCCTTTTAGCTTTGTAATCAGAAACCCCATCCCTCGAAGACTCTTCGGGGGGAGGGTCACCTAATAAATATTAAATCGAAGTGGGATTGATAAACAACCCCATCTTCGGTGTGGTAAAATGAGCTGGAAATATGAGGGGGTAAACTTTGCTATATATGCTGCTAGGCAAGGATGATTTTTCCCTTCGCCAGTCGCTTGAGGAAATAAAGACAAGTATAGGTGACCCGACCGCCTTGGCCACCAATACCACTGTCCTTGATGGACAACAGTTGACTGTAGACCAGTTAAGAACCGTCTGTGAGACAATACCCTTTCTGGCGGAGAAACGCTTGGTCATTGTTAACGGACTGCTGGGGCGCTTTGAAGTCAAAAGTAAGCCCAGCCGGGGGAAGACCGGTGCCTCTAACCAGCAAAGCGGGTACCAGGAATTAGGCGAATATATCGGCAAGATACCTGAGAGCACGATATTGGTCTTAATAGACGGTAAGATAACCAGCAAGAATCCTCTATTCAGCAAGCTTTCTACCAAGGCCAAGGTAAAGTCCTTTCCTCTACTGAAGGGTGATAGACTGCATCAGTGGATTCAAAAGCGTGCGGGGGAGAAGAGTGCCAGCATATCTCCACAGGCAGTAGACTTACTGGCTAGATTTGTCGGTGGCAATCTATGGATTATGGCAAATGAAATTGATAAGCTAGCCCTGTTCGCTTCAGGCCGTTGCATTGAGGAGGAGGATGTTAAGCTGGTAGTAAGCTATGCGCAGGAAGCCAGTGTTTTTGCCATGGTTGATGCTATCCTTGAGTTTAGAGCCGGGGTAGCCGAACAACTACTGCAAAAGTTACTGCAACGGGGAGCAGCTCCAGCCTATCTTCTGGTTATGCTATCACGGCAGGTTCGGATGATAGTCCGGGTAAAGGAACTGAGAAACCAGAGAAAATCCGGAATGGAGATTCAGGACAGGCTGGGTTTGACCTCAGAGTTTGCTTTGCGCAAGACATTAGAGCAGGCTAATAGGTATTCTCTGGCTCGGCTTAAAGAAGTATATCATAGACTTCTGGAGGCTGACCTGTCTATTAAGACGGGGAAATATGATGCTGAACTTGCCCTCAATATCCTGATTGCTGAGCTGTGCCAGCGGCGTAAGCTAGAGATTGTTTAGCAACCTATTCTCTGAGTCCGTTCTATTAGAGTATATGGTGACCTCACCCCCTATGTCCCCCTCTCCTTGATAAGGAGAGGGGGATTTATTATAGAAGGGGGGGCTTCGCCTCTCTTAGACACCCTCAAACTGGAAGGACGAGCTAGTGTCCCTCTTAAACACCCCACACAATCCATAGCAAGGGAGAGGCAAAAGAGAGGCGAAGCCTCTCTAACATAACCATTCCCCCTTCCCCTTATTAAGGGGAAGGGGGATAAAGGGGGATAGGGTTACTAAATAAAATCTAAAGAGGATGAAGTCAATAAACAATCTCAGTCTATAATCTCGACAAATTGGCCTGAGGTAAGCTAAAGTAGTATTTGGAATGACCAAAAAGCGTGAACTCCCAGTTTTAGCCATAGACCTCGGCGGCACCAAAATAATTACCGCTATTTTCAATAACGGTCAGGTGATAGCTAAAGAACGCTGCCTTACCTTGGCTGATGAGGGACCACCATCGGTGATTAATCGGCTACTCTCCTCTGTAGATTATATTCTCAGCCTGGAGAATATTGACCCATCTCAACTGGACAGCATAAGCCTTGCTGTCGCTGGAGCTATAGATTTGGAGAGGGGCTTGGTTACCTCATCCCCCCACCTCCCCGGCTGGCATGATGTGCCACTTAGAGACATGGTAAAGGAGAAGTACAGGGTAAATACTTTTCTGCTCAATGATGCCAGTGCTGCCGCTTGGGGGGAGCATTGCTTCGGTGTGGGGAGAGGGGTGGATAATCTTATTTTACTTACCGTGGGCACGGGCATCGGCGGCGGCATTATTATCCATGGCAGGTTATATAACGGTCCGTGTGGTAGTGCTGGAGAGATAGGTCATATGACCATTGATGTCAACGGACAAAGCTGTAAATGCGGCAATATAGGTTGTTTGGAAACGCTGGCCTCAGGCACGGCAATGACTAGAGAGGCGATGAGACGTATTACTCAGGGGGAGAAGTCTTCTCTGGTTGAGCTTGTGGCCGGTAAAATTGAAGACATTACTGCCGAAAAGATTGGTGTTGCTGCTAGGAACGGAGATTCGCTGGCCTTAGACGTTATTGCCGGGGCGGGGACATATCTGGGGGTAGGTATGGTAAATTTGGTTAATATCTTTAACCCGGAAATGATTGTTGTTGGCGGTGCCGTGGCAAATCTCGGCGACCTTTTGCTTGACTCGGCCAGGCAGGTGGTAAAGGAAAGAGCTTTCCGTCTATCAGCTCAATCGGTGCGCATAGTTCCTGCCCGGCTCGGTGAAGAGGCTGGAGTCTACGGTGCGGCTGCCTTCGCTCTCGAACAACCACGGTAACCACACGCCCTCAGGTTCATTATGCTTTTAGATATTGACAATCCCGCAAATAGAACTATAATTAAAGTCACCTGATGTGAAAGAACCTTTAAAAAAGATGTAGGGTTAGGGAAGATGGGCGCTAAACAAGGACACTGAAACCGCTAACTGATGCGGTGGCTGGTGCCCTGTATGGTTTATGTTGACGTAGCTTAGAGAACTCAGAAGGGGTGGCGCATAAGTTGACAATATAAGAAAAAGGAGGGATATACTATGTGTGCACGTGTTACCATAATTCAAGTCAAGAGCGACAAGATAGATGAAGCTATAAAGATTTATGCGGAGAAGGTTAACCCAGTGCGCAAAGCGCAGAAGGGCTCTCGTGGAGCCTATCTCCTCACCGACCGCAAAACAGGCAAAGGTATGGCCATCGCTCTTTGGGATAGTGAAGAGGATGCCATTGCCAATGAAAAGAGCGGTTACTATCAAGAGCAGCTAAGCAAGTTCAAAGACGTTTTCGCAACTGCGCCTGTTCGTGAGGGATATGAGGTTAGTTTCCAAGACTAAGTGAATGCGCCTATGCGCCACCTGACCTTCCCCTCTCCAATGTTGTAACTACATTCCGCACGTATGAGACTATGACCGAATATCATGTAGTCCAGCGCCGATTGTTCATTGACCTCACTCCCTTAATCTCAACTCCTTGCTGGTTTAATAATTTAAGGGTGTTTAAGAGGGGCGAAGCCCCCTCTTCTATAATAACTCCCCCTCTCCTTATTAAGGAGAGGGGGACACAGGGGGTGAGGTCACCAAATAAAAACTATGGGAGGTCGGGGGATAGGTTTCCAAAAAGTTATTTACCACCTCTCGTTGACAGCTAACCTCTCTTACCCTAAAATGAGATATTAATGTTATCATTACTCTACACGCAGGGAGTCATAAATGACCAGTGATGAACTTAGAATAGCATATTTGAAATTCTTTGAGGAGAAGGGACATAAAATCGTTTCCGGTTCCTCTCTTATCCCTCAGGGTGACCCTACTTTACTATTTACCAGCGCTGGCATGGTGCAGTTTAAGTCTTATTTCCTGGGTGAAGAGGTGCCATCTAACCCTCGCCTGGTAACATGCCAGAAGTGTTTTCGCACCACTGATATTGAGGAGGTAGGTAACCATAAACATCTTACCTTTTTTGAGATGCTGGGTAACTTTAGTATTGGCAACTACTTTAAGCGAGAAGCTATTGCCTGGTCTTGGGAGTTTGTTACCCAATGGTTGAAGCTTGCACCAGAACGCCTGTGGGCAACTATCTATCTTGATGATGACGAGTCTTTCGGCTACTGGCAGGAAACAGGTGTCCCTGCACAAAAAATACTGAGATTTGGTGAGGAGGATAACTTCTGGGGTCCGGCTGGTAATTCTGGACCCTGTGGACCCTGCAGTGAGATTCACTATGACCTCGGGGAAGAGGTCGGTTGTGGCAAGCCTTCCTGTGCCCCGAATTGCGAGTGTGGTCGTTTTTCCGAGATCTGGAATCTGGTATTCACTCAGTATAACCAGGATGAAGAGGGACAGCGCACTCCGCTACCAAAACCCAATATTGATACCGGTCTGGGACTGGAGAGAACTGCGGCTGTGGTGATCGGTAAAGCCTCCGTTTATGATACCGACCTGTTTATCCCGCTGCTGGAACGCATTTCTGGACTGGCTGGGAAGAAGTATGGCCTTGATATTGATGCTGATATTGCTATGAGGGTAGTTGCCGAGCATGGCCGTGGCATTACTTTCCTTATCGCCGATGGCGTCATGCCTAGTAACGAGGGGCGGGGTTATGTCTTGCGCCGTCTGCTGCGCCGGGCGGCACTCTTTGGCCGAAGGCTGGGACTGGAAAAACCGTTTCTAGCCGAAACAGCCAAGGTTACTATTCAACAGATGGGGCATATTTACCCTGAAATAAAGCAAAGGCAGGATTTTATCCTTAAGGTAATTGAACTTGAGGAATCAAGATTTGAGGAGACCCTTAGCACTGGTCTGGAATTACTGGATAGCATGATGGCGGAACTGGCCGGCAAAGATAAAACTGCAATCTCCGGTGTTCAGGCCTTTAAGCTATATGATACCTACGGTTTCCCGGCGGAGCTTACTAAGGAGATTGCTGCTGGGCGAGACTTTTCCGTGGATTTGGAAAGTTTTGAAAAGGAGATGGAGAAACAGCGGGAGAGGGCTAGAAAGGCCGAGTTATTTGCCTCGGGTAGGGGAGCGGCGCTGGAAGCCGCCTCTTTGACACGAGCTTATGAGACCACTCCTTTTGTCGGTTATCATAGCCTCAAGCACGGGTCAGTTATTATAGACCTCATGGTTGACGGTGCATCCGCAGAGACGATATCTCAGGGGCAAACGGCAAGCCTCATCTTGGAAACCACCCCCTTTTATGGAGAGATGGGCGGACAGGCGGGTGATACCGGTCAAATACGCGGTGCTTCCGGGCACTTTTTGGTTACCGATACTATTCGAATTCCGACGGATATTATTGTCCATCAGGGACGGGTTGTTAAAGGTAGTTTCAGTATGGGCGATGTCGTTAAGGCTGAGGTGGATGGGGAACGGCGTCTTGACATTGCCCGCAATCATACCGCCACCCATTTACTTCAGTTTGCTCTCCGTCAGGTTTTAGGTGAGCATGTCCAGCAGAGGGGTTCACTGGTGGCACCTGACCAGTTTAGATTTGACTTTTCTCATCTGATTGCCATGATGCCAGAAGAAATAGAGAAAGTGCAGCATATTGTCAATGAGAAAATTCGTCAGAACCGACGAGTATATGATGAGGAGATTCCATATAAAAAGGCTATCGAAGAAGGTGCCATAGCCCTGTTTGATGAGAAGTATGGTGACGTGGTTCGGGTGCTGAAAATCGGCAAGCCACCGTTTAGTACTGAGCTTTGCGGCGGCACTCATGTCAGCTCAACCGGGGAGATAGGTTTTTTCCACATTATTGCTGAAAGCAGCATTGGTGCCGGACTGCGTCGCATTGAAGCTGTTACCGGTAGAGGTGCCGAGGCACTGGTTAACCGCCGTTTGTCCAGCTTGGAGAATATTGCTCACTTGCTGAAAACGTTACCAGATAAAGCTGAGGCTCAAGTGTCCAGTACAGCAAGCGATTTTGAAATGGAGCGCCGGTTTAGGCTAACTCTGGAGAGGGAACTGGCTAAACTAAGAGCTGAATCTTTACTGGGTCAAGCCGAGATGGTAAAAGGGATAACCGTGTTGGTAGCTAGGGTTCCTTCTTCTCGACTGGAGATTCTGCGGGAGATGAGCGACCTTCTCCGGGATAAACTTAAAAGTGCGGTGGTAATTCTGGGCACAATTTGTGAAGATAGACCCGTTTTTCTGACCGCAGTAACTTCAGACTTGGTTGCCAGAGGCTATAATGCCGGAGAAATAGTAAAGCAAGTAGCCAGGGTAACCGGTGGTAGCGGTGGTGGTAAGCCGAGTTTGGCTCAGGCGGGTGGTAAGTACAAGGATAAATTGGATGAAGCCCTTCGCCTGGCAAAAAGCCTGATTTAAGAATAACATTATAGAGATTTTAGAGAGGGGCGAAGCCCCTCCTCATATCTCCCCCCTCCCCCTTATCAAGGAGAGGGGGATAAAGGGGGTGAGGTTGATAGGAAATCCCACCCGCTTGGGAGGTTTATAACGCGTAGCCTAGGGCTTGATATCGGCGATAAGAGGATTGGGGTGGCTCTCAGCGACCCACAGGGCATACTGGCTAGCCCACTGACCATTATCAACTGCAGGGATGACCGGGCAGACATAGAGGCTATCATTAACATTGTTAGTCAGAACCAGGTCGGGCAAATTATAGTAGGTCTGCCGCTTTCTATGAGTGGCAGCGTAGGCAAGCAAGCTGAGAAGGTAAAAGCCTTTATCCGGGAGCTGTGTAATCACACCGAAGTCCCTGTGGATTTCAGGGATGAACGTTTATCAACGGCATCGGCCAAACGCCTGATGCAAACTGTTAGGAAGACCAATAGGAAGACTAGACACGACGCTGTGGCGGCGGCACTCATCCTGCAAGGTTATCTGGACGAAGTGCACCCTTAGAGATTGTTTATTGACCTTACCTCGTTGGTTTACTCCTATGGGGCTCAACTCCTCTTCTATAATAAGTCCCCCTCCCTTATCAAGGGACGGGGAACTGGTTATGTTAGGGGGACTTCGTCCCTCTAAAACTCCCTGTAAACATATTTAGAGGTTCGCCTTTCCTTGCTCTGGATTGATAATGTGGGGTGTCTAAGAGGGGCGTCAGCCCCTCTTCTATAATAAATCCCCCTTCCCCTTGCTAAGGGGAAGGGGGATAAAGGGGGATAGGGTTCCTAAATAGAATCCAAAAGGGGTGAGGTTACCATATATCCTGATATAAAGGGCCATGGGGATAGCTTGCTAAATATTCTTGTTCTTCAGAGGTTGTTTAGCAAGGGGATTAAAAGGGGCGAAGCCCCTTTAAAAAATTACCTTCCCTCTCCCCTTGGTAAGGGGAGAGGGATAAAGGGTGAGGGGTTGCTACCAATTTCATCTCTCAGGACTTGACAAACGTGACTACAGTTGTTATAATTGCTTTGATAAAGTAATATTTACTGAACATTATGACACCACTGGAGAACTATTTTAATGTGATAGAAGCCAGTCGCCGTCTTAGGATTCATCCGGAGACGGTAAAGCGGCTGTGCCGACAGGGAGATTTACCGGCGGTCAAGATTCATAATACCTGGCTGATAAGTGGGGATATTCTTGATAATTTTGCCGGAACCTATAGCCCCAATCGTGGCGCCAGAAAAAAACTAATACAATAGAAGGAGAGTTGGAGGGTATCACTCTATAAATAGAGAGGCCGGATTAGCCAATGAAATACGGTAAAACCTTTCGAATACTGGTAATAGCTCTTATCCTGTCCCTGTTGTCGGTGGTCATACCCAGCACGCCGGTTATGGCGGCACCGGCAATTACCGCGTCGCCTACCTCTGGCGCAATAGGGACAGTGGTTACGGTAACCGGAACAAACTTTGACTCATATATAGGTGATGATATATTTATATTCTTTGATAGTGTAGAAATCGCTAAGGTCGTTACCGCGACAGGTAGTTTTAGCTTTAATTTCAATATTCCCGATGATGCTGAACCCGGCGGGCACTGGGTCAGGGCTAAGAGTGAACTTGGCTCTACATTAGCCAAGAGCCTGTTTGCTGTATTGGAAACAAAAATCGGGCTTGACACCAAAGCCGGGGCTGTTGGTACTGAGGTGACGATTGTTGGTAAAGGTTTTTATGTCGATAAGATGGTAACTTTCTACTATCACAACAAGACTAGAGAGAGGCTGGGCACTGAAGTTGCTACTCCTGTCGGCGAGTTCAGTTACAGTTTCATCATTCCTGACAGCGTTGCCGGGGAGCATAAGATTACCGCCGAGAATGCGGAGGATAACTCTGCTGAAGCTGAGTTTGAGGTAATTCCTTCGGCTACCCTTAATTCAGCCTCTGGAGCCATAGGTAATGTACTGGTCATTAAGGGCACCGGCTTTGGCTATAGAAACGTGGTTGTCATATACTTCAAAAACACTTTGGTATCTTATGCTAAAACTAGTGTAGCTGGCAATTTTGAAGTTGCCTTTAATGTGCCGGCAATGGTGTCCGGCACTTACGACGTGAAGGCAGAGGATGCCGACGGGAATATAGACGAGGTAGAGTTTACCATCGCCGCCGGGGCTAGCCTCAGCAAAACCATAGGGAGTATTGGCACGGAGCTCACCGTCAGTGGCACCGGCTTTAAGGTTGGTGGGGCAGTAACCATCAGGTATGATGAGATGACAATCGCCACAATTAATGCTGATGGCAACGGAGCTTTCCGGGTTACCTTCAAAGTCCCGGTTAGCAAGTTTGGAAACCATACTATAACCGTCAGTGATGGCGTCAGCACCAAGCAACTTGTCTTTGCCGTGGAGTGGGAGGCACCGCTAGCACCGGTGCCCCTGCTGCCAGCCAGTGCCGGTGAGGCAAAGGCAGTGGCTTACTTCGACTGGGGGGATGTTGATGACCCCAGTCTGCCCGTAACCTATAGCTTCCAGGTTGCCTCCGATAGGAATTTCGCTTCCATGGTGCTGGAGGGGAAGGGGCTGACCGACTCAGAATACACCTTGACTGAAGAGGAGAAGTTAGCGGCAGTCAAAAAGGAAGTTCCCTACTACTGGCGGGTAAAAGCCATAGATGGCGCTGCCAATGAGAGTGAGTGGTCAGCACCGCAGTCATTTTATGTGGTGGCACCACCAACACCAATGCTACTATTACCAGCCAATGCCGGTGAGGCAGAAGCAGAGGCTTACTTCGATTGGGAGGATGCTACTAGCCTCAGCCTGCCGATGACTTATCACCTCCAGGTTGCCTCCGATAGGAATTTCGCTTCCATGGTGCTGGAGAAGAAGGGGTTGACCGAATCGGAATACACCCTGACTGGAGAGGAGAAGCTGGCGGCAGTCAAAAAGGAAGTTCCCTACTACTGGCGGGTAAAAGCCATAGATGATGCCGCCAATGAGAGTGAGTGGTCAGCACCGTGGTCGTTCTATGTTGGCTTTGCCTTCGCCATGCCTGGCTGGGCGATATATATCTTGGTCGGACTCGCTATTGTGGTAATCGGTTTCGTCGCTTTCCTGGTAGGCAGGAGAACCGCTTACTATCAACAACAACAATAATTCAATCATACCTTATTAGGGGGAGGAACAAAATGAAATACACAAAAATTCTGCAGATATTTAGTATAGCCATTATCCTGTTCTTGCTGGTGGTAGCCGTACCGGCGACTGCCCAGACTAGGTTCATCGATATCGACCCGGAAGAAGGTAAAATCGGTGACGAGATTACTATTGTTGGCGAGGGTTTCAACAAAAGCACTGACACGAGCGATAAATTCGCTAATGTCTACTTCTCCAGTCAAGAAGCCAGCACGGTGCACGACATTGATGATGACGTCACTCGTTACAATTTGCTTAGGGAAGGCGTGTGGCTTGATGAAGACGGGGCATTTGAGACTACCTTCGACGTGCCTGTTGAACTCGATGATGGCGATGATGAAGTAGATGTGGAAGTTGGCACCTACTATGTCTATGTTACTCATTACCCCTACGACGACATAAGGGCATATGCCGAATTTACTGTAATCGGTGGCGAGATTGCAATTGACCCCGATAACGGTCCGGCAGGCACTGAGGTGGAGGTTGCCGGCACTGACTTTAGCGCCGAAGACGACATTTCCATTGAATATGACGGTGATGATATTGACATAGAAGACGGCGATGATGAAACTGACAATGACGGTGAATTCTTCTCTATTATCTTCATTCCAGAAAGTACTGCTGGTGACCATACTATCACCGTTACCGTATCCGGCAATGAGGCTGAGGCTGAGTTTACCGTAGAGCCAGAGATATTCCTTGACCCGCTATCAGGGTCAGCCAACACTACGGTAAGCGTTAGCGGCACCGGTTTCGGCAGAAGGCAGGAAGTTGTCATTTATTTTGATAATGCTGGACTAGCGACGGAAACGACGAGTACGCTAGGCAGCTTTGATACTACCTTCACCGTGCCTGAATTGGGGACCGATATCTACGATGTGGAAGCTGAGGATGAAGACGAGAATACGGACTCAGCAAAGTTCACCGTAACTTCTGCAGCCCCACCCTCCCCCGCACCAACCCCCTCTCCAACCCCATCACCTCCCGTATCAGCCACCACTGCCAGCATCAGCATGTCCGCTGGCCCCATCGGCGCTTATATTAGCGCCGTCGGTACCGGGTTTGAAGCTGACGGTACAGTAACCATCAAGTATGATGATGAGGAATTGGCTACAATTACCGTCGCTAGTAACGGAATGTTCGTCGTTGCCTTTGAAGTCCCGCCCAGTAAGTATGGAGACCACACCATAACCCTCAGTGATGGCACCAATACCCACGAGCTTACCTTTACCGTGGAGTCAACGCCGCCAGAAGTGCCGGCGCCACTGTTGCCAGAACTGGGGGTTGAGGTAAAACCACCGATATCCTTTGACTGGAAGGATGTTGATGATGAAAGTCCCCCGGTAACTTATACCCTCCAGGTTGCTACCAGCAGTGATTTCTCGGTGGCTTCTATCGTGCTGGAGAAGGAAGGGCTTACTGAATCAGAATACGCCCTCACTGAAGGGGAAGAGTCAAAGTTGGCTGGGCAGGAAGTTCCTTACTTCTGGAGGATAAGAGCTATAGACGGTGCCTCCAATGAAGGGAAATGGACGGGTCCTGGAACATTCTATGTTGCTGAAGCCCTTGCTCTGCCCGACTGGCTTATGTATGCCCTGGCGGGGCTCGGTGGACTGTTGCTCTTTATCGTTGGCTACTTGCTGGGCAGAAGAACTGCCTATTATTAATAATTACTTACCTCCCCCTCCCCCTCTCCCCATCAAGGAGAGGGGGATTTTATTTAGGGCAAGAATATAGATATTTATTGGCTTCTATTATGCCGTGAAGCTATGGGTTTGCAAAACTAACCAAAACCTGATTTCGCCGTTATATAAAATAGAGGGAATGATAAATGATAAATATCACCGAGCGGGCTAAACAGGCCTTGAAAAGAATACTTGTTGCAAACATAGATTTATCTCAGGGGCGTCTCCGGCTGATGGATAGGGGTCAAGGAAAGCTGGGCTTAGGCGTAGACATAGAGATGCCAGGTGATGAACTGGTGAAACATGATGGTTCAACAGTTTTAGTCGTTGAACAAGGCCTTGCCGCAAATCTTAAGGGCGTAACCCTGGATGTTGAAGATAGTGGTAACGGGTCAAAACTGGTAATAGACTATGGGTAAGTGAGCATCTTTGCAAATCTTACTCACCCCCACTCCCCCTCGCCCCCCTCGGCACGTATTGGTTGCCCGCTTCCACCAGCAGTGCCAGGCTCATCAGGAAGTCGTCGTGCCCCTGCGCCGGGTCAACATAGAAGTTCATCGTCTGGTTGGGCCGGTACTGGCTCTTCGCTTTTTCCATCTCAAACCAGAACTCCCGGTACTCCGCTGAGCCATCACCGGTATAGACCTTTAGTCTGCCTGAGTTGATGGCGGCTAGCAGGTTGAAGCCCAGCTCCGACTTCGACCGCTGGGTGAAGGTGAACGGAGAGACCCTGCCGCCCAGTGCTTGCCTGAGAAACGAGCTTACCGGCTCACCGACCCCGGTGGCATCAACCACTATCTTCCGGCAGTGCCAAACATTTTTGAGGAGGTCAACCAGCTGGGGATATAGCTCGGTGTGTTTTCTGCCTGTCCACCGGTAGTGTTCCACCACGTTGATGCCTGGTTGCTTGATGACCCCGCCGCAGGCAGAGAAGTCCAGCTCACCGATGCTGACCACCGTGGAATCCTGGCGCGGCTTGAGGGCTCTCAAGTAGGCGTCCTCGGCATCTTCTGCCTCACCGGCAAGGTCAATGCCGGCAATATAAAACTGGTTGCGGTCGGGCTGGTGCTTTCTGCTGTGCTCTCCGCTTAGCTGTGCCCTTTGCTGGGGACTTAGATAGCCGCCGCCACCGTGGATGGGCAGGAGCCGGTACTGGGTCAGGAAAAGCGGGTGATTTTCTCCCAGGCGCTCCCTCTCCGCCTCAACGTAAGCCAGATAATCGGGATTATACCTGGCAATTTCCTCCCAGTCATATCGGAAGTGGCGTTTGACGCCGTCCTTTCTCTCCATCTCCAGGTTTGTCTGCTTCACCTCTTCCAGCAATGTGGAATCGTCCCAGGTAGTGCCGTAGTGGACGGTGGTGACGTTGGTGGTGGCGCCCATGGGTTTGAACTCCTTGGAGTATTTCTCTTTGCTGACATCCTGCGATTCGTCTACTTCCAGGAGTATATGGGCGGTGTTGCCCACCACGTTGGCTGATTCATCAGCCGACAGGAATATAGCCCGGGCATTGCCCAGCCTGATGACGTAGCCGAGCTCGGAGCCCCAGATGCCGTTGAAGCCGGCATCGTTTAGTCTGTCCTTTAACCGTGTCATTGAGATGACTGTCTGCGGCTTGAAGGTAGGGGAGCACTTCACCAGGTTCTGCGACTCAGCCATATATAGGGTTAACAGGAGAAGCTCGAGCTGGGCGGACAGCTCATTTTTACCTCCCTGCCGGGCCATTTCCACAGAGAAGGTAAGCCCCTTTCTGCCGAAGACGCTGTCAAGTATCGCCAGCGCCACTTCCCGCTGGTAGGTACGCAGCCTGTTTATACCGCAATTGCCTATTAACTTCACCCCCTTAATATTTGGCAACCCCCTTGTTTTTAATTAGGTGACCTAACCCCCTGACCCCCTTCCCTTGTTATTGGTTAAGGGAAGGGGGAATTATAGTTTCCGAAGGGGCGTTAGCCCCTTCGGGCTTCCCCTTGTTGCTATCTTGTTCGATAATTTAGGGGTGTTTAAGAGGGGCGAAGCCCCTATTTTATATCCCTTCCCCTTTCGGGGTGTCTAAGAGGGGCGTCAGCCCGTCCTTCCAATTGGGGATGTTTAAGAGGGGCGTAGCCCCTCTTCCTACCCATTCCCCCTTCCCCTTGCTAAGGGGAAGGGGGATAAAGGGGGATAGGGTTCCCTAAATTCCCTATTTATTAATACTCGCCCCGATGCCAATCCCCAGCGGCAGGGCGACATCTCTAAGCACATTGCCTATTGCCTCCTTCAGTCCCTTCCTCTGCTCTTTGGTCATTTTATAGCTAATCTTAACCAGCCTCGCCAGAGTATTGGTCGCCTGCATAATGAGTTTTATATTCTCCGGGTCTTTTTCCAGAATAGACTTAATCTTAACCCTCAATAAAGCAATCTCATCATCAATGCCGTTAACGCCGGAAGCCAGCTCAAAATCAAGCTGGTCTGCCTCATCAAGAACCTTGGAGTAGAAGCCGTGCTTCCTAGCGTTCTGATTGCCCTTTGGGGCGCCTCTTTTTCTCCTTGCTTTTGTTGGCATGTGCTTTTTCTCCATTATTCAGAGTCCTGGCAGTGGCCAGAACAATAGTGTGGGCGGCCAGGTCCCACCTCTGTTTTTCTACGGCTAACCTCAGTAGCCTCATATTGTCCCCCATTTTCAAGATATGCCTAACAAATCATAGCACATATGTTCTACACTAGCTACAAGATTTTGTCATGCTTTTGTTACTATTGTAGAATAGGCTAGAAATGGGTGTTGCTAAACAACTTTATCAGTTACAAGAGGTTGACCTTGAACTTGAGTCCAGTGAGCAGGCACTGAGGCAAATGACCAGCCAGTTAGGGGAAAATCAGGCAGTAGTCAGAGCTCAGACCAGAGTTGCCTCAGGGCAACAGCGATTGGATGAATTAAGACATCAGCAACATTCTACCGAATGGGAGATTGATGACATTGTAGGTAAAATCACCACTGCAGAGGAGCAACTTTATAGTGGTCGGATAAAGAATCCCAAAGAACTGACTAGCCTTCAACATGAGGTTAATATGCTAAAAGCCAAGCGAGACCAGCTGGAGACTAGGGTGTTGGAAATCATGGATCAAGTTGAGCTGACTGAAGCCAGTGTCGCTACCGCAAGTGGTGAGTTTAAGAAGCTGGAAGCCGAGTGGCATGATCAGCAACAGCAACTATCTGCTGACATAGAAAAGCTCAAAAGTAAGCTGTCCGCTCTTGGGCATAAGCGGCAGCTATTATCAGTTGAAATTGACCCTCAGGCAATTGAGGTTTATGACAGACTCAAAAAACAAAAGGGGCAGGCCGTGGCTAAGGTAGAGCAAGGGATATGTCACGGCTGCCGGATATCACTGCCTTTTAGTGGGCTGCAGCAGGCAAGAAGCGGTGACCTGATGCAATGTGGTAGCTGTGGGCGTATCTTATTTCTGCCCTGAGGAGCAAGTTGAAAACAAAGAAGGCGATAATATTTACTGACGGTGCTGCTGAACCTAACCCTGGCCCAGCGGCTATAGGTGTTATTATAAAAGACAAACAAGGCAAACTCATTGATCGCATTTCTCGGTACATTGGCATAGCAACTAATAATCAGGCAGAATATAGGGCTATCATTACCGCCTTGGAAAAAGCTATTAGGTTAGGTTTCAATCAGGTTGAGATGAATTCGGATTCAGAGCTGGTGGTGAGGCAAATCAACGGCAGATACCGGGTAAAGAATGCGGCTCTAAAACCTTTACATCAGCAGGTGAAACAACTGCAGGGTTTGCTAAGAGGATTCACTATTATTCACATCCCACGGGAGCAAAACACTGAGGCTGATAAGCTAACAAACGCTGCCTTGGACTTAATCATTGACTAATAATATTTCGCATACTACACTATAAGTGGGTCAAGTAAACCGGGTGGCCGCCCTGGAATACCAGGGAGGAAAGTCCGAGCTCCCCCGGGCAGGATGCTGGGTAACACCCAGGAGGGGTGACCCTACGGAAAGTGCCACAGAAACATACCGCCCCGCTTGAGCGGGGTAAGGGTGAAATGGTGAGGTAAAAGCTCACCAGCGGCTGGGTGACTAGTCGGCTGGGTAAACCCCATCCGGAGCAAGACCAAATAGAGGGACAAAGGGACGCCCGGCCCGTTCCCCGGGTTGGTCGCTTGACCCTGATGGCAACATCAGGGCTAGACAGATGGTCGCTGCTCCGATTAGTCGGAGTACAGAACTCGGCTTACAGGTTTACTTGACTCTTTAACCTCAATGCCTGATTCCCCTCCCTTTAGTAATTTAGGGGGTGAATTTTCTGAAAGGGTAGAGTCCTGTTAATTTTTCCTTAGCCAATAGCTTTTACCCAAAATGTTTTAGGGAGAGTAAGTCCAATGTCAAAAACAATGAAATTTACGCTAATCAGCCTATTATTGGTAGCCGCCCTTGTCCTATCTTTTGGTATTGGCTATGGCCTAGGTAGCCGAACTCCCCCAAGCCAAAAGGAAGGTCTGGAGAGTGTGGAGCAAGCCTGGGATATCATCTTCAACGAATATGTGGACAAGGACCAGCTTGATGCTAGCGCGCTGAGACAAGGCGCTATTGAAGGCATACTGGAGGCATTGGATGACCCTTATACCTCCTACTTGGATGCTGAAAGCCAGCAGTTAGGACTGAGTACCTTGGAAGGGGAATTTGAAGGCATCGGCGCCCATGTAACAATTAGAGATGAGCAGCTAACAATTATTACTCCCATTGCTGATTCACCAGCGGACAAGGCAGGCATCAGGGCTGGTGATGTAATTCTGGAAATAGACGGTGTGTCCACCGCAGAGATGAGCCTGGCTGAGGCAGTGCTTAAAATCCGTGGACCTGAGGAGACATCCGTCAGGCTCCTTATTCTTTACAAGGGACTCGGCCAGACCGTTAAGGAATATGAGCTGATGGAGGAAATTGAAGTAGTGAGGGCTAAAATTGAGCTGCCCAGCATCTACCTTGAGATGAAGGGAGACATCGCTTACATTAGTATCGCCTATTTTTCTGAGCGTACTGATGAAGAGCTATCCCCAGTGCTGGAAAGCATAGTTGATAAAGAGGCCAGAGGCATCATCCTTGACCTGCGTCATAACTCGGGCGGCTTATTGCCAATAGTGATTGATGTTGCCAGCCACTTTTTAAAGGAGGGCGTAGTTGTTAATGTGGTGGACAGCCAGGGAGAGCAGACTGCTCTTGAGGTTAAACGTATGGAAGTAACTACTGACCTGCCTATGGTTGTTTTAGTAGACAGTTTTACTGCCAGTGGCGGTGAGGTGCTGACTGGGGCTCTGCAAGATTATGGTCGCGCTACCATTGCCGGCAACAAAACCTTTGGCAAAGGCAGTGTTAATGTGCTCCGCCAGCTTAAAGATGGCTCAGCGTTATATATCACCACAGCTCGCTGGCTCACTCCCGGTGGTCGCCTTATAGAAGGTGAAGGAATAGAACCGGACTATGAGCTTGAGCTTGGAGGAGAAGAGACTATCCGGTGGGCAATAGACTACCTGAAGGGCAGTAAATGATAAGTTTGTCAGTCGGGGATTGAGAACGGAAGTGAGAGATATGGGAAATAACTTGGCACAGGTAACTGTTAACCAAGCAAAGCTCTCTATAATGAAGGGTGACATTACGCAACAGGCTACCGATGCTATAGTTAATGCGGCTAACTCTAGCTTGATGGGGGGTGGTGGCGTGGATGGAGCTATCCATCGGGCAGGCGGTCCCACTATCCTGGAGGAATGCAAGCAAATCGTCGCTAGGCAGGGGCGTTTGCCAACAGGTAAGGCAGTGCTTACCACTGGCGGGAACCTTAAGGCAAAATATGTAATCCATACCGTTGGTCCTGTATGGCATGGGGGTAGAAAGGGCGAAGCCGAATTATTAGAGAGTGCCTATCGGGAGAGCCTGAAACTAGCCGCCGATAACCGCCTAACCAGTGTCGCCTTTCCTTCAATAAGTACCGGTGCCTATGGCTATCCGGTTGAAAAGGCTTCAAGGGTAGCCCTGGGGACGGTTATCTCATTTCTCCGTGGAAGCACTGCCTCCATTAAAGAGGTAGTGTTTGTGCTCTTCGATTCTCCAACCTTTGATGCTTACTCCGCAGCTCTCAGCGAGATAAATAATCTAGGCTGATAATATATGATATTGGTTGATATTCTGGCAGTTAGAGTTCTTCTTAAGGTGCAAGACTTACTAATTATTCTCTGACTATCGAAATTCTCGGCAGAGCCTCTTGACAATTACAACTGTTAGGAGTAAATTATTCAATTACATACTGGGTTGCATCAGGTAGTTGATCAAGGAAATATGACCAGCGGAGCGGAGGAAAAAAATAAAACTGCAGGAATATCTGGATACCTTGCGGGGCAAATACGAAGCTTACTTTGATATTTACCCGGATTATTCTATTCTGGGTCGTAAGTTAGACCTTTATGCTTGCTCCCATGCCAGGAGCGAGAAATTTTTTCTCACTAAAAAAGCAGTCCTCGGCGCCTTTGAAACCAACGAATACTGTCTGGTAGAGGGTCACTCCGCTAAAATCTATGCGCCCGAAGTCAAAGATTTTACCATCTTCTTGGTAAGCGCCGCTGGTGAGTTGGTCAAACCCCATAAGGAACACATGTCCAGCATGGTCACCGGGATATTGGTCTCGGAGCAGGGGTTTGACCCCGAAGCCATTCATATTGGAACAAGATTCAAACACGGTCGAGACTTCTGGTTTGGGCTACGTGGCTGGTATTCGGCTTGTCTGCTGCTGGTTGACCTTTCATCAGGTCAAGTCTACTCCAGTCCTAAAGGAAAGGAGGTGATTAAAAGCTATCAACCAAAACCTATGCCGTCAAAACAGAGTGTTTTGTCTCCCAAATATTAGGAAAGGAGGTAAATACTTATGAGTGCGATAGTGTTAATAGTCATTGCCGTGGTTGCCTTTATTATCGCCTACCTGACTTACGGCTCGTTTATAATCAAAAAGCTGGGGGGAGTTGATCCCAAAGCTAAAACCCCGGCTCATACTATGCGCGATGATATAGACTATGTCCCGACGCGGGCTCCGGTTCTGATGGGTCACCACTTTGCTTCCATCGCCGGTGCCGCCCCGATTGTGGGTCCAATAGTGGCAGCTGTATTCGGTTGGCTCCCGGTATTTCTGTGGATCGTCTTTGGCGGTATCTTCATTGGTGCCGTGCACGACACCGGAGCCTTATATGCTTCTATCCGTCACAAGGCTAAGACCATTGCTGAAATCCTCAAGGAGAATGTTGGCGTCAGCAGTAAAAAGCTTTTTGCCGCCTTCGCCTGGCTTACCTGCATTCTCATTCTGGCTGTCTTTGCTTTTGTCGTCGCCAAGATGTTCGAATCTTTTCCTTCAGTGGCAACGACTTCCATACTGTTTATTGGGCTCGCCATTCTCTTTGGTTACCTTGTCCTCCGGCGGGGGGCACCCCTGCTGGTGAGCAGCATAATCGGCGTGATTCTTCTGGCTCTGTGTGTGTGGCTGGGTGTCCTGTTTCCCATTAGTCTACCACTTGCTGTCTGGATACCTATTTTGTTGGTATATGCTCTTATTGCCGCCAGCCTGCCGGTGTGGATCATTCTGCAGCCCCGTGACTACCTGAACTCGTTCCTGCTGTACGGGTTTCTGATTGCTGCCGTTATCGCTATTTTTGCTACCAACCCGGCAATCAAGCTGACTGCTTTTACTGGTTTCCAGACCAACCTTGGCTATCTCTTCCCGATACTTTTCGTTACCGTTGCCTGTGGTGCCATTTCCGGCTTCCACTCCCTGGTCTCTTCAGGGACTACCTCCAAGCAGTTGAGCAGCGAAGCCCATATCAAGCCAATCGGCTATGGTTCTATGATGCTGGAGTGCCTGTTGTCGGTGGTTGCGCTCATCACTGTGGCTTACCTGTTTCTGGGTGACTACCAAGCCCTCCTCAAAGAAGTCGGCTGGGGAGGTGTCTTCTCCCAGGGTATCGGTAATTTCCTGACCGCCTTGGGGATTCCACTGGCGGTTGGTGTAGTCTTCGGTGGCCTGGTGCTCAGCGCTTTTGCCCTGACCACCCTGGATACCGCCACCCGGTTGACCCGGTTTATGCTTGTGGAACTAACCGAAAAAGAAGAGGGAAAGCCATCAGCCATTGTTACCCTTGTGACCAATCGCTGGGTGGCCGGCGCAATTGGCGTGGGTTTGGCTACTTGGCTGGCGTTGAGTGGTGGATGGAAGACACTCTGGCCTCTGTTCGGTACGGCTAACCAGCTTATGGCTTCTTTGGCTCTGCTGGCTGTTGCTGTCTGGCTGGCCAGGATGGGTAAGGACAACAAGTTTGTCCTCTATCCGATGATTTTTATGCTTGCCGTTACCCTGACCGCGCTGGTGTTTATGTTCCTCAAAACATTAGCCGCCGCCAACTTTGTGCAGGTAATCATTGTCGTGGTGCTCTTTATCCTGGCTGTCGTTTTAGTCTACTTAGCCGTAAACAGACTAAGAGGAGTGGGTAAACAAACGTCAGCCGCCTCTTGATTTCACTAACCAGGTGACTGTTAGTCGGTTCCAAGAGAGACCCCCCGGCTTGCCAAAGGGCTGGGGGGTCTTATTAAAGCTGGTAGACTGTTTATTGACCTCACCCCCTTTATCCCCCTCTCCTTTCAAGGAGGGGGGGGAAGAGATTTTAGGGAGGGGCGAAGCCCCTCCCTTACCCACACTCCCCCTTCCCTTATTAAGGGAAGGGGGTCAGGGGGATAGGTTGCTAAACAGTCTTAGGCAGAGCTTCTTGACAGTTATTACCCAAAAGGGTAGTTTAACGTAATTATATACACTGATAAGGAGGGACTATTATGGCAGAAACTTCAACTGCGTATCCAGTTAGCTTGTCCATCGACTACCCTGATAGAAATCTTAACAGACTAACAACTTTTTTCAGGATTTTCATAGCTATTCCAATCGTCATCATTATAGGTTTACTATCTAGTGCTGAATTAGAATGGAAAGGAACAGGTGGCGGGGTCTACCAATATGCCACTGCTGGACTTGTATTTCTACCATTAGTTTTAATGATCCTATTTAGGCACAAATACCCAAAGTGGTGGTTTGACTGGAATGTGGCACTGACCAAGTTCAGCACTCGTGTTGGAGTTTATATCGATCTGCTTACTGATGAATATCCATCGACTGACGAAGACCAGGTAGTGCACATTGAGATTCCATATCCTGATGCTAAGAATGAGCTAAATCCTGGGCTACCATTGGTGAAATGGTTTTTGGCTATACCACACTACATTATTCTAGCATTCCTCTGGATTGCTGCAATAGTGTGTGTAGTGATTGCCTGGTTTGTCATATTGTTTACCGGTCGTTACCCAAGAGGCTTGTTTGATTTTGTGGTTGGCGTGTACCGGTGGTCTTTGAGAGTAGCTGCATATGCTTTCTTATTGACCACTGACCGTTATCCACCTTTTGCACTTAGTGACTAAAATTCTGGCTGGCATTTGGGGCAGAAGTAGGAGCCACGGTTACGGATAGGAATGCGTTGAATAGGGGTGCCGCAGCTGGGACAGGACTCGCCACCGCGATGGGCAACCTTGAACTCAAAATGGGCGGTCCCCAGTTCCCCACCGGGGCGAAAGTACGTATTTACGCTGGCTCCCTTGTTACCAATGGCTGACCATAATACCTGCCTGATGGCAGTGTGAAGTCGCTCTATCTCATCTTGGGACAGGCTGCCCCCTGGCCTTAGTGGGTTGATTCCGGCAGCAAACAGAGCTTCATCAGCATACATATTGCCGATGCCAGCGACGAAGGACTGGTCAAAGAGAAGAGCCTTTATCGGTGCTGTGCGGTTTTTCAAGCGCTGTGCCAGGGCTTGGGGGGTAAAGTCAGTTTCCAAGGGCTCTGGGCCAAGTTTGCCGACAATAGTATCCTTATCTCCTACCAGCCACATTGCCCCAAACTTGCGCGGGTCGCGAAAGAAAATATTAGTGCCCTTATCCAGATGAATTATAGCCCGGGTGTACTTGGGTGGCTCTGATGAGTCCTGGCTGATCAGCAAAGAGCCGCTCATTTTCAAATGGATAATTAATAAATCATTACTGGTCAAGCCGACGATAAGATATTTACCATTTCGGGCCAGCCCGGTTATTTTCTGCCCGATGAGACGCGAGCGGAAGTCAGTAACTGATGGCTGGCGCACTATTCCATCCCAGAAAAGGGTGACACCAGTGAGCTTACGACCAATAATATGGGGCATCAGCTCATTTTTTATTGTCTCTACCTCAGGCAGTTCAGGCACTTTATTCCATCTCCCCCCAGTTATTACCTGTCTTAGTGTCCACTTTTAGCGGAACGCTAAACTTCAAAGCCGTGGACATTACATCAGGAACGAGTGCCTGCATTGTTTTCAGTTCCCCCTTGGGAACTTCAAAGACGAGTTCATCGTGCACTTGTAGCAGCATCTTACTTTTCAGTCGTTGGTTTTCCATCTCCCGGCACAGGTTAATCATAGCCACTTTTATGATGTCAGCTGAGGTACCTTGCACTGGCATATTTATTGCCATGCGTTCGGCAGCTTCCCTCACCTGGCGGTTAGATGAATTGATTTCAGGGATAAACCGTCTTCTGCCCAGTATTGTTTGCACATAACCGGTTTCTCTGGCTTGCTGCTTTGTCGACTCAAGATACTGCTTTACCCCCGGGTATTTTTCAAAGTAGGCAGCGATGAACTGGGCAGCCTCTTCCCGTGATAGTTCAGTCGCCTGCTCTAGTCCGTACTCACTCATCCCGTAGATTACGCCAAAATTAACTGTTTTTGCCAGCCGACGCATATCCGGCGTTACCTGTGAAGCATTTACCCCAAAGAGTTGGGCGGCAGTGGCAGCATGAATATCCTCATCTTGGTGAAAGGCGCTTAAAAGGCTCGGGTCTTGGGACAGGTGAGCCAGAGAACGAAGGTCAATCTGTGAATAATCTCCAGCCAGAAGGCAAGAGCCAGACGGAGCAATAAAGGACTCCCTTATTTGCTTACCTAACTCGTCGCGGACAGCAATGTTTTGTAAGTTAGGCTCACTTGAGGAAAGACGACCAGTAGTTGTCTGTGTCTGGTTGAAGCTGGTATGCACCCTACCCGTTTTGGCATTTATTAGACTGGGCAGGGCATCAACATAGGTTGATTTCAATTTAGCTAGATGGCGGTATCGTAAAATATCAGCCACGATAGGGTATTCGCCACGGAGTCCCTCGAGCACCGAAACCTCGGTAGAAAAGAAGCCGCTCTTAGTCTTACGGGCCGATGGTAGTCTAAGCTCTTGGAACAGGACGGAACTTATCTGCTGAGGTGAATTTATATTGAACCGGTGGCCAGCATAGCTAAATATTTCTGTCTCCAACTCTATTAACTGCTCACCAAGCTGGTGCGACATATCCCTCAATAGTTCCGTATTCAGAGCTACTCCGTTCCTTTCCATACGGAGAAGCACTGGCACTAGTGGCATCTCAACTTCGGAGAACAGCTGCCACAGCTTTTGTTGGTGAAGCTCGGCACTTAGTAGTTTGACCAGTTGCCCGGTAATGTCAGCATCAGCACAGGCATAATCAGCTGTCTTGTTTACCTCTACTTGGGACATAGAAAGCTGCTTGGCACCCGAGCCGATAAGAGCGGTAATAGGCGTCATTTCAATATTCAACTTGCTAAAGGCGAGGGTTTTCAGGCCCAAGGATTTCTCACCCAGCAGGTAAGCAGCGACCATAGTGTCAAAGGTGAGGTTGTTGACGGTTACCCCGTATCCCGCCAGCACTGTCATATCATACTTGCCATTGTGGGCAAGCTTGGCCAGGTGAGCATCTTCCAGAAGAGGCTTAAGTCGGTCAATAACCTGTTGGAGGGGCAATTGCTCTACTTGTTCCCAGCCGACATGACCAACTGGAATATAGTAAGCCTCACCCTGAGCTGGCGATAAAGATATGCCTACCAGTTGAGCAGACATTGCATCTAGGCTTGTCGTCTCCGTGTCAAAGGCAAAGGACTTGACCGTGGACAGGCGGTTAACTAGCTTATCAAGGGCTGGAGTGGTGCTTATGATATGATAGTCTCCTTGAGGCGGCTTGGTTTTGACCTGAGTGTGAGGCAATTCTGGGGCGGCTTCTTCAGCTTCAAGCCCAGGTAGTCTGGGTAGCAGACTGGCAAAGTCAAGCTCGCGGAACAGCTCGGTTACCTGATGGCGGTCATACTGGCTGAGGCGGCAGTCAGTAAGATTGAGGCTAACCGGCGTCTGGGTAACGATGGTAGCTAGCAGCTTACTCTGGCGAGCCACAGCTTCATTTTCCCGTAATGTGTCATGGAGTTTGGGTGGAGTCACCTCGTCAATATGGGCGTAGATTTGCTCTATGGTGCCAAATTGCTGGATGAGTTTGGCGGCAGTTTTCTTACCTATGCTAGGAACACCTGGGATATTATCCGAGGGGTCGCCTACCAGTCCCTTGAGGTCGGCAATATGTTCCGGACTTACACCGTATTTATCGTTTACCGCTGCCTTATCATAGAGCATGGTATCGCTGAAGCTTCGCCCCGGTTTGGGATAAAGCACCTTTACCCGGGGTGAGACCAGTTGCATTGTATCTGCATCACCGGTAACGATGATAGTATCAATGTCTTGCTGGCTGGCTTGGCGGCTGAGGGTGCCTAAAATATCATCAGCTTCGTATTTATCAAGCTCAAAGATGGGGATACGGAAGGCTTTAACCAGCTCTCTTACCCGCCCTATCTGATTGACCAGCTCATCAGGGGTTGGCGGTCGCTGTGCCTTGTATTGGTCAAAAAGTTGATGCCTGAAGGTAGGAGCTTTCTTATCAAAGGCGATGGCATAATGGGTGGGTTTTAGCTCATTCACTACTTTGAGTAGCATCAGGGCAAAGCCATAAACAGCACTTACAATCTCGCCGGTTTTTTTCACTGTCAGTGGTGGCATAGCATGGTAGGCACGATGAATCAGGGCATTGCCATCAAACAGGACCAACAGCGACTTTTTCATAGTCTAATTATAGCAGAGTGGGGGGATGGAGGGATAAAAAGATAAACTAACCTTGCTCAGGCTGCTCGCTAGCCTTTTCTGCTTCTTGGTAGCACTGTCGCACATACTTGTAAATTTCTACGGCAGTAGCTGTCAGGGGGGCGGCTAACAGTAGTCCCCAGAAGCCGGCAATATAGGCTCCTATAACGAGTAAAGCTATCAAAACGGCGGGATGTATACGCAGGTAACCACCTTGAATTCTGGGGACAAGTAAGTAGTTTTCCAGCAACTGAATCGCCAGAAAGAGAAGAATCACCCAGACAACTTTATCCGGTGCCACCGCTAGGGTGACGATGGCGACTACGGCACCGCTGAGCCACGGTCCCAGTGTTGGAATGAGTTCCCCGATACCAGCCAGGATAGCTAACACGGGAGCAAATGGTATCCTCAATATTAATAATCCAACAAAGGAGAAGTAAGCCACAATCAGCCCAAGCATTAATTGAGCGCGAATGTACCGGCCCAGCACTCTTTCAATAATTGACATAATATTCTTGATATGCTCGCCAATTCCTGGCGTGAGCCCAGAATAAAAACTCCTCTTTAGTCTTTCTGAGTCCTTTATGATGTAGAAGAGAAAGAGGGGTAGTGCCGCCAGGCCAAGGAATATATTAAAAGTACGTGGCACAAGGGAAACGCCCTTGACTAAGGCGTCTCGTATGGCATTACCTAGAGTCATCCCAGCTTCAAGAAGAGCCTTATCCACGTCGGCTCGTATTTCTGGAGGAAGCTGCTGACGCAAACCTTCAAGCCATTCCTGTATCTGGTATAAGCTTCTACCAATAAAATAGGGGGCACCTTCCGCTAGAACCAGAGAAGCATCAATGACTGTCGTCACGATAAAGTAGGAAAAAGCGGCAATGATGCCAAGGAGCACTATAAAGACTACCAGGATAGAAAAGACTCGCTTGAACTGTGGCCAGCTTCCCTGGCGGGGCAGCTTTCTCTCCAGCCAGGAGATAGCCGGCAGCAAAAGATAAGCAAGCACCAAACCGAGAGCAAAGGGGAGTATAGCCATTCTCAGTAAGTACAGAACCCAGAAGACTATAATAATACCTAGCACTAGAAATACTAGGCGCCAATGTTTACGAAGTATATTCACCATTATGTATAAGGCTCACCTTGCTCACATAATTGGAATCAGGAAAAAGGTCTAGACAGCGAGAGTCTACCTGCCAAATACGCTGTGGATACTTGGTAACCTATTATGCTCTCTTTTTTCTGCCAAGTTTTTCTTCTACTCTTTTTTCTGTCTTAGTCGCTGCTTCCTTTGCCTTTTCCGCAACTTCGCTTGCTTTTTCTCTAGCCTTTTCTGCCTTCTCCTGCAATAGTGCTCTTGTTTCTTTCCCCGGTTTAGGCGCATAGAGAAAGCCGATAGCTACGCCGACAACCGCACCAAGGATGAACCCGGCGGTGAAACTGATGCCTGTATCTTTACAATCAGTCATCTTTCCCTCCCTCTTTCTTTCTAGAAAATCTGCTGACAAAGCTAACTGCCTGAGAGATACCTTGAATGAAGGCGGCTAGCCGAGCCAGAGGTCTGGACACTTCCTCTTCCACGGTAGAGGAAATGCTCTCTACAGTTTTGGTAGTAGCCTTTAATGAATTCAGTATAGGTCTGAGCTTGCGATAAAGTAAGAAGGTTATCACCCCAATGAAGATGATGACTACAGTTGCCCCTATACCAAAAATAGACACGACCAAGTCACGGAACCATTCAATGCTCACTGGTCACTACCTCCATTTCTATAAATTATCCTACTTGCATTGTAACCATCTCTTCATACTATGTAAAGAGGTATATTATTCAAATTGCTTATTAACCCCATCCCCCTTTGTCCCCCTTCCCCTTATCAAGGGGAAGGGGGAATGGATATATATAAGAGAGGCTTCGCCTCTCTTTAACTCTCCTTATTAGCTCTCTCCCCTTAAAAGGAGAGGGGGATAGGTTTTAAACAATCTCGCATTATTAAAAGTCACTGGGTGGAGCCTCGTGGAGGGGTTTTAGATAGGAAGTATCATTGTGCTTGGTGAGGGTGAACTGTTTATCTACGTAAGTGAAAATGGTAATTCCACATGTGTCTAGTTTTATGTTCCAGAAATGAGAATTATCCAGCCCCAGCAGAGCACAAATTAAAACCTTATTCACTACACGATGAGATACTAAGACTACAGTCTCCGCATATCTAGCAATTACTCTAGCCACCACCAACATGGCTCTTTTCCTGACATCCTCTAGGCTTTCACCGGCTGGCATTTTTACTCGGTCGGGATGGTTAATCCATTCTGTGTAAAGCTTCTTATATTTATCCTTTACCTCTTGGTGAGACAAACCCTGCCACTTACCAAAATTAAAGTCTGTAAGGTCAGGGGCAATATCTACATCAAGTTTATGATAGCTAGCAATGGTTTCGGCTGTCTTTAAGGCTCGCTTTAATGGGCTGGAATAAATGGCGTCTATATTTACATTAGTTAGATATTCAGCCAGTAGTCTTGCCTGTCTTATTCCAGTTTCATTCAACTCAATATCAGTCCTGCCCCTGAATATATTGGACACATTCCACTCAGTTTCCCCGTGTCTTGCGAGAATAATTTCTGTCATTTACGATTTCTCTATTTTCTCAACTTCGATAGTGCATTCGGTTACCAGTGCGGCAATAGCACCAATGGCAGCTAAAACGGGAGCTGCTAGAATCCCTATTGCTACCGCTGGCGCACCTATTGTCAATGGAATCTCTATCAAGGTTCGCCCTTCGTGTAGCAAGCGCACCTTCCTGATGTTCCCTTCGCGGATGAGTTGTTTGACCTTCTCCACCAACTGGCTTCCGGATACGGTACACTTTTCGGTATTAGTCATTTCCAACCTCCTGATTTACCGCATATTAGATAAGTTTCTCATATCATGTCAAGCATCTAGGGGTGCTTACGAGGGGGTGAGGTCACTAGACAAATCTAAAAGGGATAAGGTCTATAAATAATTTTAGCTAACTACCAACTTTTGAATAATTATTTTTCGTGATATACTGTAGGGCATAAGCGGGGGTTAATTTGAAGGGTAAAGATTTACTTTCAGTATCTGACCTCAGCGGTGAGGATATTCGGTTACTCATAGCCAATGCTATTGATATTAAAGCTGAGGGGTGGGTTTCCTTGCTTAGTGGAAAGGTGTTAGCCCTCATGTTTGAAAAGCCCTCGTTAAGGACTCGGGTGAGTTTTGAGATAGCCATGCGCCAGTTAGGCGGTCATACTATTTATCTGTCTCCGGATGAGGTTGGCTTGGGAAAGCGGGAGTCGGTTTCAGATGTAGCCCGGGTGCTTGGTCGTTATGTGGATGCTGTTGCTGCCCGCACCTTTTCCCACCAGACTCTGGAGATTCTGGCTAACTATTCCAGTGTACCCGTGATAAATGCCCTGTCTGATTTGGAACACCCCTGCCAGGCACTGGCTGACCTGCTTACCATCTATGAGAAGAAGGGAGAGCTTGAGGGGTTGAACTTAGCCTATGTTGGCGACGGCAACAATGTGGCTCATAGTCTTATGCTAGCCGCTTCGCTTACCGGAATGAATTTCAGGATTGCTTCCCCCGGTGGCTACGGGGTTCAGGAGCGAATATTGCGTCTGGCCCAGGACTATGCCATTGATAGTGGCGCTGAGATATTTTGCATTGAGGAGCCACGCCTGGTGGTTAGTGAGGCTGATATCGTTTATACGGATGTGTGGATGAGTATGGGTCAAGAGGCTGAGGCTGACCAGCGACGTCAAATATTTGCTAGCTATCAGGTGAACAGCGAGCTCCTGTCCTTAGCTAGGGAAGATGCCATATTGATGCACCCCTTGCCGGCTCATCACGGTGAGGAGGTAGCTGAGGGCATATTAGATAGCTCACATTCGGTTGTCTTTGACCAGGCGGAGAATAGGATGCACCTGCAGAAAGCACTACTGGCGGGGATGCTGGGTGGTTTAGATATACCACTGGCTAAATTTCAATAGGGGGATGGTATGCATGTGTTAAAGACTCTAGCAAACTGGGGGTGGTGTCCAGCTTTAATAACGGCACTGGCGGTGGCTGGTTATATCTATGAATGGCCAATTGAAGCTGTAGTCCCGACCCTGATTGTCATCTTGGGCATCGGCTTGGTAGTGGCAGTAATTAGAGCTAGGGAGAAGGAATTAGAGCTTTCATCACTGAAGCTGAGACAACTAGCCGAATATTTTAATCACCGGTTTATGGGTGATTCATCGCTATCTATCTTCACTATCATAGATAGTCTATTTAGTCTTGATAACCCCAAACTATGGGATTGGGCACGGGCATGTGATGTGTCACGGCGCATTTTCAATAGCTGGTGTAATAGCTTTATCAGCAGAGTGGAGGGTGACATCGGGGTCATAAGGTCTGCTGATTACCTGTACACCTATTTAAATGAACTGTGGTTGATAATCAGTCGTTACTATGACTTTGTCGAGCAGTTTTACGAGGTGGCGGAAAAGATTGAAATCCCGCGGGAAACCATAGACCAATATAATAAATTCGTAACGGAATATAACGCCTTTGCTCAGGATTTCAGGGATAGCATTGGTGAGCTGAGAAAGGTTGCCAGAACTGGAATTGAGCCCCCAAGTGTTAAACTTGCTGGGGAATTAGTCAAGGTGAAATAATTATCTACCTCACCCCCTTAATCCCCCCTCTGGGCTTTCGCCCTTCAGGGCAGAGCCTCTCTTTCAAAGGAGAGGGGGGAGGTAAAGGAAAGAGGGGCTTTGCCCCCTCTTAGACCACCTTGCTTTGGGCTATTTGCTAAAGGGATTAAAAGGGGCTTCGCCCCTTTTAGAAATTCTCCATCTCTTTCCCCTTATGAAGGGGAGAGAGATAAAGGGTGAGGGGTTGGAGGTTGAAGTGAGCAAGCCGATAGTGGCTATTATTGGCCGGCAGAATGTAGGTAAATCCACTCTTCTCAATCGGTTGGCGGGTAAGCCGCTGGCTATTGTTGAGAACTTACCGGGAACAACTCGTGACCGTATATTTGCCGATGTTTCTTGGCAGGGGGTTGAATTTATCATGGTTGATACCGGTGGTCTGGAGTTGGGGCTACATTCCACAATTGCTAAAGGGGTTAAAGAGCAGGTTGAGGTGGCTGTCACCGAGGCTGATGTTATTGTTTTCTTGGTGGATGTCCAAAGCGGGATGATAACCTCGGACCTGGAGGTGGTTGATATACTTCGTCAAGTGAGCAACCCCATACTATTAGTGGCTAATAAAGCCGATAACGCCAGACTTGAAACTGGGGCGATAGAATTTTATGAGTTGGGACTGGGTGAACCATTGGCGGTTAGTGCCTATCACGGCCGGGGCACTGCTGAACTACTGGATAAAATTGTCTCTCTGTTACCAGCCCCTTCACCGGTTGAGGCTAAATCAGAGGTCGTGAAGGTAGCCATTGTCGGTAGACCTAATGTGGGTAAGTCAATGCTGCTAAACGCTCTGGTGGGTGAGAAGCGAGCCATCGTTGATGATATTCCCGGGACTACCCGTGATGCCGTAGATACTTTGGTTGACTTTGATGGGCAAAATGTGCTACTTATTGATACTGCTGGTATCAGGCGGCGGGGACGGATAGGGGTGGGGGTAGAACGCTATAGTGTCATCCGTGCCCTGCGGGCTATTGACCGGGCGGATATAGTCTTGCTTGTTCTTGACGCCAGGGAGATGGTAACGACTCAGGATATGCATGTTGCTGGTTATATTCAGCAAGCAACCAAGGGGATTGTGCTGGTAGTCAACAAGTGGGACCTAGTTACGGATAAGAACATCACCGAATGGAATAGGTACGTCAGGAGTCAGCTCAAGTTTATGGCTTATGCATCAGTGCTATATATCTCAGCCAAATTTGGACAGGGTGTGGATAAGATTATCCCCCAGGTCTGCCAGGTATATCAGGAGAGGCTCAAGAGGCTATCTACTGCTGAAGTTAATGAGGTAATTCAACAGGCAGTAGCCGCTCACAATCTACCCCGAAGCGGTAGCAAACAGCTAAAAGTTCTATATGCTACTCAGACAGAAGTAAATCCACCGACCTTTGTCTTTTTTGTCAACGATGCCAAGCTAATACATTTCTCCTATCGGCGCTACTTGGAGAATAAGCTGCGCCAGTCATTCGGCTTCGCCGGTACACCAGTTCGTTTTGTCTTCAAAACCAGGGGGGAGCCATGATAATTGCCAAGTTTGTTGGTGTAGCGCTAATGGGTTACCTTCTGGGCTCTATCCCTTTTGGTGTAATAATAGGCAGGCGAAGCGCCAAAGTAGATGTCAGACAGTATGGCAGTGGCAGGATGGGGGCGACTAACGTGTTGCGGGTGGCCGGCAAGAAGGCAGCAGCTCTGGTAACCATTCTTGACTTATCCAAGGGAATACTGGCGGTAGTATTTGCTGGGTTGATATTTAGTGAGGAATATCTAATGGTAAGTGCTCAGGTTGTCGCCGCTCTAGCCGCGATAGCGGGGCATAATTGGTCAGTTTTCCTTAGATTTAAAGGGGGGAGAGGTGTTGCCACCTTTTTCGGCGGACTATTTTTCTTGTGCCCATGGGCAGCATTGTTTGGTGGTGCGGTTTTAATCATCGGGGTTGGCTTAACCAGGTATGTATCACTGGGCTCTATTGCTGGGGCACTAGGCACCTGTGCCATATTGGTGCCTCTTACCATTATCAGCGGATTCCCCATTGAATATCTGGTTTACACCCTGATAGGTGCGACATTCATTATTGTTATGCACCGGGATAATATTGCAAGGCTATTATCGGGCACAGAGCGCAAGATAGGCGAGAAAATTGAGAGAGGGGATTCGCCTCCGTCGGCTAATTCATAAGCCAAAGTTTTCAGGAGCCCCGTAGGGAGAAGATATGCTCAAGATTGCCATCATTGGCACCACCAGCTGGGGGACAACTCTAGGCGTAGTCATAGCCCAGAAAGGGATAGAGGTCAGGCTGTGGGCACGGACGAAGCAAGAAGCTACCGAATTGAAAAGTAACGGGCCTGATTCCAATTTCTTTTCAGGTATTACTTTTCCTCCCCAGCTACTCATTACCAACCAGTTAAGTGAAGCCTTAGCCGATGTAAAGGCAGTAATCATGGCAGTGCCCTCACAGGCGATGCGGCAGAATATAAAGCTGATTTCGAGCTACATTACTAAGTCAATGATGGTGGTGAGTGCTGCTAAGGGTTTGGAGATTGGTAGCGGTAAACGCATGTCACAGTTAATCGCTGAGGAGATAAACCCTCGTTTTCACTCTAACATTTGTGTGCTTTCTGGACCTAATCTCGCTCGGGAGGTTCTACACGGCCTGCCAGCAGCCACAGTAATAGCTGCCGAGAATAACGCTGTAGCCAGAAAAGTCCAGAGACTGTTAAACACCCCCAAACTTTGTGTGTTTACCAATACTGATGTTATTGGGGTAGAACTGGGGGGAGCATTAAAGAATATCATTGCCCTGGGTGCCGGCATAGCTGATGGGCTGGGCTACGGCGACAATGCCAAGGCAGCCTTTATGACACGAGGTCTGACTGAGATAACTGCTCTTGGAGTTGCTTTAGGGGCAAATCCTCTTACTTTTTCCGGCTTGGCTGGCTTGGGTGATTTAGTAGCTACCTGTTCCAGTCCATTAAGCCGTAATCACTACGTAGGGGTAGAGTTAACCAAAGGGCGCTCATTAACGGAGATACTCAGCTCAATGACTAACGTAGCTGAGGGAGTGAGCACCACCCTCGTCGCCTGGAATCTAGCCCGGAAACTTGGACTGGAAATGCCTATTACCGAGAAGGTTTACCAGATACTGTATGAGAATGCTGACCCTCGTCAGGCGGCGGTTGAGATGATGGGAGGTAACGCTAGACATGAGTTGGTCGGACGTAGGTGGAAGCTGTTTTCTTTCTTTAGGCGTCGCAGACGCTCTTCGGCTGACTAACTATCCCTTTCATTTCTCTGGCGGTAGTATCTTTAGCCTCAAGAATCAGGATTTTTCGTTACCCCTTTAGCTGGGTCCAGGGTCTGGGCTAGCTCCTGGAATAACTGACGCTGTTGTTTGGTTAGTGAATCGGGGGTAACCACGAATAATCTAACTAGCTGGTCGCCACGTCCACCTCTACGGAGGTGGGGAATACCCTTATCTTTAAGCCGAAAGACTTTGCCTGTTTGGCTGCCGGACGGGATATTGAGCTTGGTTTTACCATAGAGGGTAGGCACCTCTACTTCAGTACCGAGAGCAGCTTGAGCAAAGTTGATTGGTAGCTCGTAGAGAATGTTGTCACCATCTCGGTCAAAAAGCTCATGCTTTGCGACTGATAGGGTAACATAGAGATAACCTGAGGAACCGCCTCTCACTCCAGCTTCACCCTCACCACTGAGGCGTATTTGAGAGCCATTTTCAACTCCAGGTGGTATCTCGACCGGGATGTGGCGCTGATGCTTCTCCCTACCTGCGCCTCGGCACTGTGGGCAGGGCTCAGCAATAATCTTACCCTCACCTTGGCACTGGTTGCAGAGAGTGGTGTTGATGAAGCGACCAAATAGGCTTCGCTGGACTCTACGTACCTTCCCGGTACCATTACAGTTGGGGCATTGGCTGGGTTGGCTACCCTGTTTAGCACCAATACCGTGGCATAAGGAACATATTTCGGTACGCTTTATACTTATTTCTTTTTCGCAGCCGAAGGCGGCCTCTTCAAGGGTGATAGCAATCTCGTAGTGCAGGTCGGCACCACGCTGAGGTGCATGGCGGCTGGCATAAGTCATGCCACCAAAGAAGGCGTCGAAGATATCACCAAAGCCACCAAAGTCAAATCCCTCAAAGCCTCGCGCAAAGAACCCCTCGGTACCCGCATGTCCATAGTGGTTATAGGCAGTGCGTTTGTTGGCATCTGAGAGCACCTCGTAGGCTTCGTTTATTTCCTTAAACCTTTCCTCAGCCCCGTCGTCACGGTTGCGGTCAGGGTGGTATTTAAAGGCCAGCTTGCGAAAAGCCTTCTTTATTTCTTCATCGGTGGCGGTTCTAGACACACCCAGAACCTCATAGTAATCACGCTTTATTGCCATACTGTTTGCCTGTTCCTCAAGTATGTCTTCTTGAAGGCAAGAAGAAGACAAAATATCTCTTTTATGATACTAACAAGGCTGGCATTAACTGTCAAGGAGAGTGTGGTTAATGTTATTTAGTGCCTATCCCCTTGCCACCTTCCATTGGGATATTTGATAACCTCACCCCCTGTGTCCCCCTCTCCTTGATAAGGAGAGGGGCAAGATTTTGAAAAGAGGGGCTGACGCCTCTCTTAAACACCCCAGTGATACTAACTCAAAGCAAAGAGCGCCAAAGAGAGACTTTGCCCTTGTTACATAACCATCCCCCTCCTTTCAGGGAGGAAAATACTAAAAGAGAGTTAAAGAGAGGCAAAGCCTCCGAATATGCTTATGGGGAGTTTTAGAGTGACGAAGTCCCCAAATATGCTTACCGGGAGTTTTAGAGGGACGAAGTCCCTCTCTCACCACCTCCCCCTTCCCCTTATCAAGGGGAAGGGGGATAAAGGGGGATGGGGTTACTAAATAAAGAATAAAAGGGTGAGGTCAATAAACAACTTCATTCGGGTCTTAGGAAAACAGAGATTCTGACAAGGGAAAGAAACTAAGAAGTCGCCAAAATGTGACAAAATACTGTTGACTATAGTAGAACATATGTGCTACTCTATCATTGTCTGTTTAAGAGGTGGGCCATGGTGCCAGAGTTTAGTGATACGGATCGGGAAGCAGAAACTTTCGATGAGGAGAACATTTCTGAGAGCGAGCCGGATTTGCCGCCGGAGTATTGTCGCTACCGAGATGAGGGCTGTGATCTGGCTGATTCCTGTCTTGACTGTCCGTTTCCGCAGTGTATCTATGAGCAGCCCCGGGGCAGGCAGTGCTGGTTGAAGAAGCAACGAGACAGAGAGATGGTCAGGCTGTTCAATAATGAGGGTAAGGAAGTGAAAGAACTGGCATTGTTGTTCGGTGTTAGCCAGAGAACAGTGCAGAGAGCATTAGGGAATACTTTGAATAAAGGAGACTTACTTAGGAAATGAATGAAACTATTCCTATGCAGTTGGCTCGCCTGGACATGGGCAGAGTTAAGGGCTATAAAGAGCTTCTTGATTTCTACTATGGTCGGCACTGGGAAGGCAGGGAAAGGCACGGGGAAAGGCGCTTGATTTTTAACTACGCCAGAGTGTTTGTAGATAAGATTACCTCATATCTAATGTCTGGCATTAACTTTGCTGTTGATGCTGTTGAAGACTCAGATGAGGCTAGGACTAGAGCCCAGAAAGCAGAGGCGGCCTTATACCGGGTTTATGAGGATAACAACTTGGAGCAGCTAGACCTTGAGACTGAGATTGATTGCGCCATACTGGGTGATGCTTGCTATAAGGTTATCTGGGATACCACCGAGAAGAAAGTCAGGGTAACCGCTCCCGATGTCCAGGGTATCTATGCCTGGTGGCTGGGGGATGATACCTCCCAAATATGGAGGGTAACTTCCAAATATAGTCTATCTGCCGAGGAAACTGGGCTTCTCTATCAGGCGAAGCCTAAGGGCAAGACAGCCACCGTTGTTGAGCTGTGGACTGCTCAGGACTTTGAGCTCTATCTGGATAATGCCTTGGTGGAGAAGAAACCTAATCCCTACGGCTTTATTCCCTTTATCATCTATTCCAACCTGCGTGAGCCCAAGAAGTTCTGGGGAATATCTGATTTACCCCAGATTATGGAGTCGCAAAGAGAATTAAATCGAGCTATGAGCCAGCTATCCCGCATATTGGAATTATCCGGTAATCCTATTGCCGTACTTGAGAATGTGGAGGAATCCGAGAACATAGCCATCAGGCCGGGAGCAGTGTGGAATATACCCGAGGACGCCAGAGCCTATCTACTTGACCTGTTACAGGGCGGTGGTGTCAGCCTCCATATCAACTATATTGATTTGCTATATAGGACCCTGCACGATATCTCAGAATCACCTCGGTCTGCCTTCGGCGGAACCGAAAGGGATTTATCTGGGGTAGCCCTGGAAATTGAGCTTCACCCGTTATTACAGAAAGTCAGAAGAAAGAGAATCATTAGGTCAGTCGTCTATAAGCGTAGAAATGAAATGATTCTTAAACTCCTGGAGAAGTACCAGGGTGAGGACTTTGGGGATAACCACTTACGGGTAGTCTGGGGGCCAGTGCTGCCTCAGGATGTAGCCAGGCAGGTGAAGAACGAGCAGACTTTAGTCCAGACTGGTATCCACTCCCGGAGAACAGCGATGGATGAGATTGGTATTAGGGACCCCGAGTACGAGTTCAAAAAATGGCTTGAAGAGAGGGAAACTATCCTCAGGATGAATAAAGAGCTTAACGCTAAGTCCACCAGGAGCGGAGCGAGAGAGAGGGCTTTATTGTCTCAGGCGGAAGGCGTTGAGGAATAATCAGCGGGAGGAATTATTGTGGCTGATAAAGAACAGGAACTGATGGACGAGCTTGCAACTGCTAGAGACGAACTGGAAAGACTGAAGCAGGAAAAGGAAGCCCTTACTAGGGAGCTTGAGTCTAGAAATGCTACCATTGTCGAGCTTGAGCAGGTGGTGGCTAGCAAAGATAGTGAGATTGTCATCCTGAAGCAGGCAGTGGCTGAGTCAGACAGGAAACTGGCTGAACTCAATAATACCCTGGCTCAGGCAGTAGCTAGCTATAAAGGTCTGGTAACGGAGACGAATCCAGAGGTGCCGGATGAGCTGATCACCGGGGACACTATCGATGCCATAAATGAATCTCTGGAAAATGCCAGAGCCCTTATCGATAGAGTCAAACAGGGAATTGAGGCGGAAGTCTCCAAAACAAAAATACCCGTTGGTGCTCCCCAGAGGACACCGCTTGATCTGTCAGTTCTATCTCCACGGGAGAAAATTCAATATGCAATAGGAGGTAAAAGATAAATGGCGTTAACATTGGCTGAAGCAGCTAAGCTTTCAAATGATATTCTACTTCAAGGGGTGGTGGAGACCATCGTTAAGGATTCGCCCATCTTGCAGAGACTCCCTTTCATCGAGATTGTGGGTAATGGTCTGACCTATAACCAGGAGAAGACTTTGCCCAGTGTTGATTTCTACGATGTCGGTGATACCTGGGTTGAGTCCACCCCGACCTTTGAACAGAAAATGGCAAACTTAAAAATTATGGGTGGTGATGCCGATGTCGATAACTTCCTGAAGACGACTCGGAGCAATATTCAGGACTTGGAGGGAGCCGTTGTTGAACTGAAGGCTAAGGCAGTGAAGGACAAATTTGAGGAGACCTTTATCTATGGTAATACCACGGCTAGTCCCAAGCAGTTCGATGGTCTCAGGACTCTCATTGATACCACCACGGCTGGCGACCAGGTAATAGCTATGGGAGATACCGGTGCTACTCTCACTCTGGCCAAGCTGGATGAACTTATTGATGCGGTAAAGGGGGGCAAACCCGATATGCTACTGATGAGCCGCCGCTCAAGGCGAAAGATTAATGCTCTGGTCAGAGCGAGCGGGGGAATGGTGGACAATGACCGGGACCAGTGGGGTAACTTTGTCCAGTTGTGGGATGGTATTCCGATTGGCGTCAATGACTGGATACTGGATACCCACACGGTTAGCGGTGGTGTTGAGACCGACACTACCGGCGGTGACTGCTCCACTATCTATGCCATTCAGTTCGGCGAGTGGGCTCTCTGTGGCTTAACCAGCCCCGGGCACCTGACCGTGGAGCCAATCGGCTCTATGGAAAGTAAGGATGCCACCCGCACCCGGGTTAAATGGTATGTATCCCTGGCTCTATTCAGTTCGGTTAAGGGAGCGGCTTTAATCGGGGTTAAGGACTAATTAAATACATAAGGAGGTTGAGAAATGGCATTCTCTGACCCGGGAAAGGGAAGGATTACTGAGCAGGGTGAAGGGTTAGTCAAGGTAACACTAGCTGAAGCCTGTAAAGCCGGTGATATTCTGGGCTACAGCTCAGGCTGGAAGAGGGCACTGGCTACTGTTGGCACGGCTATTCAGGGGAGACTGGTGGCTGGTGAGGATGGTGCCAGTGGCGATGTTATCACTGCTTACCGTCGGGCAGTAGTTAGTGGCTACTCCGGCGGGACAGCCGGTAACCCCGTCTATGTTGCTGAAGGGACGGATAACGGCAAGATTACCGAGACCAAGCCAACCACTTCCGGTGATTGCGATACCATCATCGGCTATATGGTTTCGGCTACGGTGGCTGCCCTGGAGCCCGGCTCAAGGGCTGATTCAACGGCCGCTTAAAAAAATAAATATAAGGGGAGGGGTTTTACCCCTCCCCCCTATGGAGGTGAATTGTGGCACTTGCAGTAATAGAACACGTCGAGCATCCTTTTGCTATGGGCAATCTGACCTCAGACGGAGTTCAATGGAGCACGGAAAAGACTACCGCTGGTGATGGATATGAAGCCGTAGAAGAGGTCAGCATTAGTCCACCGGCATTAGGAGCTGTTATTGAGTTTGAGTTCGGGCTTACCTGTGCGGTAAAGTCCAGCGGCACCCTTGAAAACGTCCTGTTCAAATGGCAGGCACGGAATAAAGGTGGCACTTGGATTGACCTTCATGATGAGGTGACTTACTCGGCTGATGCCTCAGTCTATAAGGAATATACCTACAGTGGTCGTTTCAAACCTGTAGCTGACTTCAATTCTGTGCCCTTTGATGTTCGGCTGACAATCAAGTCGGGGGCTGCCGGTGGGGAGAACGCTGTCGGCAAAGTGAAGAACTCAAGCTATGTCAAGCTAATTTATAAAGGTAGTTGAGGTGATTAATGGATTTCGTTTTTGACCCTAGCCTGGTGCTTTATCTGCCCCTCTATCAGCTAGACGGTGCTTCTTTTGTGTCAAAGGATGCCCATGGCCATCTATGCTCTGTTACCGGGGCACTGTGGAGACCCAATGGGAGATACTTTGATGGGACTGATGATTATATTACTCTGGGCAACATATCCGCAGTAAAATTTAGCAATACTGACCGCTTTTCAATCTACGGCTGGGCAAGAAAAAAAAGAACTGCTACTGCTCAATGGTTGTGGGGGAAGAGGCTTGATGCAGGAACATATCGGGGATGGGATATAGAGTTTACGGCTACAGATGCTCTAGGTATTGCAATGGATAGCAACAATGGTACAGGCAACTCAATCTGGATTACCAGCGCTGACACTTTCACTGATACCGATAGATTTATGTTCCTTGGCTTCAGCTATGATGGCTCATCGGCTGCTAGTGGCTTTACAGCTTATGTAGATGGGGAAGAAATAAGCATGTCAATCACTGCGGATGGCTTAACTGCAACCTGCGAGGGAGGAGCCAGTTTTGTTATTGGCGCCAGAAATACTACAGGGATACCGATTAAGGCAGATGTTGGTGAAGTCTTGGTTTATAACAGAGCTTTGACTCCTCAGGAAACACAGAATATTTACCTAGCTACCAAGTGGAGGTATAGATGAAATATAGAGTGAGAATGGATTTGTCCTTTGCTGACGAAGCTGATGCCCGGTCTTTGATGGCTTACGCGGAAAATCTATCCGGCAAGGCAGTCAGCCTCAATGAGGGCGAACCTAATGAAGAGATATCCTTCGCCGACTTAGAAATATGTCGGCACGATGAGGGCTTACCCTGTGAGAAGTTGGAGAGGGTAGAGATTAGAAAACTGTTGCCTAAATAGAGGGGAAGGGGGATAAAGGGGGATGGGGTCACCAAATAAAAACCTAAAAGGGGTGTGCCAGATATGAACCTAACTGAGATGAGAACAATAGTCAGGCGTGACCTCCATGACGAGGATGCCAGTAACTATCGCTGGACTAATGACGAGCTGGATAGGCATATTGCCCATGCCGTAAAAGACTTCTCTGAGTATCTTCCCCATGAGCAGAAGGCAACTAAAGCTACTACTTCAGGCTCTAGGGAGCTTGATATATCCACCATAACCGATAGGATTATGGTTGAAGCCGTAGAATACCCGGTGGCTCAGTTCCCCAAGCGCTACCAGCCCTTTGCCCTGTGGGGAGACACTCTAACTATCCTTGGCGATGAGGTACCGGATGGCTCTAATGCCTACATCTACTACGGTAAGCTCCATACCCTTGATGCTACAAGCTCTACCCTCTCTACCTATCACGAAGATTTAATTGCTGCTGGCGCTGGTGGTTACGCCGCGGTGGAATGGGCGGTCTATGCCATAAACCGGGTCAATGTCGGTGGTGGCATCACCCCTAAGGAGTTCCTTGCCTGGGGGAACGAAAAACTGAGGTATTTTAAGCAGGAGCTAAGGCGACTGGGGAGGAGAAATAGGGTTAGAGTCCGTTCACTCTATAAGCCATACTATCCCATTGTCTCCAAGTCAACCGACTATGGACCTTAATTGGTGACGGGTCTAACGAGGAATCAAAGTGGGGGAAGCTCTTAAATGTGCTCGTAGGGTGTTTTGGAGGGACGAAGTCCCCTTTACACAGCAATTTCCCCTCTCCTTTGAAGGAGAGATATACAGGAGGAGAGTCAAAAAGAGGCGAAGCCTCAAAACAGGCTCTGGGAGTTTTAGAGGGGCGAAGCCCCTCTTACATAACCTCTCCCCCTTCCCCTTATTAAGGGGAAGGGGGAGAAAGGGGGATGGGGTTCCTAAATAGAATCTAAAGGGGGCGAGGTAGATATAATCATGAAAAAGGTAGAAATCAAGACCAGGGAGGGATTGCCTAAGGAGGCATTTGCTATCGTTGGCGACCCTGAAGACCCCGATACCTGGAAGTTACCTCATCACAAGAAAAGTATCTTTAGAGCCCTTCGTGGCAAACTTGATGTTGAAAAGACGATTGATTGGGATTTAATGAGTGCGGCGGTGGCTGCCCTCTCGCTAAATGGATATCGCAGGAGGACAGTGGAAGCCAGTCCCGAGGAAATCCTTGAGGCTGCCAGGCACTTGGCTAATCACTACCGAAAGGCTGCCCAATCGCTTCCTGATATCCTGGCAGCTCTGGCGTAAAGAGAGGCTAAGCCTAAAAATAAGCTCATAGGGTGTTTTAGAGGGGAAGGAGCCCCTCTTTGAGAAGTACTTCCCCCTCTCCTTTGAAGGAGAGATATACAAGATGAGAATCAAAGAGAGGCGAAGCCTCCAAATATGCTTCTAGGGAGTTTTAGAGGGACGAAGTCCCTCTTACATAACCTCTCCCCCTTCCCCTTATCAAGGGGAAGGGGGATAAAGGGGGATGGGGTTCCTAAATAGAATCTAAAGGGGGTGAGGTAGATAAACCTCTATAAAGCCCTGTGGTCGAGAATAGGCGGTCGTCCCTGGACCTATATCTTACGGGATACCTGGCATAAACTTGAGGGTCTTTGGATCATCGGCATGGTAGCCATCGGCGCACTACTGGGGCACTGGCTCTGGGATTTAATCTTCTGGTTCCTCATGGTCTTTACCCTCGGCTATATTGCTGGTCACCTTTTCTGGGGAACCAGATATATCCCCAACCAACCGGGTGATTCAATTCAAAGCTAATTAGCTCCAGAAAGGAAAGAGAAGCGATGCGAAGTCTAACATCAACACTGTTAGCCGCCCAGAAACAGGCAGCCACAACTCCCTATGTTAAAGTGGAGGCCAAGAATAAAATTGCCGGTGTGGTCAGATATGACTGGACTAGGCTCTATACTGGTTCGGAGGATGACTACTTCCATGCGCTAACTATGCCCGGTGACGGCTCTTTCATCAGGGCCAGAATAACTCTACCTGCTGATTCTAGGAAGCTCTACCGCCAGCGAGTATCTAATCCAGGTCCGTCAAGCAACTTCAGCCAGTGGACTTACACTAACCAGTACAATGCTGCTGTTGTCGCTTGTGCTTCACTGGGAGCTGAGGTCTCCATTTTCTGGATAGACGGTGTTAATAGAAAAATCCAGCGCATAAAGAGTACTGACTACGGTGCTACCTGGGGGAGTCCTGAGGTCATTGATTATTCCCCCACTACTAATGTCAATGGTCTGGCTGCCGCCTATAAGTCCAACGGTGATTTGGCTATCTTTTTCGCTGACCAGGCGACTCTCTATGTGAAGAAGTATGTGGGTGGTGAATGGCAGACAAAATCAGCCTGGGATAAAACTACCGGTAATTTATCCGGTGTCGCCACTGTCTATGATGCCGACTGGAATCTACTTGTTACCGGGAAGGATTCAGCGGGTAACTTCAAACTGTGGAGCTTGGTCTATGGTGATGGTGGCGACGTCGCCGCTGGTGACTGGTCAGAGTTGAAGGAGCTTGCCTCGGCTCCGTCTGATGGCGAGTTTGAATACCATCGACCATTTCTGGATAACCCGGATGTTTACCGTGGTTTCTTCATTGAGAGGTTCACTGGCAGCGAAGCCTATAACCGTCCTTTTTGGTCGCACTCTGTCCTTGATGCCAATTTCATTGATAATCTCTGGCGAGAGCCGGTGCCGTTCAACCTGTCTTCAGAATATGGTCTGGCCATAGCTCACTATGGTGATTATTGCTGGCTGTCAAATCCAGCTGGAGTATGGAGAGCCAATCTAACCACCCAGAGCCTCGACCTGACTGCTGATGTTATCGGGGTGAGGCAGGAGCTGGGGGAGACCTCAGGTAAGCTAATTGTGGAACTGAGGAATGATGAAGGACAGTACGCTTCGCTGGGGCAGGGGGATTTATCGGTTCTTGACATTGGTTGTCAGTTGGACTTCAGTCCTGGCTATGCGACTACCAGCGGCAACGAAGTGAGTTCGGGGCAAACCTTTAGCCTGGAAGCTTATGAGCATACCAGCTCGGGTGGTAAGGCTAGCCTCATTCTTCACTCCCAGGACGGCTGGACAGCAATAACTGCCTGGAGAGCCAGATATCAGTTCCGCTGGAATAAAACTTCTAACCAGATGAGCGTCAAAGACATTCTTACCTTTGTGCTGGCCAGAGCGGGGTTGAAGTTAGAGGTCAAGTCCCAGTCGTCAGTCATCACCAGCTTCTATCCTGACTTCACCATCGGCCCCAATCACAGTGGGGAGATGGTTATCCAGAAATTGCTCTTCTTTGTCCCCGATGTTCTCTTCATTGAGGGCAGCAAGGCCTATATTGTAAACCCTCTGTTATCGGACAGTTCTGTCTATAGTTATGGTGTAGAGCACCAAATTTTAGATGGCAGATATCGGCAGGGTGCTTGGGAACTCAACCGGGTGCAGGTAGAAGGCTATGATACTGGAAGTGATGAGCCGATTGTCGTTGATAGTTTTGCTTGGGGGGAGATAGATAGGCTATATGATAGGCTTAGGCAGCTTGAGGACATGAACATTGATACCGTAGCTGGAGCCCAGCAGAGAGGGGAAGCCTATTTAAGAGAAGCTGAAATAGAATCAGCTGGTGGCACTATCCTGGCTCTGGTTAACTGTGGTCAGCAGTTATACGATGTCATGGATATAACCGATACCCGGGCTGGGCTTACCTCGGAGAAAAAGAGAGTGCTCGGGTTGACCTTGGTTTATAGCCCCCGCCGTGGCGAATACAGCCAGAGGCTATGGCTGGGGGCAGTATAGAGATTATTTATCAATCTCGCCGGGAAGCCTGAAGAGTTGAACCCTCGGCACCAAATTAAAAAGGGGCGTTTAATAGAGGCAAAACTCTGATTAAACAATTTTTTCACCTTGAAGTAACAAAAGGGGAGTTCAAGAGGGGCGAAGCCCCTCTTCCAACCCCTTCCCCCTCCCTTATCAAGGGAGGGGGATACAGGGGGAGGGTTACCTAATAACCTGAAGGAGGCAATATAAATGAGACTAAGAAAAGCGGTGCTGAGGAGTTTCAATTCTGGTAATTATACTGCCACTGTTCAGCTTGTCGGCAGTTATAAGGTGTATCTGGAGGATATTGCTGTGGCGCGGAACCTCCCCGTGACAGAGATGACCACGGGTAGGAAGGCAGCAGTTATATTCTTTGACGAACACAATCCAAAAGAGGCAGTAGTGATAGCTGTTTACACCTAGTTCTTTTCTGCTTTAAACACTTGTGATTATCATCAACACGCTGGTATAGAAGATACCCAGGAAGATGCTGAACAATATCCAGGTAACTGTGCTGAACCTCAGGTGCAGCCTTCCCAGCACAGTGATGGTTTTCTGTCGAAGTAATGGCTGGCTTAGCTCAAGGAAGATGAGAAGTGAGGCCAGGACAAGGGTAAAGAGTAGTCCCAGGTTGAAGCTCACTTGTGAGCCGAAGGTGCTCTGGTAGTAGGTCATGGAACTCATGGAGCTCATTATTGAAGTAGAGAAAGAGGCGAAGGAAACAAAACTCGACCATATCTGGGGGGGATAAGAGGGCAGGGAGACTACCTGCTCGTAATTACCCTGGGGAGAGGTTGTCTTGACCGCGAAGTTTAGCTGCTCTCCGAGTTGCAGAGGGTTTTTATAGGCGTATTGATATACCTTGCTGGAGGCGGGGGGCAGGGTGGCAATTCCTTCTCTCGTAAGCTCGCCATTGGTATAGAGTTGATAGCTAACGCTTGTTACTTGAGATGATGGGTTATTCAGCTTGATGGTGGCTATTACTGGTTCCCCCTCCCGAGGAACCTTGGGTAGCACTGTCAAGCTTGCCATGTCCGAGCTTGTCTTCAGTGTAAACCAGAAGCTGCTCAGCAGCAGTATTGCCAGCCATAGAATGGCAATTTTAAGTATTATGCTTCTGTCTTTGATGGGTTCCATAATTAGCTTTCCATCACCGGAATATTTTTAAACTCTTGTCTTCCTTTTATCTGGGGTAGTCGCCCCACCTGCCGGAAGTAAATATAAACAAATAACAGGTACCATAATGGGAACAGGACATATATCGTCCAGAAGTGGGTCGTCCACAGGGCTTCCTTTCCCCAGTGGTAGCCCACCAGCATCAAGATTATCAATCTGATAAAGCTTTGAAACCAGGTGCCTGCCGCACCAAACAGGAAGAGCCAGAAGGCTTTCTTTGCGGGAAGACGTACATCTAGCATCATTAGGGCGAAGATAGCCAGGAAAACCCCCATAGTTACCGGACCGGCACAGTCGGCGGTTATCGCCACGGATATAGACTCACCGGAGTAGCTGGTGAAGTGCATCCATTGTCCTACGTTCTGGAATGCGTAGCCCAGACCAGTCAGTATCCATACCAGCGGCCTTAGAGCACTTATTGAATAAGGAAGCTCGGCAAACCTCTGTATTACGAGCGGAAAAGAGATGGCAAAGCCATATATACCTAGCAGGATGGAGGGAATTCGGGCGCCTTTGCTAAAGAGAATGACAAAGACCCCCAGGGATGCCAGTAGTACCTGAAATACCATAAAGTCTTGGGAGAGTGGCATGAGGATAGCTCCGATTACCAGAGCCAGGCCCAGCGGGATGAAGACAAGATTTTGTCTTACTTCCATGTCACTCCGTATTTGCTTCCTCTTGAGCCACAGCCAGATAGTGCATAAGCCCAATACGCCCCAGGGGGCAGCATGATGCTGCCCGAATATCCAGCTTGGGGAGAGCATTGCTCCCAGGCTTGCCCAGAACTCCCGGAAGAAAATAAGCGAGAGTGCCAGGGAGATGATGAACCAAACAGCCAGTTTAACTGGCAATTTGAAGCTCCTCTCTACCCGCAATATCGTTTCCTTGAGTTTATTAAATTCGGTTTTCCCTTTTTGCTTTCCCATTTTGTCTTACCCCAATATGTAAGGTAGCACTGCTACCAGCATGACATTGTTTGCCCCATGGACTATGATGGGAAGTGCCAGATTTTTCGTTTTCCAATATAAGAACCCCAGTATCAGCCCGGCGATAAAGACAAAGCCAAGTTCCGGGAGCGACCTCCAGGTGAGGTGCATAATCGCAAACATCATGCTGGCCAGGATAAGCCCCCCTTTTACACCAAAAACCTTCATTAAATCTATCTGAAGCAGACCGCGGAATAGGAGTTCTTCTCCCAGGCCGACAAAGAGAAACATATATATCATATCCCTGAGTAGGTATTTCACCTCAAAAGTGGGGAAGGCAGGCGCCGGGCGGAGGATGGAGTATTCTATTGTCCCTAATACAGCACCAATAGCCAGGCATGCCAGGGTGTAGAGCAGGAGTTTCTCTTTTCTGAAGCCAAAGATATACTTGAGGCTCAGTTTATTCTGGTAGATATGCAACAGGGATAGCGCTATGATGATTGAATATACTGCCGGTAACAGGTACTGCTGGTTGATAAAGAACCAGGGTAGGGAAGAGGTAAACAGGATATAGAGAGGAATGAGAGCTAGTGACCCGGCACAGTTAGTTATAGGCTGGCTCAAGCGGACTACCGAAATTGTAATGTATATTCCGAGAGCCAGAAATAGCGCCAACCCAATGCCAAAAGCTACATCTTGGTAGGCGAATAGATATTCACAGACGGCAATAGCGGTAAATATAGCCAGGATAAGCAGCTGTTGCCACCGAATTGCCCTGCTAATTCCGGTTTGCCTGGTCGGCTCCTCTTTGGTTATTATTGAGCCTTTTCGTGTTGGACTCATCATAATAATTTCCTCTGGCTAATTTCAGCTTGGCAGTCTTTGCATAACCCGCTAAATTCCAGCCGATGATTAAAGACCTTCAAGCCCATTTTTGAAGCTATCCTCTCATCTATCTCTTTATGTGCTGGCTCAGCCACGTCAAAAATGCGACCGCACCGCTCACATGTGAAATGGGAGTGAGGCTGTGTATTGGCATCGAACCTGCTGGGGGTGCCGGCAAAGTCTAGCTCTGAGATTATTCCCTCTTGTGCCAGCAATCTCAGGTTGCGGTAAACCGTCCCGAGGCTGATATGGGGCAGTTTCTTCCTCACTTGCTCATATACCCAATCGGCAGCAGGATGGGAAGTTGTGCTCCTCAGAACCTTAAGAATCGCCTCTCTCTGTTTTGAAAGTCTGACCATGATGACCCCATATAAAAATAGTTTATTAGAATAGTAATGATAATCATTACTATTACTATTTAACATTATAATTCGCCTAATGGCGAATGTCAATACCGCCTTGAATTGATAGTATCTCGGCCAAACTATTATTTTTGCACTGTCCATTACTATTTATTGTAGCTTGGCCAGAGTTGAATGCTCATAAAAATGGTGTTGAAATTGCATTAAAGGAAGGTGCTTGGGTCAATTCCGGTTTATGAGCCTTGCTGGGGAGAATATGACCGACAACTGTGGCTGGGGTGTATAGACGTGCTAATCAGGGGCGTCCAAGAGGGGTGTCAGCCCCTCTCAAACAAAACTCCCACCTTGAAGTGGGAAAGGAGGGTCGTAGAGAGGCGAAGCCCCCAAATAAGATTATGGGGAGTTTGAGAGGGGCGTTAGCCCCTCTTATAAATCACTTCACCCTCCCTTATCAAAGGGAGGGTGATAAAGGGGGAGGGTTACCTAATAATAATCTAAAGCAGAGAGTATAAAATGGGGATAGGAAAAACAGCACTGAGCAGTCTCAATCCTGGCAATTACACTGCTCTTGGTCAAAGTGGCGGTTAGTCGCTTTCCTTGGTCATCCCTCTGGCTATACTCTTTAGTAGGGTGAGGATGCCAATGACAGAGCGCTGTACCTCAACAGACTCTTCGCCTAATAGCTTGGCTACATAGGGATCTAAGTGCCGGCTACCATAACCTGAGCCTCTCTCTTCAGCTACACCTGGAGTCTGGGGAGACAAGAAACCAGCTAAAGTAAATAGCTCATCCTCATCAAAGCCCAGAGGCTTGGCAATTCTGCGCAATATATGGGCTGATGGGAAACGCTCGCCTCTCTCAATACGCCCTAGGTGTGATGAGGATACCCCTGATGTGGTAGCCAGCTCCTGTAGTGTTAGCGGTATTGCAATTCTTTGCTGCTTGAGTATTCTGCCCAGATTGTTGTCATTTCGCCCCATATTCATACTCCTTCCTTTCATTCATTATAATTCGCCAAATGGCAAATGTCAATACTTTTACTGATATTCTTTAGCCAGTTGTCCATAATGGCACTTCCATCTTATCCTGTCGGAAGTTAAGCATTCATTAAAAAGGTATTAAAATTTCATTAAAATTCTGGGCTTACAAATCCCCACTTTATCACCCCTATTTTATAGAAGAATAGAAGATTGATAATTGGATTTCAATAGCTATTTAGTAAGGCTTACCCCCATCAATTTTAATGGCATAGAACCGTAAAACCCCGTTTCTTGACGCCCGAAGCTGCGGATTATAGAATAAGACGGCTAGGAAACACAGTTTTTATGAGGCTAATGGGGGTAGAAGGGGTTGCTCTGCTGAAAAAGCTCTAAAATGGCTTTTCAGTAGTTCAAGTGGCACTGCGGAATAAAATGACCAAGAAATATGATGTTATCATTGTGGGTGGCGGCCCGGCGGGTATCTTTGCTGCTTTAGAGCTGTCAAAGGCATCTGGACTGGATATCCTGTTTATAGAAAAAGGTAAGGACATTGATAAGCGTCAGTGTCTGGTTCGTGATACGGGTAGTCCTTGTATTACCTGCTCGCCTTGTCATCTGGTTTGTGGTTTAGGTGGGGCAGGTGCTTTTAGCGATGGTAAGCTGGTGCTATCATCGCAAGTAGGGGGTCGCTTTAAGGACTATCTTGGGGAGAGTGCCGCTGAAGATTTGATTAAGTACGTTGACGGTATATACCTCAAGTTTGGTGCCTCAAACAAGCTATACGGGGTTGGTGAGGGGATTGAGGAGATACGCCACCGGGCTTCCTTGGCGGAATTGCGTCTAACGCCAGTGCCTCTTCGTCACTTGGGGACCGAGCATTGCTATTCAGTACTCAAAGCGATGCGTGATGAGCTTATTTCTCGCCTGGAATTCAAGCTTGAGGTGGCGGCTTCGACTATCATTGTTGATAATGGTGAGGTTAAAGGGATTGAGACGGAGGCTGGTGACAGGTTTCTCTGTCGCTACTTGATTCTGGCTCCGGGTAGAGAAGGAGCTGATTGGTTCTCTAAGGAAGCTAATCGTCTGAATCTGACAATGCACAATAACCCGGTTGATGTTGGGGTTAGGGTAGAGGTGCCGGTGGCAGTGATGGAAGATTTGACCAATGTGCTCTACGAGGTGAAGTTGGAATTCCTGTCCAAGAGTTTTGACGACCGGATTAGAACATTCTGCATGTGTCCTGGTGGTGAAGTCATTATGGAGTCTACCGGGGGTTGCGACCCGGTAATCACGGTTAATGGACATAGCTACGCTGACCGTAAGAGTAATAATACTAATTTTGCGCTGTTGGTGAGCACAGCCTTTACTAAACCATTTCGGGAGCCTATTGCCTACGGTAAGTATCTGGCCAGACTAGCCAATATTCTTAGTGGCGGAGTGCTGCTGCAGCGCTTTGGTGATTTAATGAAAGGTCGGCGGTCCACTCCAGCCCGCATTGAGCAGGGGATTGTTGAACCTACTTTGAAAACGGCTACCCCGGGTGACCTCAGCTTCGTTATTCCCTATCGTTATCTTAAGGGGATAGTGGAAATGCTTCAGGCAATGGATAAGCTGACTCCGGGCATTGCTTCACCCCATACCTTACTCTATGGGGTTGAAGTCAAGTTCTATTCCTGCCGACCTCAACTTAGCTCTAGTCTGGAAACTGAGGTTGGCAACATGTTTGCCGCCGGCGATGGAGCTGGTATTAGTCGTGGCTTGGTTCAGGCATCAGCTTCTGGCGTAGTTGCCGCTCGTGAGGTATTAAGGAGAAGCGGGCACTAAGATTGCTTATCTACCCTATCCCCTTTATCCCCTTCCCCTTCAAAGGGGAAGGGGGAATGGATATATAAGAGAGGCTTTGCCTCTCTTTGACTCTCATTTAATATCTCTCTCCTTAAAGGGGGGAAATGATTATGTGAGAGAGTTTTTGCTCTCTTTGACTTTCCTTGCTCTGGGTTAATAATGGGGGGGCGTTTAAGAGGGGCGTCAGCCCCTCTTTTCAGAATCTTCCCCCTCTCCTTATTAAGGAGGGGGGGATAAAGGTCGAAGACTCTTCGAGGGGTGAGGTCACCAAAATAATCTCATTTCTTGACAGGGTAGTCTATGATGGCTAAAATGTGAGGGTATGTAAAATTTCTTCTTTTAGAAGGAGGATGATGCTATGTGGCTGAGGTAGTAGCCAGTGAGAATGAGAGCTTTGATAGTTTGCTCAAACGGTTTAATAGAAGGGTGCAGCAGGACGGCATTCTGTCGGAGTTGCGCCGTCGAGAACACTACGAGAAGCCCAGTGTTAAGCGTAAGCGGAAAAGAGCAGCCAGAAGGCGTAGTGTTGCCAGAGCAATGAGAAGGTAACAAGTATGTCCTAAGTTAAAGTTCAGGGGATGGGCGGGGAAGAAAGCAAGCAGTAACGTTTATGAGGCCTGTATGGCACGAGAAGCAAACCTGAAACAGAAGCTAGCTGACGAGCTTAAGCAAGCAATAAAGAGCGGGGACAAGGTAAGGCGTTCCGCTATCCGATTGCTTTTGGCAGCTATTAACAATGCCGAAATTGCTCGGCAGGGTGCTTTAGAGGATGCTGATATCCTTGGCATTATTGCCAAGGAGGTTAGGCAGCGTCATGAGAGTATTGAAGCCTTCAAGCAGGGAAATCGCCCCGACCTGGTGGCTCAGGAAGAGGCGGAACTGGCTGTCCTTCAAGAGTATTTACCTCCACAGATGACCCGGGAGGAAGTTGTGGAGGCGGCTCGCCGAATTATTGAGGAGGTGGGGGCACAGGGACCTGGCGATAAAGGCAAAGTTATGCCGAAGCTTATCGCTCAGCTTAAGGGTAGGGCAGATGGGCGGGAGATAAATGCGGTTGTAACTGAGTTGTTACAATAACACCCTCACTTATTGGGATAGGACCCTCGATCTTTATATTCTCACCATCAATCCCGACTTTGATATTTAGTGCTTCCAGTGCTAATCTTTTATTCTCAAATGAGATTTCAGTAAGGTTTTTGCTGACTAATTCACAAGCTTCTCTAATGCCTTGTATATCTATGGTAATTACTCGTAGTATTGAAACTCTTTAGAATAATGCTATAATTACCCTTACAGGGAGGTGATGCGTTATGTCTAAAAAGCAGATTGGTGAATATATGCTTGCCATAAAGGAATTAGAGGGTGAGTATTCAAAAGTAAGAGATTTACGTGAAAGAATCTTGCATGTAGCTGAAGAACTAAGCGACCCTCTCAACATATGGGTATTAAGTAAGGGTTTCCCTCCACGGGATTTCCCTGATACTGGTCAGATAAAGGAAACATTAAAATCTCTTGCTGATGCACACAAGAAAGCCATAGAAAAATTTCAGTCCATTGACGAAAGAGACAGGGAGGGACTTCCTCCCCTTCCCAAGTGGGCACAATAATTAGGGTTATGGGTTTTTATAGGCGCAGTAAGCTTTGTAGTGTAATTCTGGGCATTTTAAGGTTACGGTAATGGGAAGGGGGCTGGGGCTCTCTGTCCTGCGTTTTTTATAGTCGTGAAACTCGCAAAATTAGACTGTTTATTGTCCCTCTTAATGCTAAATATTGTCATTGCTTTTCACCTGTTGTAACTGGTAATATAAAAGGGAAAGTTTATGTTATATTATGACTAGGTGGTAGTGATTGAGTTAGTCAGTCAATGACCCCACTCTCACGTTATTACTTACCCTACCCGGCACTCCAGTTTTAGAGAGTGGGTCTATTTTTATAAAGTTAGAAGGAGGGTCTTATGGCAATTGACAAGCAGATACTGGATGAACTTGCTTTAAGTGAAGCAGAGTATGAGCTCATAGTTCGTAGGCTCGGTCGGGAACCTACAATTACGGAAATAGGCATGTTTGGCTCCCTGTGGAGCGAGCATTGTGGCTATAAACATTCTAAGTCGCTATTCAAGTTCTTCCCACCTATAGATAAGAGGGTACTGGCTGACATCGGGGCTGAGAATGCTGGTGTGGTGGATATTGGTGATGGGCTGGCAGTGGTAATGAAGATTGAGTCTCATAATCACCCCTCGGCTATTGAGCCCTATCAAGGGGCAGCCAGTGGGTATGGTGGAGTAGCCAGGGACATTCTGACACTGGGGGCTCGCCCTATTGCTGCCATTGATTCCGTGCGTTTTGGTCCTTTAGGTAGCTCCCGTAATAATTATCTATTCAGTAGGGTGGTGGTTGGTTTTACCGATTATGCGAATAAGCTGGGTATTCCTACTGTCGCCGGTGAGGTCTATTTTTCTAGCTCATATTCAAACAATCCGTTGGTTAATGCTATGTGCGTGGGTATCGTGGCGGTTAATAAATTGGTCAGGGCTAGAGCCAGCGGCGTGGGTAACCCAATAATGATAGTCGGTGCTGAAACCGGCAGGGACGGGGTTCATGGGGCGTCAGGGTTGGCGTCAAGAACATTTGAGGCTGAGGCTGAGCCGAGTACCGCCGTTCAAGCCAGTGACCCGGCTCTGGAGAAGCTACTTATTGAGGCCTGCCTGGAGTTGGCTGACACCGACTGGCTGGTGGGCATGCAGGATTTAGGTGCTGCTGGCTTGACCTCTTCAGCGGTGGAAACAGTAGCTAGGGCTGGTAACGGTGTTGAACTTGATATGCTTAAGGTGCCTTGTCGGGAGGCAGGAATGACACCGTATGAGATTATGCTTTCTGAAACGCAGGAGCGGATGCTAATAATAGTTAAGAAAGGCTGTGAGGATAAGGTGTCAGACCTGTTCCATCGTTGGGGACTGGACTGCAGTATCATTGGGCAGGTTACTGATGATGGGCTGGCCAGAATTAAAGAGGGTGACGTGGTGGCAGCTGAAGCCCCGGTAAAACTACTCATTGACCCACCATTGTATCAATACCGGGTTAGGAAGCCGAGCTGGTTGGGAGAGATTCAGTCGTTGGAACTAAAAGATATCCCTGACCTTACTCTCAACGAGGCTCAATCGGTTTTTCTCCGGTTGCTGACCTCACCTAATATTTGTAGCCGGGAGTGGATATTTCAACACTCTGCCTCTGGCGGTAAAGCTGCCCTTGTACCTCCTGGCGGCGATGGTGGAGTGCTGCTGCGGGTAAAGGAGAGTGGTAAAGCCCTTTCCTTCACTGTAAACGGAAATGGACGTTATTGCTATCTTAACCCTTATGCCGGTGGGGCTATAGCTGTGGCTGAAGGCGCACGAAATCTGGTGTGCACCGGTGCCAGACCACTGGCTGTTACTGATTCTCTTAACCTGGGGAATCCGGAAAGAAAGGACGTTTATTACCAGCTCAAAGAGTGCATTCGTGGCATAAGCAGTGCTTGCCGGAAGCTGGGTGTGCCGGTTATTAGTGGCAATGTTAGCCTGTATAACGAGTCAGCGGAGGGGGCGATCTATCCCACGCCATTGTGTGGCATGGTGGGTCTGATTGAGAATGTAGACCGACGCTGTGATATGGGCTTTATCGATGAAGGTGACCAGGTATTTTTATTGGGCAGTGACCTCGATAGTGGTGGGTTGGGAGGAAGCGAGTACCTCGAACTGGTTCATGGTCTGGTCAGGGGTAGACCTGATATTGACCTCGACCTGGAAAAGCGGCTGCAATCTTGTTGCCTGAAGGCTATCAGGCGGGGAGTTATTAGTTCGGCTCATGACTGCTCTGACGGCGGTTTGGTGATTACCTTGGCTGAGTGCTGCTTGAGAAATGGGCTTGGTTTCAAGGGAGGGGGGTGGCGCTTTAAGGGTAGGCTGGATGCCACCCTGTTTGGGGAAGTGCAGTCAAGGATTGTAGTCTCGGTAAAGCCAGAGAAGGTTCGATGGCTGGAAGAGATGGCTGCTGCCAGTCGAGTGCCTGTAACCAGATTGGGGGTGGTGGGAGGTAGGCGGTTTATTATTGAGGGCTGCATAGACCTTCCTCTGCAGCAAGTTGAGTCGGTATGGCGGGGGAGCCTGCAGAAAATCTTGGGTTAATACTGAGCCAGCGCCTCGGCTGCGCTCTCAGATCATACAATGAGAACAGAAGGTACCACAATGGCTATGAGGCCTGTGGCAACGACCGCGAGAAGGAACAAATTATATCTGGTGCTGTAGCTGCTTAAAAGAGAAACGTCATAGTATCCTTCTACACCTTGGTCCTTGTACATTTTAAGTAACCCATTTATCAGCTTTGTCCTCGTTTCCTTTCCTTTTAACAACCCAATTACTACAACAAAGTTGACTACTATCACCAGGCAGACAAACGTGGAGAACACTATCCATGTAGTGGTGTCGGTGTCCCTTTCACTAGCAACAGCTGAATTAACCCCTAGAGCGATAAGATTGAGAAGGATTGCGGTCAGGATGAAGATCGTGTCAGTGCGCGCGTTCTGCTGGAGTTCGGTAATTATATGCTCATGAACTCGCTCAATCATATTCCCTCCTCGGTAGATACGGTATTCTTTACACCGGTTAGTACGTAGGTTATTCTATTCCTGAAGCCTTGTCAATCATAAGAGGAGGTGAACATTACATCAGCATAGATGGATTGCCTTTGCAAAAAGAGACGATGCTTGTACTACAAAAGAGTCGACAAACCGCTAAAAAGTGTACCCTGGATCAGGCAAGTCCTTGCCTCCCATCATTATCGTCAGACCGAGACCAAAAGATGCCAGAAACAAGACATTAGAAGCAAGAAAAGCTATAATAGTACTGTCATTGACTGGGGCTTTGCATTGATTGCTAAGCGTCCATTGTTTCGTGTGGCAAAATGCCCCTATTTGCTGACGACATACATGCGAAATTAAAACAGGTCTTTAATATTAGGAGGTTGAAAATGGAAGAGAGGAAAAGACTCGGCATTTTGACTGGAGGCGGAGATTGCCCGGGTCTTAATGCTGCAATCAGAGCGACTGCAAAAACAGCAATCCAAATGGATTATAAAGTGATAGGCATTCGAAATGGCTGGAATGGTTTAATTGACGATGAAAATAAGATATTAGATAGAAAAAATACCTCAGGAATCATTGACAGGGGAGGAACAATCTTGGGAACTTCAAGATTAAGTCCCTTCCAGATTGAAAATGGACCCCAGCTAATTTTTAATGGATTCGAGAAACTAGGATTAGAAGCACTGGTGGTTATGGGCGGTGAAGGTACCTTAAGTATAACTAGTAAATTATTTAAAATGGGTCTCCCGGTGGTGGGGATACCTAAAACCATTGATAATGATGTGAAAGAAACCAATTACACGATAGGGTTTCAAACTGCCGTCCAGATTGCCACTGAGGCTCTGGATAGGCTTCGTTCCACTGCAGAAAGCCATCATCGGGTAATGCTTCTTGAAGTAATGGGGCGCAAAGCAGGTTGGATTGCTACCTATGCCGGGATGGCTAATGGAGCAGATGCCATCCTTATCCCTGAAATTCCTCTGGATAAGGAAAAGATAGAAGAACTGTGCCGAATGCTGAAAGTGAGGTATCGGAGGGGTGCAACCTTTAGTGTTATTGTCGTGGCAGAAGGAACGGAGTTAGAAGGAAAAACTATAGGAAGGCATATCTTTGACATATCGAAGAACGAAATGGCGTTTAGACTGGGAGGGATAGGAAACGTCCTGGGGGAAATCATTGAGGGAAAAACAGGTCTTGAGACCAGAGTTTCCTCTCTGGACTATATTCAAAGAGGAGGGACTCCGGTGGCATACGACCGAAGCCTGGCTACAGCTTTTGGAGTAAAAGCGGTCGAACTTATCCGAGATAAGAAATATGGAGAGATGACCGCTCTAAAGGGGAATAGAATTACCAGTGTTCTTTTAGAAAAGGTGGCAGATGGAATCAAAACAGTAAATCTGAATGCCTATCGGATAGCAGAAATATTCTTTGGTTAGGAGGTGAAAAGTGAAACAAGAACAAGAATTGGAAGAACAAAAAACAAAAATAATGCCAGGCGGCAGGGCAATGATATTAGCTTATGACCAGGGCTTTGAGCACGGACCAAGAGATTTTGTGGAGCATCCGGAAAGCGCAAATTTTGAATATATTTTGGATATAGCCAAAAGAGGAAAATTTACTGGAATAGTATTGCATGCCGGGCTAGCCGAGAAATACGAATCTGAAATACGGGATTCAAAGGTTCCGCTAATTCTAAAACTAAACGGGACATCAGAACTCTGTACCGAAGAAGAGCCTTATTCCCCCCAACTCTACTCGGTGGAAGATGCCCTTGAGTTGGGTGCGACTGCGGTGGGTTATACAGTTTATTCAGGATCAAAATATGAAGATGAAATGCAGAAGGAGTTTTCAAGAATAATTAGAGAAGCCCATAGAAAAGGCGTTCCCGTCATAGGATGGATGTATCCGCGGGGCAAATCTCTTTTTGATAGAAGATCAGCTTCAAAAACTCTTAAAATAGCATTGGAAGAGCAAGAAGAAGCAAATCTGGCTATAGATGAAACTCCTTCTATAGTAGCTTACGGAGCAAGAATAGGCCTGGAACTGGGGGCAGATATAGTAAAAGTCAAATATACTGGCTCTCCAGAGAGTTTTCGGTGGGTAGTGCAGTCAGCTTTCCCAACCAAAGTAGTTATGTCTGGTGGTCCAATGACTAAAACAGATGAAGGATTCCTTTCAAGAGTAAAAGATGCTTTAACAGCAGGGGCAGTAGGAATAGCGGTAGGGAGAAATATCTGGCAGCGTAAAGACCCTCTGATTATTAGCGAGAAGATACATCAAATAATCTTTGGCTCTTAACCATCGTCAAAAAGCCTCTGGAATTTCAGGTTTGTTTTGTGCCTGCCATTGCACATTTCGTCATTTTGTGCAATCAATCGGAAGATACGGGAAACCGGCGGCTAGTTTTGCCCCCGCATCAGTTGCGACAATTTAAGCATACTCGCAGCCCTATCTTCTCTGTGCTGATAAGACAGCTAAAGCACGGGACCGATGGTGAAAATGTTAGGGAAGTTACCGTAGCCTATCGTCTCAGCCTTGGTCTGCTTCCCCGAAGCCACAGCGAGGGTTTCTTGATATAGAGCCTTCGCTGCCCGGGCAATAGCGGTGCTGGCTTCCTCTGCTAGCTCGACAAATACATCTAGATGTTCCGGGAGCCGTTCATAGGTAATCGGGTTAGCGGTAACCTTAATGACGGGGATAAAGGGGAACCCCTGTGGGGCACCTAACCCGGTGCTGAAGATGATGACCTGAGCTCCGGCCGCTGCTAGGGCAGTAAGGAATTCCAACTCTCTCCCTGGCGAATCAACTATGAATAATCCCTTGCCCTGAGGCCGCTCTCCATACTCATAGACTTCCTTGATGGTCTTGGTGCCCCCCTTGGCTATGGCACCCAAAGATTTCTCCTCGATGGTGGTGAGTCCTCCAGCAATATTGCCACGAGTAGGCTGCCCACCCCTCATGTCAAATCCCATGGCGGTGGCCCTTCTCTCCATTCGGGCCACAATATCCATGATTTTGTTTGCCACCTGGGCAGTAGCTGCTCGACGAGCGAGGATATGCTCAGCCCCCATGAATTCTGTGGTCTCCCCGAATATACAGGTGCCACCGTTATCGATTACCAAATCGCAGGCGGCTCCGGTTGCCGGGTTTGAAAGCAGACCTGAAGTGGTATCTGAAGCACCACACTTCACACCCACTACCAACTCCGAGTCAGGGAACTCTTCTCTTCTTATTCTGGAAGCCTCTATTGCCATAGCTTGGGCGAGTAGAGAGCCCTGAGCCACGGCGGCCGTAGAACCCCCTACTTTTTGAATTACTATTTTTTTCACAGGCTTGCCCGACTCAGCAATACCCTCAGCTATCTTGTCAGCTGACACTGACTCACAGCCTAGACTTACCACCAGCACCCCGGCTAGATTAGGATTCCAGCCCAAGCAAATAAGGGTTCGGGTCACTATGTCAAGGTCTGGCTGGGTTTGAGCACAACCCTGACTGTGAATAAACGGGGTGGAACCTTTGACCTGTTGGGATATCCACCAGGTTACGTCGTTGGCGCAGCCCACCGTGGAAATAATACCGATGTAGTTTCTAGTACCTACAGAACCATTCTGACGCCGATAACCTAGAAAGCTCACTTTATACACCCCCCCGATAAATCACCCCGCCCCCGAGTACTGACCACGTTGTGTATATGAACATAGTCGCCAGGCTTTATGATAGCGGTGGCAATGCCAATCACCTCACCATACTTAATCACCGGCGAGTTAGGTTCTATTCTGGATAAGCTGAACTTGTGACCGAAAGGGACATCGGTAGTCAGCTTTATTGCTCGGATCTTTCCGCTGACCTCGAGTTCTAAAGTATCCCCAGCCTTTAGGTTGGCAAGAGAAGTAGCCACATTATCCCTGTAATTCAGAATGACTGCTTTCTGTTTCAATTCAATCACTTCTTGGGGAACTCATTACATCTCTTTACCGGAGAGCATCCCAAATCACTAATGGATACTTTAGTCGTCTGACCTAGCTCTGTCAAGGACTTCAAGTTTACTGAACATTTAGCCAGAATGTGACATTACGGACTTCTGTTGCATATTCAGGATATGTGAAGCGGCACAGGTATACAAAGCGTCAGTTTGTTACTTTATAAACCCCTGGGCGTGCGGAATGTAGTTATGACTTTAGAGAGGACAGTTAGCATAGTTAAGATAGTATATGTTTGTTGTATAATTTACCAGACGTAGTTTAATAGTTAAGTTACTGTTATGTTCAAGATAGCCATTTTTATCATCGTATCCATCGGTATTCTCATTTTATTTTTAAAATATCTTAGGCAAAGACACTCCCACGACTTTTATGTATTTTTTGCCTTCCAGTCAATACTATGGTTGCTCTTTTTAAATATGGATTACTGGTTCCGTAACACCTTTTCGGCTATGCAGATTGTCTCATGGTTATTGCTCTTATGTTCACTTATTTTAGTTATTCAAGGTTTCTATCTACTTCATAAGATTGGTAGGCCGGAGCATGGAATTGAGACCACTACCGTACTAGTAAAGAGAGGAATCTATAAGTATATCCGCCATCCTCTCTACAGTTCACTAATGTCATTGAACTGGGGAATTTTCTTTAAAGATTTTTCCCTTTTTTCTATAACTTTGGTTTTGATTGCTACCATTTTCTTGATAGCTACCGCAATGGTTGAGGAAAAAGAGAATATTCAGAAGTTTGGTGCCGAATATACCGCATATATGAAAGAAACAAAAAGATTTATACCCTTTTTAATTTGAAAGAACTAATACCCTGAAATAAAAAGAGCCCATATGCGTACCGAATGTAGTTACGACTTGGGGAGGGGAGTGGTGTTGGTGAGAGACCCCATAACATTACGTCAGAATGTTTAGTGTGGAAAAAGGAACCTTTTTAATAGACCAAAGTAAAAGTCTTGTTAAAAGTTTTGCCTTTCGTACATCTCGGCCAAGGGAGAGGGGGACAAAGGGGGTGAGGGTGATAACAAATTTTTTAGGAGTCTTTTAACCCACCGCCTTATTTAATTCCGACTCAAGATAACTTGCCTTAGTTCCCGAATCTATCACTGCCCACGGTAGTTTTTGGCTGGCATCCCACCTCTGGGCATAAAAATCAATATCCAAACGGCATTTCTCTACTGCCCGCCGCCAGCCAGCCAGTGACACCTCTTCCATACTAGCCAGCACCTCGGCGACTCTGACATCGCCTCGGGCTAGGACCCCCTGCACCTGACTCCAGGCGGGGCTTTCACTTTTGAGCTTAACCCCTTTTGGTGGCAGACTGTTTTTGAGTAGGGAGAGACGGTGATTAAGTGTCTGGACAGGTACCATGGGCAGCCATTGGAAGGGTGTGCCCGCCTTGGGCACAAAGGGAGCAATATTGAGCGTGAGGCGGGTGCCGCTCTGTCGCCTATCAAGGATGTCTTTGCACTTAAGGGTCAGGTTCACAATTTCCTCTATATCCTCATCAGCCTCCGAAGGCAGACCAATCATGAAGTAGAGCTTGAGCTGCTTTATCCTCTGCTCAGCAAGTGTGCCAATGGACTCTAAAATATCGTCCTCACCGATACTCTTCTTGATAACCTGGCGCAGGCGCTGGGAGCCAGCTTCAGGGGCAAGGGTGATAGTCCGTGCTCCACCTTTAGCTATTTCCACCAATACTCTGTCGGGGAGACGACCTGCTCGCAGTGAGCTGAGGGAAAACTCTGCCCCCGACTGTCGCAGCCCAACCAGTAGTTCCTCTAGCTGGGGGTGGTCGGCAACAGCCGGTCCGACCAGTCCCAGGCGTCTTCTATATTTAAGTCCTTGCTTGGCCTGTTCTACTAGCTTCTCCATTGAACGAAAGCGCATGGGGCTAAAGCTGGTGCTGACCAGGCAAAAACGGCAACCCCAGTTACAACCCCGCTCCACCTCAATAAGGTATAAATCACCTAGTTCGGTGTCTGGAGTCAGTATGACGGAGGTAACCGGGAAGTCATCTAGATTTGTTACCCACTGGCGGACCACGGGAGTCCTGGAGTATTGCGGGACGTATACGCCGGGTAGTGAAGCTAGAGCTTTCAGTAGCTCATCTCGCTTACTGCCGATACCTTTAGATAGCATGGGAAGCATGACGGGGAGTATCGACTCTGCCTCACCAATGCACAGGCAATCAAAAAATGGAGACAGGGGTATGGGGTTGGCGGTAATGCAGGGACCACCGGCGATAACTACTGGATGCCTTTCATCACGCTCAGCCGCATATAAGGGTATGCCACTGGCTCTTAAAATCTGCACAACATTGAAATAGTCAAGCTCGTAGGAGATAGAAAAAGCCAGGATAGCGAAATCTGAAAGCGGTCGCTGCGATTCCAGAGACAAAGTAGTTTTGTCTTGTCTCTCTTTTTCCCAGAAGGCTCTTTCACAAACAACCTCCTCATAGCTATTTAGGAGCTTGTAGACGGCATGAATTCCCAGGTTGGACATGCCTAGGTAGTAGGAGTTTGGATAAATAAGGGCGATTGGTAGCCTACCGCCCCAGTCTTTGATAATAGTGCCTTCTTCTCGGAAAAGCCGCTCTCTAGGATGAGTTTTTGTTTTTTTGGTCTTGTTCCAACCCATCAGCTTATTTATGATTTCCAGCAGCCATTTAGAAGCCGCGCGTTTATAATTATTACCTTATCGGCTACTCTTCTTAGTTGGTAAGAAGTCCCTATTCTGCCAAATAAAGCCACCTCGACATGTTTCCCGTTGTCCTTTACTGCCTGAAGGGCGCCAGCAAAGTCACTATCCCCGGCAACGAGAATACTCACATCATAATTATTCCTGAAACTATGAGCTAGCATGTCAGTAGCTAGCTGTACGTCAATCCCCTTCTCAGTAGGTGGCACGTTGGGCCAATTGTTATAAACCAGGCGTCCCAGGCGCAGTTCACTATAAGGTATCGCATTTATGCCGGCAAAAAATGCCTGCTGGTGCCGGTAACGCTCTGGCTCTTCTTTCATTCCCACCCTGGCGTTATAGTAATAGATTCGGGCTAGCTTGCGCCGCCCCAGGAGCTTACGACAAAACTTGCCGATGTCTAAATCAGTTCTACCAAAAACACCCTTGAGCGAATGGTAGAGGTTACTCCCATCAATGAATATCATCACCCTCTCCACCATCTAACACCTCCTTATCTAGTCAAATTATGCTTCCTTTCATTATAGAACCTTTGCCGAGAAATTGCGACTAGGGGTAGATTGAAGGGGCGGAGCCCCTTCAAAACTTATTTCCCCCTCTCCTTTGAAGGAGAGAGATACTGAGGAGAGTCCAAGAGAGGCGAGGCCTCCAGATGTAATTAACGGGAGTTTTAGGGAGACGAAGCCCCCAAGCAGGCTCAGGGAGTTATAGAGGGACGAAGTCCCTCTAACAAAACCTCCCCCTTCCCCTTATCAAGGGGAAGGGGGATAAAGGGGGATAGGGTTGCTAAACAATCTCATTAACCTCGGTTGCGGGCACTTAAATATGAATGTTATAATTGGCGAACATAAAGTCTTTTATTCCCGTGGAAAAACACTGGAGGTAAATATAATGAGGCTAAGTCGTGAAGAAGTGTTACACATTTCCCGGCTGGCTCGGCTCGGCTTGACTGAGACTGAGATAGCTAGGCTCAGAGAGCAACTATCTGATATCCTGGAGAACTTCGAGATATTGCAGCAGGTAGATACCGGCAATGTCCCGCCTACCGCCCAATCTATTGCTCTCCAGAATGTATTGAGAGACGATGAAGTAGCCCCTTCCTTGCCTTCGAGCGAAATTCTGACTAATGCCCCTCGGAAAGAGGGGGATTGTTTCAGAGTTCGCGCCGTGCTGGAGTAAAACATTTAATAAGAGCTAGTTTGAAGAAGTGAAGCCTCTAAAAGTGATTAAAGGGAGTTATAGAGGGACGAAGCCCCTCTCACCCAACCACCCTCCCCCTCTTCTTTAAAGGAGAGAGATACTAGAGGAGAGTCCAAGAGAGGCGAAGCCTCTCAATATGATTAAAGGGAGTTTTAGAGGGACGAAGTCCCTAAATATATTAAGGGGGTGAGGTAGATAAATAATCATAATCAGTTGACCATTCATGAGGCACATCAGCTGCTCAAGAGTAAGCAGTTGTCTTCAGTTGAGTTGACCAGGGCTTGCTTAGAACGTATCCATCAGATAGAGCCCGATGTTCATGCTTTCGTCACTGTTACTGATGAGCTGGCGCAAAGACAGGCGCAAAAGGCTGATGAGCTTATCGCCGCTGGTGATATCAATTCCCTTACCGGCATCCCGGCGCTAATCAAAGACGTCATGTGCACCAGAGGGATACGGACTACCTGCTCATCAAAGATGCTGGAGAATTTTGTGCCCCCTTATGATGCTACTGTGGTAGAGAAGCTCAATGATTGTGGCGTAGTAATTGTAGGTAAAGCCAATATGGATGAATTTGCCATGGGCTCATCTACTGAGAACTCGGCTCTGTTTGTCACCTGTAATCCCTGGGATTTAAGTCGTGTGCCTGGCGGCAGCAGTGGCGGCTCGGCAGCGGCGGTGGCAGCCGGTGAGACTATCTATGCCCTGGGCTCGGATACAGGGGGTAGCATCCGTCAGCCGGCTGGTTTTTGCAGCGTCGTCGGCTTAAAACCTACCTACGGCAGGGTGAGTCGCTACGGGTTGGTTGCTTTTGCCAGCTCCCTTGACCAGATTGGACCCTTGACTCAGGATGTTACCGACTGTGCCCTGGTGTTAAATGCCATCGCTGGCTACGACAGCCGGGATTCTACCTCGGTTCCTTATCCCACGCCAGACTATACTCAATGCCTGGCTGCTGACCTCAAGGGACTCCGTATTGGTGTTCCCAAAGAGTATTTTGTCGAGGGGATGCAGGCGGAGGTGGCAACAGCCATAAGAACCGCCATCAATAAGCTCGAGGAATTGGGGGCAAGTGTGGAATGGGAGGTCTCATTACCACATACCCCTTATGCTCTGGCGGTATATTATATTATTGCTCCTTCCGAAGCTTCGGCTAATCTGGCTCGCTATGACGGTGTGAAGTATGGCTTCTCCTATCAGGCTGACAGCATGTGGGAAGAGCTGGAAAAGACCCGCCAGTACGGCTTTGGCGACGAGGTGAAAAGGCGCATCATGCTGGGCACCTATGCCCTGTCCGCTGGCTATTATGATGCTTATTACCTCAAAGCCCAGAAAGTACGCACTCTAATAAGGCAGGAATTTGACCGGGCCTTTGAGAAGTTTGATGCTCTGGTCACTCCTACCTCCCCCACCGTCCCCTTCAAGATTGGGGAGAAGGTGGACGACCCGCTCCAGATGTATCTATCTGATGTCTGCACCCTGCCCGTAAATATTGCCGGTCTGCCGGCTGTTTCCATTCCCGCCGGCTTTGCCGACGGTCTGCCGATAGGCATGCAGATTATCGGCAAGCCCTTTAGTGAAGAGACCCTGCTCAAAATCGCCTATGCCTACGAGCAGTCAACCGATTGGCATAAGAGGAGTCCTCAAATATGAGATAAAATAAATCTCAATTCTTTTATAAAAAAAGTCTCAAAAATGAGAAAAAAGACTTGACAAATTTGAGATTTTAATTTATATTATTTATAGCAGAGGATGAAAATCTTCTGACTATAAATTAAGGAGGAGCAAAATGGAATTGCTCACAATCAAAGGAACAAACCTCAACACTCCAGTCTATCGTGGCTTTGCCTCTATTAAGGACATTGCCACAATCTCCGCACCAGACACCTTCAAGCAGGACAGTAATCCCGATGGACTTCAGCGTGACCTCGATGGGCCCCATTCTCGTGAAGGCTATCTTTACGCTGATGGTGCGGAAAAAGTCCCTGACTACCCCCGCCTATGGCCAGAGGTAATCCTGAATGTTCGGAAGAAAGATGTCGTTGAAATCCTGCCTGTAGATGAACAACACAACCTCTTTAAGATTGTGGTTCACGAAGACCGGATAGACAAAAATCTTGAGCGTCCCCAGATATCCAGAACGGATGGTAACCACCGGCTATTCTTTGGAACAGGGCATCCCATACGGGGCTGGCCACCTCTTGATATCTCCACCCCCTTTAGCTTGACCATAGGCTTGACAGCGCTACAAGAAGCCTCTCTCTTTATGGACATCAACGATAATCTAAAGCGCATGAACACGAGCCATCTACGACATCTCCAAACGCGCCTTACGGAGTCAGAAAAACTCGCCAAGGACGACCCGGCACTCTGGATAGCTAATAGACTGGTAGAAGACCCGAAGAGCCCTTTCCACGGTATCGTCTACTTAGGGGGCGAGAAAGAGAAGGTTCAAGGGCTTGACAGGCGGGTAAATCTAGCAGCACTCCGCACCGGCGTTCAGATGGTTCTCAAGGAAAGCAGAGAACTCCGGGAATTTGACGAGATTGAAGATAAATTTATTCTACTCCTCACTTACTGGAAGGCTGTCGCTAGGGCATTCGCTCAGGAATGGGCTGACCCTCGCAAATATCTCGTACTCCGCGGCTTTGGTGTCCAGAGTATGTTTATACTCGGTGCGGAGATAATTGACCGCTGCGTTAGTCCTAGCGTTATATGGAGCCAACTTGAAGATAAGATGGTCGCTTATCTAGTCCAGACACGCATTGATGTTAATTGGGATGCAAAAGAGGGTAATGTAAAGCACTATGGAGGACGTCTTGGCGCAAGAGACCTCGCTGACAAGATGCGAGAGTCTTTCTCTGATGAAGGTGTTGATAAAGAAAATTTAGTTAAAGGTCTCAGAAGTCTTTACTAAGATGCGGCTTGAAGGGGAGTCTAAGAGGGGCGAAGCCCCTCTTCCAATCCTTCCCTCTCCCTTGAGGGAGAGGGGGATACAGGGGGTGAGGGTGACAATAATTATGAAAACCTAAAGGGGGAGGGTCACCTGATTCAAACTGGAAAGTAGATAAATGGAAGTTCGCAGCGATTGGTATAATCGTGTCGTCAAAGAAATTAACCTGCATAAAGACAGCCTGAGCAAGAAAGACGCCAAAAAATATAAGCTGGACTTGCTGCTGCGGGTAGCCGGAAGAGTTGATGATTTCTTTTCTCTTTGTGGGAAATGCCAGCTGTCTCAGCCGGAAATTACCAAAATCACTGGGGAACTGGGTTATTTAGTTCAAATGCCCAAACAAGCGCCCAGGGAAGCGCGCAAGAGCTATCATAAAACGCTTAACAATATTATCAAGCATCTTAAGAAAGAGCACAAACTGGTTACTAAAGGATACTATCGTGGAATTGGGATGACGATTGGCCCGATAATCGCCGTTGCCATTGGTGCTGCGTTAGAAAATCCTGGCATCGGATTCGGAGTCGGAATTACCATCGGGTTGGTAATTGGCAGTTATCTGGATAAGAAAGCTGAAAAAGAAGGCAGGGTTATTTAGCATTTGGGGAGTCCAAGAGGAGTGAAGCCCCAAATAAGCTTGCGGGGAGTCTAAGAGGGGCATAGTCCCCAAATAAGCTTACGGGGAGGGTCACCTATAAGGAGGATGATATGTTAGAACAAATACTTAGCTTCTTTTTCTCCTGGTTTGCCAGCCCCAGTATCCTCGGCATTGGTCTGGCGCTAGCCTTTGGTGTAATCTGGCTTATTGGCTACTGGCCGCCGCTCTTCAAGAAATTTTGGCTCTGGGCGGTTCTCGTCGTTAGCGCTTTTCTCAGTCTGGCGGCGGTTACCTTTATTCAAATCCCCCTTCAGGTCTGGACCGGGCAGGCATTGGGTCGCTTCTGGAGCCAGGAAGTTCTTATGCGCTGGCTTCTACTTGCCGGCATACCCCAGATACTTTACAGCGGGCTGGTACAGGAAGGCTCAAAGCTCGTGCCGGTGGTTGTCTGGTGGTGGCGTAAGGGCAGGAATATCGACCCCAAACTGGGACTGGTTATCGGGGCAGTAGCCGGGGCAGGCCTCGGCGTTTTTGAGGCGGTTTGGGTGCATAATACTATTTTTGCCTCCGGCTGGAGCTGGGCGGCAGTGCAAACTGGCGGGTTTATGGCACTGGCTGGATTCTGGGAGAGGTTCTTTGCGGTCGCCTTCCATATCGCCGTTAGTGCGCTGGCCGGTTACGGTCTGGCTAGGGGTTGGGGGTGGCAATTCTATCTCCTCGCTGCTTTCCTGCACGCCTCCTTGAACTACAGTGTGGTTTTGTTGCAATCAGGGATTTTGACTATCGTTTACGTGGAAGTCTATGCCGCTGTGGTGGCGATACTGGTAACCAGTGTCTCCCTCTCGCTTCGCTGGAGAAGGTCAGAAGTTATTGATGAAAGCATAAGTGAGGTTTGAGTTCGTTTCTCTAAAGCTATTACCTTCCTCATAAACTCATAGGGGAGTCTAAGAGGGGCGTAGCCTCCAAATAAGCTTAAAGGAGAGTCAAAGAGAGGCGAAGCCTCTCTTATATAACTACTTCCCCCTCCCTTATCAAAGGAGGGCAGAGTTATTTAATATTTGGAGCGTCTAAGAGGGGCGTAGCCCCTCTTCTAACCCTTCCCCCTCCCTTATCAAAGGGAGGGCAGAGTTATTTAATATTTGGAGAGTCTAAGAGGGGCGTAGCCCCTCTTCTAACCCTTCCCCCTCCCTTATCAAAGGGAGGGGGATAAAGGGGGAGGGTTACCTAATAGAAAATCTTAAAGTCAATTGCTATTCCGGCCATACCTATGCCGAAGAACCACGCTCTTTCAAGTGGCAGGGCATAGAATATGAGGTGGAAGAGGTAGAGAAAGCCTGGCAGGAGCCGGGAGAGCGGTACTTCCAGGTCCGAACCAAGGATAACAAAATCTTCCGACTCTGCTATAACGAGACAGAAAAGCGGTGGTCAATCACCGAGCTAGTGTATTAGGGGGTAGCTTAAACCACCGCCGCACTTAACATAACTCTAAAAACAAATCAAAGCTAATCAGCCAGGAATTGTTTTCTATTTTTTAATCCTTGTTGTCCCGCCGAAGCTCTCCCTCACATGCTCTCCGGCGCCGTCATCCCCATAAGGTGGAGAGTCCGGCTTAGAACTGTTTTTGTCGCTGCTACTAGCCTGAGGCGTGCTTTAGTTAGTGCTTCGTTTTGAGAAATGACACGGCACTGCTTATAAAAGCTATGAAATACGGTAGCCAAATCCTGAGCATAGTAGGTAAGGTGGTGAGGCTCCAGAGTGTGGGCGATTAGCTCAACTATCTCCGGCAAAAGTAGCATCTTGCGGATTAGAGTTAATTCAGGTTCGGTCGTCAGCAAGGAGACATCACCATCCCTATAATCAATCCCTTTTTGCTGAGCCAGGCGAAGGATACTGGCGATGCGAGCATGGGCATACTGGACATAGTAGACAGGGTTATCCGCTGATTGTCTTTTGGCTAGTTCCAAATCAAAGTCCATCTGACTATCGGCAGAGCGGGATAAAAAGAAGAAGCGGCAAACATCGGCACCTACCTCCTCCACCAACTCATGCAGGGTAACAATATCACCGGTGCGTTTGGAAACACGAATTAACTCCCCGCCACGCCGCAGAGTAACCATCTGGGAGATGATTACCTTAAGCTGCTCTGGATTGATACCGAGGGCGTCAACAACTGCTTTCATTCGAGATACATGACCCAAATGGTCGGCTCCCCAAATATTTATCACCTTATCAAACTTACGCTTTAAAAACTTGTCATAGTGATAAGCAATATCAGTGGCAAAATAGGTAGGTGAACCGTCACTACGTATCACTACATTGTCTTTGTCCTCACCTAGGACGGTGGATACAAACCAGGTAGCACCTTCCTTTTCAGTAATATAACCTCCCTGATGCAATAGAGACATTGCTGCTTTGTATTGTCCGTTATCATAGAGACTCCGCTCGCTGAACCAGACATCAAAGTTGACTCCTAGTAGCTCAAGGTCAGCTTTGATTTGGCTTATTATCCTCTCCAAACCGAGCTGCCCTAATCGCGAAATTGCTTCTGTCTCTGGCAGATTACGAAATCTGTCTCCATCCTCAGCAATAATCCCCTTAGCCAGCTCAACCATATAGTTGCCCAAATAACCATCAGAGGGCATCTCAGCCTCAACGCCCAGGCATTGTTGATAGCGAGCATAGAGTGAACGGCAAAAGACATCTATCTGGCTGCCAGCATCATTAATGTAGTATTCCTTCTCCACCTTATAGCCAGCAGCGGTAAGAACAGTGGCTAGGGTGCTACCCAGAATAGCACCACGACCATGCCCTACATGAAGTGGTCCAGTTGGATTAACACTAACAAATTCTATTTGCACTCGGCTATCCTGCCCCAGTTCAATATTGCCATAAGAATCACCAGCTTCAAGGATGGAATTTACCTGGCTGGTCAACCAATCGCTTTTAAGGGTGAAATTAATGAAGCCCGGTGGCGCCACGACAACACGGTCAATCTCAGGGGTAGAGGCTATGAGGCTTACTATATCGTTGGCTATAGTCAAAGGACTAATACCGGTCGCCCGGGCTAGTTTCAGGGGAAGGCTTGAGGCATAGTCGCCATGTTCGGGGTTCTGAGGGCGCTCTATGACCACCTCAGGTAAGGCGACTGAGGGCAGTTTACCCGATTGCTGTGCCTCGACCGCTGCCCGTGTCAACAATTCAATAAGCTTTTGCTTAAGCATTAATAGCTCCGCTTTAGTCGCCTATTCACGGCTCTCTGGGTGTATCTGGCCACTACCTATGCCCAAATTATAGCACAAGATTATTTAAAAGATAACTTGAGATCAATGAATAATCAAGCAGCAAGGTATTGACAAAGCAGCAAAGTAGTATTATAGTATGTTAGTAGAGATGAAGAGGTTATATACATAAGAGAAGGAATTGGTGACTGAAAACCAAGCGAAGCGGCTTGGTGCTAATCACCAAGCCGTTTTTTGTGTGTATAAAGCACTTTAACAATTGAATATGAGGACTAATATCAAATCTGAAGCAGGTCAAGCGGTGAAGGGCACATGGTGGATGCCTTGGCATCAAGGGCCGAAGAAGGGCGTGGCAAGACTGCGATAAGTCCCGGTGAGCTGTCGAGCAAGCCTAGCCGGGGATTCCCGAATGGGGCAACCCGTTCAAGTAAAACTTGAGCACCCCCAGCTGAACACATAGGCTGGGAGGGGGTAAGCAGGGGAAGTGAAACATCTCAGTACCCTGAGGAAAAGAGATTATTCCCTGAGTAGTGGCGAACGAAAGGGGAGAAGCCTAAACCCGATAAGCCAAGTGGTTCTGAGGCCTAAGTTTATCGGGTGTTGTAAGCCAGGTAGGATCTAGCTCAGAATAGGTCAAGGAGTTACAAATCGAACCCTAGTTGAAGGTTCCTGGAAAGGGCAACCATAGAGGGTGACAGTCCCGTAGACGAAAGGGAGAGGCTCCTTACCTGTGCTTGAGTACCACGGGACACGAGAAATCTTGTGGGAATCTGCCCTGACCACAGGGCAAGGCTAAATACCCTTGATGACCGATAGTGAACACGTACCGTGAGGGAAAGGTGAAAAGCACCCCGGGAGGGGAGTGAAATAGAATCTGAAACTGTGTGCCGACAAGCAGTCAGAGGTTGCCTTCGGGCAACTGATGGCGTGCCTATTGAAGAATGAGCCGG
>JAUXAC010000056.1 GCA_030615035.1 Dehalococcoidia bacterium | reverse complement strand
TCTACGAGCTTAGCTTGTATCTGGCTAATTGTTCTGGAGACCGGGACCTTAGTTGTGTAGTCCAAAAGTGGGCTCATCAACTACCTCCCTTAAGATACCCAGCCAAATCCCTTTTCAGGTAATAGCGCTTCCCCAATCCCTCTAGCAGCTGCTTCACATCCCGGGCAAACTTAGGCCAATCGATTGTCTTGCCGTGGGGATGATAATTCAGGGTACCCACCTTATAATGGTCCACAAAGGATGCTGTCAGCCGGATTAGCTCCAGGGTAGCCTCCGGGTAGATGACTGGCTCACAGCTGACCCAGGTCTCCAAACCGAGTTCGTGAGCTCGTCGCAAATTTTCCAGTCGCTCAGCTGGTAAGGCCGCATACGGCTCCCAGATTAGACTATCCCCGGGACTAAGCAGGGTAAGCGTGGTGGCAAAGGCATCTCTTTTATCAAGCAAGTCCCAGTCTCTCTGCGCCCGAATCGCAGCCTTAGTCAGGATGACTACCCGCAAATCGTGGGACTTGAGAATCAGGATTGCTTTCCTAGCCAGCCGGTGAGTGTCATCAGCCGGCTGATAGGGGTCCGTCACGAAGCACATCAGGATAGGCCGTTTCTCATTTAGCTTAGAATACCGTTCGGCATCCCTCTGTATCTGCCATATAATGCCCTTTCTCGGTTGCGGGTTTTGCCCCCACCGCTCTTTGTCTTGATGAGTAACCGCGGCGCCGTAACAATAGATGCAGTTATGGGAACAGCCTGTATAAAGGTTGATTGCCAGCTCGCAGTATTCCCGGGCCCTCCCCTTGGTCTCATAAATAGCTTTCATCAGTCACCTCCTCGAGTTTCTTTATCTCATTCAGCCTCAGAACACGAACTTACCGAGAAGGAATCCGATGGCAAACAGACTCCATCCCCAAAGGAATACCAGAATTACCTCTCTTTTCCTCCGATACCATTCCTTCATATTTGCCTCCCCAGCCTTATCTCATCCAGCTCAATTATGGTGAGTGGGGCTGGTTTAAGGTCCACAACTGCTTCCACCTTCCCGATCTCTAAGTGCTCCACATCGTCGTCCAAAATCAAACCAGCGTCGACTACAGCATCGAGCCCCGGCTTAAACCTAGCTAGCAGGTTATCTTCATCTCTCAGTCGCTCTTCAGCAAAAACAACGGTTAGGTTAAGCTTGGCCTTGGCAAGGGGAAAGTCCCTACGATACTCTCTATTCCGGGCATCCACACAGCAATAGTACACAGCATCGTGATACACCTTCCCGGCCTTATACCTCACAAGCCAACAGACGCGGCTGTTAGGGGAGTACTCAATCGGTGGTAAGAATGGAACCTCAATTCTCATCTTTCCCTTAAGCATTTCAGGCATAGAGTCGTCTCCCTGATCTCAATTTTGGCACTCCTATCAGCGCTGGGGTGATAGGTAACCTCACCACACTCCCTACACTTCCAAGCGATATTGGTTAAGTTCTCATTCATGGCGACCTGTTCCTTTCTATCCCAAGCCAGTCAAGCAGGATGGCCCGGACATAGCTGATGTGCAACTTATTTTGAACAGCAGCCTCTTTGAAGGCATTGTGTATCTGCTCAGGTGTGCCGCCCGCCGAGGATATCTTTTTCTCTAAGTCCCGCAATTGAGCGACCTCTCGACTATTTGGTTTCCTGCCCCAGGCTTTTTGGAAGTTAGTATAAAAGACAAGTGCAGCAACTGGAGAGGGTCCGGATTCCTCACCTGAGAGCTCAGGTGAGCGCTCAGGTGAATTTCCTCTTTCGGTTTCCTCTTTCAGTTTCCTCTTTCCTTTTAAAGAAGGGGTTGTTAAGGGGTTTTCCCCCTGCTCACCTGAGACGTCGTTGGTGCTCACCTGAGCTGTCACCTGAGGGCTATCGCGGGTCTCACCTGAGATAGGCCAGCCTTGGGTGACCACCTCTTTAGCGCCTCTTTTGTAGCGCAGATGATCCTGCCAACCTTCGGGCGGGGGGTATTGCGAGGGCCAGGCCCATTGGGGCCTGTGCACGTCCCACCAGTCCAGAAGCTGGATGGCTTCCGTTTTAGAGGTGTTGTAGGTCTTTAGTAAGTGGTTTTTGGCTAGCTCTTCTAGTAATTCTGGGATATCGGCCTTGGTGATGTGGTCGATATTGGGGCAGGCAGCATACTTGATTTCTTCAGGGTCGCCGCATAATCTGCCCTGGTCGTCAGCGTTGGCCCACATTAAGGGGAAGAGGGCACATGCTTTCAACGACAGCCGGCCGTATCGCCTATCTGTTGAGTAGCTCTGGGGGAATACTCTCCCCCGGGCAATTGCTCGCCTCATAGAAACTCCTCTATATCATCTGTAGGGTTTCCTCGACCCGCTTCCTGAAGTGGGTAGCTGCTCCTTTGTCGAGCTTCGCTGCAGCCTCGAGCACGGTCTTACCCTCCACTTTGTAGGTCGTTTTTATGTAGGAGAGGAGATTACTCTCTGACCAGGCTTTGAGCTTCTTCGCTTGTAGGCTTTTCAGGGATTTCTCAAGCCAGCCCATATCTATAAAACTCTTTGTTTCCTCAATGGGCTCTGGCTCTGGCTCTGGCTCTGGCTCGGCTGCCGGCTCTGGTTGGTCCTCTGGCCATAATGGTTCGGGTTCTTGTTCGGGTTGCTCCAGTTCAGCTGGCTCTTCCGCCTGCTCCTTAGTTGGCTCTGGCTCTTCCTCTGGTTTCTGGGGCTGCTTCAGATGTTTTATCGTTAACCAGGCGTCCCAGGGCGACATCCTCGAATCTTTTAAGTCTGTCATTGTCTTGTAGCCGAGCTGCCCGCATACCTCGACCGGCTTCATCTGCCAGAAGTGAAAGCAGAATCTAACGACAGTGTCCATGTCGGGCACATCGTCCTCGGCGATATCATCGGGGGTTTTCTCCTCTCTTAGTTCGGCTGGTCTTTCTTTGCCTGCCTTGGGTTCAGCTTCAGCAGGGAAGAGGTCCCCTGGCGCCTCTTCCTCCGCGAGTGCCGGCAGCATAATTACCTCAGGCGCCACCCTGCCCAGCTTTTGGATCTCGGCTAGCTTAACATCACTGCGAATCTGGAGAATGTGGACCGTCTTCTTCTTAATACCTGGCGGCTCAACTATCTGTGGCTCTAGTGATAAAGTCAGGGGAATGAAAGATATTCGTCCGCAAAGCCGTTTGATAAGGTCGACACAGGAGTTGACATTTACAATGGAGTAGAAGGAAGTGGTGTCTAGCTGCCAGACGCCAAGCCCGGGCACGTCAGGTATAAGAAAGAGGAGATTCATCACCCGGCGGCACTGCTTTTCCGAGTACTGCTCGCAGGTATTCGGGTCGCAACCCCACTCCTTGAAAACCCACTCAGCGGTAGTATGCCGAGCGATATCTCCGTTCTCTACATCAATCTTCCTGACAGCTGTGCTGCCATCTCCCTTGCAGACGAGCCCCTGGGTGAAGGAGTAGCAGCGGAGCCACTGCTGGGCAAACTCGTCTGCCTTCTCGGTCGGAAACATAATATTGAGCTTCTTGGGCATATCGCCCACGATTTTCTTTATCTCATCGGGTACCACAAAGTAGTCAGTGGCCCGGGGGTAGGGGTTTTTGCCTTCTGGCTCGACTTTGATTCCCAGCCTGACCTTGCCAATGCGTGGCATCCGCCTAACGTCGCTAAGGTCTTTTATTGGCATCTCTTACCTCCTTTGCGTGTAACGTAGGTTATACGCTGACTTTCGGCAATATCAGGCATCCCAGTGCCTCGTATTTACCCCCCAGGTAAAGCTGCCCCACGATGGCGGAGGTGATGGCGTCCAGTTCGTCATGCGAAACGGCCAGGTCTCCCTTAATACCGTATTCAGCGAGAGCTTCGGCCAGTAGTTGGATTCCCTTGCTTTTCCTGGGGATTCCCAGTATATCCTGGGCCGCGCCGGGGTAGCTTTCGATGACTTGGTGCCCGTAGGACCTGAGTAGACCAGCCAGCCCGATACCCCGCCGGGTCAGCTTCTCCATAGATGGAAGAAGGCACCAGTAGACCCCGATACCCCGCCGCTTCAAGGTCAATTCGCACTCCCGGTATATCTTGGTCGGGTCTTCTGGCAGGGAGAGTGGCGAGTCAATGGAAACCAAGTCGGGTTTGACATCCAAGACATAGCTGATTATCTCCGCGTCCGTCTTGAGCCGGGTCGTCATCACCCGTCCGCCATCGTATAACGTAGCTACACCAGAGGCCCTCTTCTCGGACCCGGTGAGATCTATCCCGATAACCTTTATCATGTAACCTCCTTTGCGTATAACAGCCGTTATACGTATCTACTCCCTGCTCTGATATTTTGCTTTAAACCGCTCTAAAACGGCACGGAGAACGTCATGCTGTATAGCCCAAATCTTCCCATCGAGTTCTGCCTTAGCCTTTCTCAACTCATCAATTTCACTTTGCCTCTCTGCGACCGCCTCTTTAA
>JAUXAC010000154.1 GCA_030615035.1 Dehalococcoidia bacterium | reverse complement strand
ATCATTTTTTTCCCTCGCGCCTCTCCATGGTCACAATAAAAGCGGTGAACTGCTCTACCATCCCTAGCTGGTCAACATCCAAATCGTTTAGCTTATCTAACAGCCGAGCCAGTGGCTCACTGAGTGCCTCCTCCGGTCGCTCGGTGCGATACCCGGCCAGGACCAGTAGCTTATCCTCTAATGCTGCCCGTTGGTGACTGTCACCGCTGAAGGCTTGAGCCAACTTTTTTATGGTTTGGGGTAATGCTTTCTTACTGTTTATAAGACCGGCAATAGTCTGATGGCTTACCCCTACCTTAGTAGCCACCTGCCTTAGGGATAACCCCTCCTCGTCACACTTGGCCTGGAGCCACTCCCCCAGGTTGCTAATCCCGTCTCCCAAGTTAATTTACCCCCTTACAAAATTATTTTGTGCTATATCTGTTTGAATTATAGCACTCCCTGTGGACAAAGTAAACACCCCCATTGGCACTAAAGCTGGGAACAGGTCTTGACAAACTGTCAACAGCAGTTATAGTATTGGCTATTGTCGATTGCTTTTGCGGGGGATTGAGTTATGGCTCAGCAACCACTATTCGTCAAATATAGGAGGGCCTATTTACACGAGGCGACAGGCTTTACCAAGAACTATCTCTGCCGGATAGCCACTGGGAGGGCGCCCTTGACCCGTTCCTTTATTGAACGGGTCTGCTTCACGCTTAACCAGCCCGAGTCGGAGCTATTCTTACCTGACGCTGCTGAAGCACATTCCTCACGCAGCAAGCACTAACCTTGACCTTGGGCGGTGCCAGGGAAACAGCGCTTTTTGGGGGGATAAGCGATGTTCACAGTGAAAAAGGTAACCACGTTTGAGGGCCACTGTCCCAATGGGCACCCGCCACTGCCAGACCTATTGCCACAGAGCAACCATTCGGTAAGGTTTTGCCATATTTGTGGTGCCTCAATCAAGGAGGAGCAAAAAACCTGTGATGCTGCCTATTGCTCTAACTGTAATAGCCGGGTAGATCCTGCTTGGAATTCCTGTCCCTACTGCGGTCAAGGGAGATAAAGGTGACTCCAATTGAAGGTGTCAGTGACATTCGGCGGTATTTTGTTTCTGCCCAAGAGCGAGTACTGCTCATGAGCAGTGCCACCGACGTCATAGAACTGGCTGGGGCGTACCCCCCACTACAATCAAAATCTAACCCCCTTCCCGGGCTTTTGAATGCTATTCTACCTCTCAATTTGTCCCAAAAAGCAGAAAAGATTGGGCAACAAATACAATATCGGCACCGGAGCGCACCTAATAGTGTATCAGGTGCGGAGGTGACCTATGAATGTTGAGAAGGCAAAGAATAGTTTTCTCGAGGCAAAGCAAGACCTATCCCCACGCACCCTGGAGCTGTACTCCCAGGCTCTGGATTACCTGGAGCGACAGTGCCCGAAGATGCCCAAAAAACCCGATCCCCTCCGGGAGGCGCTAAACAAGGTGCAGAACGATTGGGTGAGGGATGCTTATTGGCGGGCCTGGAAGTCTTTTTTTCGATGGTGCTGGCGGGAGTACGACATTCCTAACCCCATGGCCAGGGTGCAGAGGCCCCAGGTCGATGAGATCGAGCCCCGGGTTCTAGAACGTGAAGAACTGGCTAGGGTGGAAGCGGCAGCCGACAATCTCCAGAAAAAGACCATAGTATCCCTGGCTCTCGACTCGGGTGTGCGGGCAAGCGAGTTCGGGCGTCTGTGC
>JAUXAC010000064.1 GCA_030615035.1 Dehalococcoidia bacterium | reverse complement strand
GACGGGCTTTGCGACCGCTACCGTTTATATGGTCTATGCACAAAGCTCTAATATCAGTGAACCCACACTGGACACATTTGCCGCCGAGCAAAAGGATTGCCTCTTCTCTGAACTTTACTGATCGTCTTCTTTTACGTACAGTATCTATTCGTCTATGCCCTTCCCGATTAGCCTTCGCAAAGCAGTCATTACAAATATACTTCCGATTTGCTTGATGGGAAGGATACCAATTAATCCCTTTCACTAAGTCGACACCACAATCTTTACAATTCATTTACTCTACCCCGCGCTGCCAATTGAATACCCTATCCAATAGCCCAAACCAAGCCATCCCGCTGCCCATAGTAACCACAGGGCGACCACTTTTTTGTATTCATACCATTTCTTTGGTTTCAAGACTCCTTCCTCTTCATAAATCGGCATAGTTAGTTTTCGTTTACTATCCTGTGCAAGAGATAGCTGATGGTTTCTTGGTCTAGCTCAGATGACAGCTCTTCCAATTTCTTTCTGGCTGCCGGCATTTCTCCTTTATCCAGTAGTCTCTGTATCTCTGCTCCGGCTAGAACACAATTCATCGTCCATTGTTTATCTGCCATGTGTTTCACCCCCCTTCAACAGTATGCGACTACTGTTTAATTTCTTCCGGGTGTTTACAGTGGATATGGCGTTCAACATTGGTGAAGTGGCGTCGGCAGTACGGGCAGACGCCGGCGTTAACCCGCCTCTTTGTCCTGCGCAGCTCCTTCTTTTTGCTGGCTAGGTTATCCAGGGCGCCGTTGAGTTGGTACTCGAGCTTGCTGGCCCTGTTTTCAGATGCTTGCAGTTTCCGTTTCAGGATCTTGATATCCGGCTCGGTATAGAACTGTGGGTGACCGTTGGGGCAGTAGTAGGTGCCTCCCTTGGTTCTAAGCCGTTCATTCACTTGCTGCGGCATAGCAAAAAGGATCCCACAAGCACAGCACTCCTCGGTAACCAGCTTCACCGTAGTCGAGATTTCTAAAAGCCTTGCTGCCATTGTTCGCCTCCTTACTTAAATTTCACCTGCAGAAGCCGTTATACGCTCCTAAGAAGCCAGTGTTCGTATTCATCCCGGCTCATGGAGGGTCCAGGGTACTGATTGAACACCCGCAAGACTGGCACAAAAAATGCTCCTATTTCAGTCCACACTAGCGTTGATGTTCTATAACCCCACCGGTCCTTACCATCGATAACCATGTGGTGATACCTGAGCCTAGCCCAAAAGTTTCTCCAGTAATATCGGAGTTTGAGGTATTTCCACCAATGGCGGATGCCTTTTTCAGAGCAGTTACACATTTTCCCTCCTCACTCCCTTCTTTACCTGGGGAGTGTGGCTGCCAGTTACTGGCAGAACCCGGTGTGGCGTATGCCACACCGAAGTCTCACCATCCCGAACTTTCGTTCTGTCCACTCCCCAGGCTCGCTCAGATACTCTGGGTTACTCCTATTCACTGGCTCGCTCACCCCTCCTGGGTTACTCTACACTATTGGCTCGCTCTCTTGTCCTGGGTTTCTCTTTAGGATTGGCTCGCTCAGCTTGACTGGTTTACTCATTTACACTGGCTCGCTCCTCTTGGATGGGTTTCTCATAATGGGTGGCTCGCTCTTAGCAAATGGGTTTCTCCTCATCCATGGCTCGCTCCTGTCTCTTGGTTTTCTCAAATCCTTTGGCTCGCTCTACTACCCTGGGTTACTCTCTATTACTGGCTCGCTCCTTTCTTTTGGTTTTCTCTTGAATTATGGCTCGCTCATTAGCACTGGGTTACTCATCATCCCTGGCTCGCTCGCTCCTCCTGGGTTTCTCAGTTCCCTTGGCTCGCTCTCTTTTTCTGGGTTTCTCAGTAATTATGGCTCGCTCCCTTTTCATGGGTTTCTCGTCACCGCTGGCTCGCTCTACAACTCCTCCTTTCTATCCAATATATTTGCCAATTCTTCGAGTCCCTGATCTATCGTGCTATCTTGAAATTCCGGCAGATTCAACGGTATCATGGCCGCCTTGATTGTTAAAACCTCCTCTTCAGTCATTTCTGAGATAGGCTTATCCTCCCGGAGCAGTTCTTTCGCCTCTTTGAAAATGTTGCCGTTAAGCATGGTGGGCATCCTCCCAGGCTGGATATTGGTCAAGTTCCTTTTCCTTGATTCCTTTCTCAATGATGTCCCTTGTTGGCACTTTATAGGCGACTCCAGTGGTCATACGGACAACCTTTTTGTATTCGCCAAACCGGGCTATGAGGCGCTTTATGAATATCTCGTGGCACTGGTCAGAGCAAGTCTGCTCCCTGCCACCCTCATATAATTCCTGGCAGACAATACATTTAGGCATGGTCTTGGTCTCCATCTTCTAATTGAGTCACAAGAAGGGTATTCTCTGCCTCTAATAGAGTTACTCGATGTTCTAAATTCTGTATTCGGTCTTCGTAGTGGGTTGATGGTTTGTGCCCACCCCATGGATAAAAGCGAAGGTTCTCAGGCCTGTTATCATCCTTAATTCCATTTTTGTGGTGCACCCGTTCACTTGGTTTTAGTGGCCGACCTATGGCTCTAGCTATTATTAAACGGTGTTCAGCAACATGGCCACCACCTCTGAGCTTTCGTTTTGCCATAACGAGGAATGGGTCTCCTGGCGGTAAGTAGATATAGACATAGCCCTCTTTCGTTTTATATTTCCCACCTTTCCAAGAGGAGTTCCTTTCACCGAGATGAGTCCATCTTCCTTTACTGGACGCTAAAGCTATGGCCTGTTTTGGTGTTCTTCGAGGAATACTTAGTTTCTTCAAGGCATAGAGGACTGTGCAATCAGTTGTGCCTTTGAGTGTAGCAATCTGTCTTAAGGTTTTCCCCTCTAGGAGATAAAGCAGTCTAAGGTCACTCCAATCGTGTTTAGTGCGTCTAGAGAATGGCGAAGGAGTTTCCAGCCCGGGTAGTAATAACTGCCTATTCATTTAAGCAATCTCCAATGGTAATGGTAATTGGTTAACCTGTTGTCGGCGCTTCTTTGGCTGGGGCATGACGCCCAGGATGCGTTGACGGTTCTTGGTCCATCTCTCCGTTTCCAGCTCTAGCCCTTCTTCTTTGGCTTTCTTCTCTGTCTCGTTCAGAACATCGTCCCAGTAGTGCCTAACTGCCTGCTCAACACCGCCGGGCTGATTCGCAGAGCCATGGAAGCGACCACCGCAACAGCAGACGCATTTGGGGTGCTTGGCATTGTGGCAGGAGGCATCACAGCGTCCTCTACTGCCTCCGCTAGACCGCCAGCTCATTATGGTTGCCACAGCTTTCTCCTTTTATTCCCTCCCATCTAAAGTCAGTAGCTCCCTTGGCTCAATCATGGTGGGCTCTCCCTTCAATGGCCAACTCAAGCACTTTTATGACCACGCCTTGATGAATAACCGCAAAGGCTGTCACGACCTTGAAGCCATTCGCGTAGGTTCGAAGCAAGCGACGAAGTTCCTCGTCCTCTACCTTCGGAATAGCTTCCTCAAGCCTTTCCAACGTCTGCATCAGAGACAATCCAGTAGCGGGACTAACTGATGGAATCTCTGGATGCTCAACCAGAAACTTAATCAGCTTGTCCGCTTTTTCCTCGAGCGACATTTTTCTCCTCCCTACTGTTCAATTTCCCCCTCTAAAAGGAAGCTATCAATATCCTCCCGCTTGAACCGGCGGTCACCCCTGGGACCAATGCGATAGACCTTGAGCAGTCCCCGGTCACTCCACCGCCTCACCGTATTAACATGTATGTTGAGCACATAGGAGACCTCGCTGGTTTTCAGCAGGCCATCTTTTCGGTTATAACGTGCCATATTCTACCTCCGCTTCCAGTTTGACCTGGGGCAAGAGGCTGTGCTAATATAACAATAAGGTATGTGAGGCTTGCACTTCCCATTGACCTTATAGTTAAGCCGCCGAATCGGCGGCTTTTCTATTTCTC
>JAUXAC010000062.1 GCA_030615035.1 Dehalococcoidia bacterium | reverse complement strand
GGGAGTTTAATCCGATTTAACGGATAAAACAGACAAAAAAGGGGCCGGAGGATTTGAACCCCTGGCCCCAAAGTGTGTTATGATATTATCGCTGGAGTGGCGGAATAAGACGCTAAGCGTGAGTGCCCGAATCTTTGCCCCGCCGAAAGGTATAGCCGAGAGTGCCCTAACTTTAAAGGTTGGGGATGGTAAAGATGGGAAACCATCGTGGCTTTAAGGGGAGCTTCCCTAGCTAGTAAAAGAGCCGTCTGGGCTAGGGACTAGACGTGAATGAAGCCATCAAAGGGCACAGTCTAGGGGTGAGAGAACCCTAGCTCCAGCGAGCAAGACAAAAGGGGCCGTGGGATTCGAACCCACGACCCCTTAGTCATATACCGCTAGTAATATACTAGAAGTCAAACAGTGCCGGCTGCTCCGCCTTTCTCTCGGCTACTTGATTGCATTGGGTGACTCTGCTACCATTAAAGCACCATGGTAGTTTGCCCCTGCAAAATCGGTATAGAGCCCCAGAAGATGTCAGTCCAGGCGATACGCGACGAGCTGAACGCCCTGCTCTACGATGAAGCGGTCCGGAAAGCCTGCAACGCCAAGGACCGGGAGCTGCTCACCATTGTGATTGCCCAGCCAAAAGCCCACCACTTTGACTTCCTCGAGGGCAAGACGGAATGGAAAGTTCGGGGCAAGTGGAGGGAGGATGAGGGCTTTGACATCGAGAGGAATGTGCAACTCGACATCCAGTTCAGGGACGCCGCTGACGAATGCGTCGGCAAGCGGGTTATCGAGCTCCTCAAGGCCTACAACAAAAAAGAGGTTAGTGAAGAGCTTCTCTACGCCCGAACCATCTCCATCGAGGAAGGCACACTTTAGTTCCTGTGTGCCCTGGCAAATCGCACCAGGAGGCAAAATGACGACAATCATTACCACACCTCGGGGAGAAGATATCCGAATAGATGGCACCACGGTTTGCCGGAGCTCCAGCCCAGAGACGTGCTGGCAGGAAGACCCCGAGATAATCACCGCCATAATCCAGGGTGCCCGCCGCAAAGGTTGGCCGATAGAAAGGCCGGAATCCCTTGCCGACATCCTCAGGAAAAAGGAGCAGGCTCATGGAGCTGTCTGAGGCACTTAAATCGAAAGGCCTCACCTGCGCTATTCCATATGCAAGGATCGGCGAGCTGCTGCGGCTGATTGACGAAACGGCAAAGGACGACAGGGAGCGGGCTATGAGTTTCTGCGGTCAAGCTAACCAACTCTCCTTCCCCAGCGCAACAGGGGTGATAGGAGCTGTCAAGCCCCCGGAATGCCCCGCGGGCAAGGAGAAAATAGGCGATTTTCACAGCCATCGTTTACCTGAGGAAGAGCTGGGCGAAACATCGATGGAGGACTGGTTTTACGACATGGGTGAGGGCAGCTCCGTGTCCTGCCTCGGGTTGCCGCAAATCGACGTGCAGGAGGGTCATGCCGTTCTCCAGCGAACGATAAAGTGCCACACTTTCCAGAAGAACCACCCCAAATATGAGGGCTTCCGAGACCGACTGTTTGGCGCCAGCCTGGATGCCACGGCCTATGAGGATGAGCTTGCCACAATCATCGAAAGCCGCGACCTGACTGCTGAAGAGCGTGCCAAATATCGGGAGTACAAGGGCAAGGTGACCCACCTAGTGCAGGAGGGCATATCGGAGGGCATCATCAGCCCCTGCGTTCCCAAAACCGATGACGGGAAGCTCCACATACCTGACCTGGAGGCCATGCTTGAGGCGCAGAGGCTCACTCGATAGCCTCTAACCGCCTGGCTGCTGCCTTGGCTCAGAGGCTGCCGTGGCTCCCAGGCCAGTTCCCTAAGAGCAACTCTTAATAGCTTTGATTTACTCTCAAATTCCTAAGCCAAGCTTGCGTTTAACAGTATCCTAATACTGTGAAGCCTAGCTACAAATAGCCTCTATCATTGTCACCTAGTTTGTCATGCTCATTTTCCGAATTTTAATGATTAAAATTTTTAATTATAAGGCTAAAAAAATTGAAAAAAATCGTTAAATTAACGGAAGCACTGGGGGACATGAGTTAGCACCTCAATAGGGCGACAATCAGGCTGCCAAACATTGGCGACAACAATCCTGTCAACTAGCTAAGTCATTGACGCCCGTCAATTAGGCTGCCAATGCTGTGGGGCGAGTGTCAGGGGGTATTAGCAGTGCCAAAGTGGTTGCCCAGGGCCTCTTCCCACCAGGGCAAGAATGGATGGATGGGGTAAATCAGGCGGTCGGTGGAGAACGGATCAGAGGAGATAATTTCCGGGTGGGCATATATCCCGAGCATGGGAGCGCCGCCATAGGCGATGCCCTTGGTTGTCTTCGCCCAACCTTGGTAATCGGCGACGAGCGAGAGAGGCAGCCGATTCTCTGCCAGGCACCATTCGAGCAGTGTGCGCAGTGTTCGCCTGCAGCCGTGAAAGGAAGACCCTTTCTCAACCTCAACATCTGCCGCACGGCAGATTCGGTGAAACATGATGGAGATAGCGGTCGGGGTGTGCACTTTTGGGTGGTAGGCTTCAAAGACTGGCTTCAGGACATCCGGAATCAGGTGTCTCACCCGGCGGCCATGCTTGGCGGTGCGGATCAGTATCGTCTCCGCATCGTAGTCCCTTTTCCTGATTCTGGCCAGCTCCTCCCGGCGGCTGCCCCAGGTTGTTGCCACTGCCAAGTATAAGCGGTCCCCTTTCAGATAAAGGTGCTGGGCTTTTATCAGTTTCTCCACAACATCGGGCATCAGGGCTGGGGCATTCGGCTCTTCTTCCGTAAAGGGGGTATCCTCTTTTTCAAAAGTCCATTCCCAGCCGTTGGCCAGCGCCAGCTTTTTCAAGCAGAAGAACTCCTTCCGGAGTGTCCGCTCGGAGATTTCTTGCTCTCGCCGGTGAATGAAGTACCGGCGGAACTCACTTTCGGTTGGCTCCTTATCGCCAAGCCGGTCAAGGAACAGTTTTGCTATCTCCAAGTAAGTTTGTATTGTCCCCGGGGCCCGTAGCCGCGGAGCTGAGAGCCTCTCCTTTAGGTTTTCTAACGCTGTCTCCACAGCCTGTTTCGCTCCTGAATTGTGTTGGTATTTAACAGAATTTTACCACAGGTTATCCCTTTTTGTCTCCATCCTCGAAGTGTTATAATTAGGCTGTGGCGACGCAAAAAAGAAAAAGGAAAACGAATAGTACCTTTGGGGTGATAGCCGACTTTGCCGAGACTGTGGACATCGTGTTTGAGAGACTGACCGGGAAGCCAATCGCCACTTGGCTCAGTGAGTATCGGCAGCAGTTCCAGGAATTGCCGCCCGGAGAAAAGGCCGGTCCGGCGCAGCCAGTTATGCCTCTGGCTGATGCATATGCTATCCTCGGTCTTCCACAGACGGCCTCTCTTGAGGAAGTCAAAAAAAACTATAAACGCTTAGCAGCAGTTTTTCATCCGGACAAAGGCGGATACGATGAGGCTATGAAGCTACTTAATAATGCTTATCATCAAGTCGAGAAGGAGATAATCAAAAGGGGGTGAAGGAAAGATGCCAGCTGTAGTCAGGCTTAGCATACAGGAAATTGATAAAATGATAGCAGATATAGAGGCTAGGGGGGGTGATGCCGAAGAGCTTAAAAAGGCCAGGGCGGAGATTGCCGACTCAAAATGGCTCGCGAAGCATGAAAAGCCCCTCGGCGAGGAGGAGCATGTTGAAGCGATTCGCCAGCAATCATATATTGAACATGGAAAAGACCTTGAGTGCATGATTTGCCACGGGAAATTCGACCATCTGATCAGCGGCACCTGCGAAGATTGCTTTCGCGAATGGGCTTTATCAGTTAAGCGGAGGTAGGCATGCAAGTAAATCTTCAATCAACGCCAGGAATCTGCAGCGAATACGTTGACGAGCATAATAAAAAAAGGGAAATAACTGTTGTCATCTCGCCTATCAAGGCATTAACATCCGATGATGGGACCGCTGTGAAACTTGTATCCGGTTGTAACATGTGGAAGTCATGCAGGAACGAA
>JAUXAC010000024.1 GCA_030615035.1 Dehalococcoidia bacterium | reverse complement strand
AGAACAGTCCGTTCCTTAAAGCCTTGACAATTCCCGAATGACTGTGCGATAATAAAGTAATATAGCAGATTAAAAGGGGCTGGCACCCGAGAGGGTTCAGTCCCTTTCTATTTTTAGGCTGTCATCCCACCGCCAAGGTCGATGGCGGAGAAAACATCGCTATAAACGCGAAATACTCTTAAAGGAGGAAGACATTGGCTGGTATTGCACTTTCAGCAGCTGGCGAAGCTATTGTCTACCCCGCAGTACCTTGGAGCAAAAGGCTCTTCTCCCTGAAGACCCGGAGCTTCCCCAAAGGCTCAGTGCCACGCCACCTAATGAATTTTCTGTTTAAAAAGGGTGGTGTGCCTGCTTCCTGCGCGAAGGAGACCACTGACAAGTCCGGTGCCGCCAGGGTACATGCTATGAACTCCTGCGTATCCACGGCCCTGAGGAAGGGTAAATAGGCGCTTTTACTGGTATCTCCATACAGCTAAAGGGGGACGGTTAAACACCGACCCCCTTTAGTCTATAGAGAGAAAGATGGCTAAGGAATTAAAAATCATCCTCAAAGAGCAACCCGTAGGCCGGGAAGAGACACCCTGGCTTGAGCCACAGAGGGAAAAGTTTTCCCAGGTAGCCAAAGAATGTAAAGAGGCTTTCAAGGACTCCAAGCTCAAGGGTGCAGCTAAGGTCCTCGCTATGAATCGATGGATGAGTGAGCGGCTGAAAAGCTAATCAGCTCCCTCCGGGGTACCCGTCTCCACTGCCGGCACAACCATAAATGGGACATTAACCAGCTTAATCTCCGGATGATAGGTAACCCGCTTAAGTTCCACATCACCTTTTGGATTAAGCTTTGAGGTGTCTATAATGACATTGGCGAATCGCCAAGCGCCACTCGGAACCTGCTCATACTCTGAGCACCGGAAAGTAAATTCCTTTCTCAGTCCCAGAATTACTATCTCATGTTTTAGTTGACTAATATAGACCTTAGGAATACTCAACTCTTCATCTGGTCCTGCTTGCCACTGGTTCTGCTCGCGCAGATTTACTTGTTCTGCCATTATTTTATCCCCCTTGCCATTAGCTTGGCTGCCAGCTCTTTCTTGTCGCCACTCAGGCTGAGTCCAGCCTCCCGACACATCTTCTTGAGCTCTTCCAGGGTGCGGTCCCTGGCAAACTCAATAACGTCAGCTAATACCTTCTCTGTGATGCCCCCTGGGAAAAGCTCTCCCACCTCTGCCTCAAGCCGTTCCTCAGTTGTTGGCTCCTCCACCAGGATCCTTAGTGGGTTCCCCATCCGTCTTACTGGCCGCCGGGCGTTTTCATCCTCAATAACCCCGGTCATGAGATTGTCGAGCTCCGTGGTGTCCCCCCCACTTTCCTTTATATTATCTATCAGCCCAGCCAGCCCCTGTTTGTTAAGCCTAACAACACCTGCCATATCACTCCCCCCCTTTTGTAATTCGCCTATAAGCATCATTAAGTAATTTCATTGCCTCTGTATATCCGCCTTTGTCCGGGTGGAAAATCGTCGCAAGGCGTCTATAGTTGCCTTTGACTTCCTCGAGGGAGGCAGTCTGTGGCAATCCAAGGATAGCATAAGCATCAGCAAGGGGCATAACTGGTGCTGAGGGGGTTGCTTGCTGCTCTCCCGGTGGTAGCTCCCTGGGCTGTTGTTGAAATTCCTTGAGCCAGGCAGAAATATTTTTCCCAGTCAGCTTCTCAAAGACAGTATCCACTGTCTCAGCAAATTCTACTATTACCCCCAAGGTATTTGCCTGCTTATTCTTGCTTCTGCGCCTTCCCATTAGTAATAGACCTCCACGTTGGGGTAGAGCTCCAACATGTTTTGGATATCTTCCACCGAGAAGTGCTGCTTATGCTCCGGAGTAAGCCAGCCAGAAAAGTATTGAGGATGAGGCAGGACCACAACCACATAGTCAGCAACCCTAGAAGCCTCACCTAAAGTGAATCTCCAGTTGTCCAGGTGCTCGAGGACATGGGACAGGAAGACGCAGCCGAACTGCTTATCAGAGAAGGGCAGAGCCTCTCTTTCAATATCGAGCTGTAGGAAGTGGGGCATGCCATTAGGAGTGATATCAATGTTGGCCAGGATCTCAGGCACCTCAGCAATTATCTGGGCCTGGTAGGTTCGGTGGGGACCAGCACCCAGGTTGATTATCCCCCTGCCACGGCTCAACCTCTTCGCCTCTTCAAAAGCTACGTCCTTGGTAACTGTGACATGGAGAAAGTCAAACAAGGCACAAGCTCCGGCGCCGCATTTGAAAGCCCCCAAAACAAATAATCCCAACGCTGTCGAGGTAGTTATGCCTGCCATAGCCTAATTATACCACTCCTGGCCAGCCGCCACTTGACAACCCCCGACCTATATGCTATTATAATAGAAATTATTTCGTATGTCAAGTAGGAGGGGGGAATGAATAAGTCGATAGCTACGTTCATAGAGGACTATGAGGCAGCGCCACTGACCAAAAAGGCTTACTGCCAAACGCTGGAGCTCTTCCAGCGATTCCTTGGGTCCAATGAGCCGACAGAGGAAAAGGTGGAGGGGTTTATGCACCAACTGGAAAAGGATGGACTCTCCTCGGCAAGCATTAACCGGTACTTGTCAGCAATCAGGGCCTACTTTCTGTGGATGAAGAAGAAAGCCCCAAAGGAGCTGCGAGCCGATTACGACTTAATCGTCAGGGGACCAAAGGTTCAACGCAAGCTGCCCCGATTTCTAAGTGCCGAAGAGGTCAACTCCGTTGTTGCTGCTACCAGCACATCCCTTGAGCGCGCGCTCATTATGGTGATATACGATGGTGCTTTAAGAATAGGTGAGCTTATGGGCGTGGAGGCAGGGGACATTGATTTCGCCGACGGCTTTTTGAAGATAACCAGGAAGGGGGGAGAGGAGACAAGAGTCCCGGTAAGCGATAAGACACTTGAAGCGCTGCGGGAGCACATTGATGGGCACCGGGGAAAGGTCTTTCCCCAACCTTACTGGGAGCTGCACCAGCTAATAAGAAAGCTCGGAAACAGGGCTGGAGTGAGGAAGCTAACTCCTCACCAGCTCAGGCACGCCCGGGCTTCGGAACTCAGACGCCAGGGAGTAGCCCTAGAGGATATAAAGGATTTCCTGGGGCATGCCCAGTATGAAACTACCCTCATCTACGCCCGCATCATGCCGACTGAACTCAAAAGAAGGCTGCCGTCAGCTTTTTAAACTCCGGCGGCAGGCTCTATAACAGGGAGGCAGGCACTACGCCTGCCTCTTATTTTATATAAATTTTATCAATTTTATCCTAAAATATATCTCAAAATTTATTCAAAAAATTTTTGAAAATAGGGGGGAAAAGACTTGACATTAGCCTCTAGATAATGTATATTATTTAGTAGATTAAGGAGGATTGAAGCTAAAATTATCAGTTCTAAATTGAATTGACAGACCGGCAATCTGTAGTAGTTTAACAAACACAATCGGGAATAGGCACGAATAGGGCAAGCTACATTATACCAGCCGAAAGTGCCTTGTCTGAATGTCATAAATGCTTTGTCTCCAGTTCGGGGGGGCTATCCCTTAAAACGGAGTGTGATAATTATGAAGCAAACCCCGAACTACATCAGAAACCTCATTTTGCCCAGCACCAAAGCACCGCAAGGCAGACGGGCTTGGTCTATAGACCTAATGAGCGTTTGGCTACCTTTCTTCACGGCAACTAACACAATGGGTGATACCGCCATACCTCAAGACGCTTTAGGCGCACCTTTAAGGCTTGGTTACGACAGAGACGGCTCTGTTAAGTTTGCTAGAAACGGCAAACCTGTAATCCGACTAGCCAAGCCTATAGCCCAATCTGTTAGCCTAGTCCGTGAAAACTTCGTGGCTACCCTGATGGATTACGCCTCACAGGTAGCCGAGAGCCAAGCCGAAGCCTATGGCGAGCAACAAAACCAGCAACGGATAGCTGGCGAGCCGATTATTAACCACGACAATTGCGAGCTTGACAAAGCTGTCCAGTTGCAGGTTGCGGAAGCTCTAGCCGAAGCCCAACGCCAGCGGGAAGCCGAAGCAACCCAACCAGTAGCCGAAGCCGAACCAGAAGCGGTTACAGCGTAACCAGTCGGGAACAAGCCCCCCCGAACTGGGGACAAGGTAGGAAAGGGGGAAACAATGGCAAATGATAGTCATTTGCCAAAATGGGCAACCCCTGACCGCCAAAATCACCTAGTCGCTTTGTTTAAGCGGTGTGGTGGCTTCTGTGTATTCGGACATAAAAACTGTCTAATCCGTTCACACCATTACGAGTTTTTTGTTGACGAATTAGTGGCGGATTGGAAAGCACTAGACCGAGAGCAACGACTAGCCATTGAATTTGCCGAGCAAATAGCATTACATCGGTTAGGCGAGAAGCGTTACCCCTTGCGAGGTCAATTCAGTTCTATCTCACAGGTGATTTATGGCGATAGGCAACCGCTTTATTTCGTGGAGAGTTTAGGCATAAGCGGTTTAACCCTGAAGCCCTTTGCCAAAGTCCGCATTTCGTCAAGCTATATGAGGCTTTTTATTGACTTGGGTAATGCGTTAAAACCAGTTGGCAAGGTTAAGCGAAGAAAGGCTATCAGATACGGTAAACCTCTACCTGCTGACATAGAGAAGAATGTTAGTCGGATTGTAGCAAAAGCGGTTACTCATTACATAGCCCATTGAGGCAAAAAACGAGAGACACTCCCGTTTAACGGGGGTGTCTTTTGCTTATTAACAGGCAATTTTTACAAGGGGGAGAGCGACAATGCTCGCCCTCTATTTTAATGGGAAACGGGAGGTGATTTTATGCCCGAAGTAAACGAGCGGGGCAACACCATTCTCCGTAGCTTTCACCCAGCCGATAGATACCAGTTCGATTTCAAGCTCTGCACCAAAGAGAAGGGCTGGCGTCAGTATGATACTACGCAAGACGCCTGGTATTTCGGTGTGTGGGTGCATCCGGAGAAGCGTACCATCATCACATACGCCGAGGGTGATGTTACGGCTGTGAATTGCTCAACAGAGGAAAGCTATCACGCCGAGCTGAAGGACATGGCCGAGTTCTACGGGCCACCGCCTCCGGCGTTCATTGTCATTGATTACCCCTCCGCTAAAAGAACGGAGTATTTCAGCGAGAGGCCTGTCTAAAGCAGGCCGACTTACTTCAGGACTATCAATAAGGAAAGGAGCGCGGATATGAGAGTCTTTGTTTACGATGACAGAGAGTTCCCGGACCCGGACCCGAAGATGTCTCCCGATGAGGTTAGGCAATCGATGACTAACTTCTTCCCTGAGCTCGCAAATGCGGAGATCATAACGAGCAAGCGTGGTGAAGACGACATTATCGAGTTCAAGAAGCGTGTAGGCGTGAAGGGTTAGAGGTTTTACTCTGCAGGAGAGCTTATGAATGAACCGGAGTATATTGAGAAGGTTGTCCAGGCATTGAAAAAGGTGCCGGGGAAACACCTCCTGATAATCGAGCTGGCCAACCGCTTTACCAAAGACGGGGAACTCGACTGCCTTGAGTTGGAACAACACCAGCCAGAAGTCAATATGGCTATCGCCGAGGCGAAGATGTACGGAGCCCACACGATGGTAGCGGTAGATACTTTAAGAAGGCTGGAGGCTGTAGCTGCTGATGTGGGATCTGGACACAATACGATACCAGAATGAGCAGGCACATCTTCAAGCTGTCGAGAGAGCGGAGAGGAAAGGTCAGCTGGTACCCGAGTCCTCGTCCGCACCCGTATTCCCACTGGCTACCCTCTCCCGTTTGCTCATCACCGGTCCGCCCTTATTGAGCGACCTTGTTGACCTCCTGGAGAACTCGGATGTCGTTGCCGATTTTCACAACCTGGTGAGAGAGTTTTTGCCAGAGCATGAGGCCTTCATCATGTCCCAGGACAACGACGGCCGTATCAGAGAATTCGCCCATTACTTTGCCCGGCAGTACTTCCCCCTGTCCGACTCTCTCATGATGGATGAGTTCACACTCGGGGATTTTCTCCGGGAAATTCCCGTGGACCTGATGGGGTTCGGCTACGATGACTATCACCAGTTCAATGACTTCAGGACTGGTTACATTCTTATGCTGGCATTGGTAGAGTCTCCCTTTGCCTATATCGAAGGTGACGACCGAGTTCCTATCCTTGTGCAGGCGGGGGAGCTGGTTGGTAAGGGCTTGGTTGAGCTGATACCGCAAGGAGGCTGGTCAACCGAAGACCTGCGTCAGATGCTTGGTAAGAGTGATCTTTCAGGAGTGGCTGACTTCGCCGATTGGCTACATGCCGATACCGGTTGCTGGCAACTCGATGCTAGCTTTGAAAATTATGAAGGGGAAGTTTGGAGCCGTCACGTAGTTGACCAGCTGACCATACAATGGCCCCGGGTCAACGATATCCAGGATAATATTGGTAGGGTGTCCGAGTGGCTTGAGGAAGATCCTTGCAGCCGTTTCAAGGAGCTTCTGAACCTCTTGCTTGACAAGAGGGTCGCCATCATACCCAAAGAGCAACTGCCGTTCCCGCTTGACGAGACCGGTCAGTTCATCGAAAAGGAGGTGACAACAGATGGTAACCCCTGAGCCTTCCCCTGCTCACATCTGGGCGATACCCGAGGAGCTGAAAGTGCCCCCCGATCCACTGAGATGCCGGCTCGACTTTCACCATCAGGCGGTGGTGATGACCCTCTTTGAAGGGGAGTCCGTCGAAACAAGGCTGGTCTCGGCGATGGACGTTTCCCAGTCTCTGGCCAGAGATTTGTCCTTTGGTACGGGACTATTGCCGCCGGGAACAATCTGGTGGCTGAATACCAAGGGAGGCCCTGTGTTCGCGCTCTATGTTGAGCCCAAAGTTCGTAAATTGGCCCTCCAGGAAGATGTCGGCACGCCACCGCGTCGCTTCACGGTACCGCTGCCGGGGTTTATCTTCTTGTGCTCCCCAGGGCGACCGCCGTGGGTGTATGCCGTAAAGAAGAAGCCGACAAAGCTAACTGATGTCGTCTACAAGGCCCCGCTTTGTAACATCTTTGAGGATGGGCGTACCTGCCCGGGTAACCATAAATACCCTACCCGGGTCGCAGATATCGTACAGTCTTTCTTTCTGTCTTTCTTTACTGCCACCGCAGACTTGCATAACAGGTCGCAGGCGTTTCCCAAGAACATAGTGGGGCTCTGGGAATACCTGGATAAAAAGAAGAGATTCCCCTTACAAGACCTGGTGAAACACGGCACGGTGGAGGATTTGATGACTATGGGGGTGAACCAATGAAGCCTGTCGGCTACCTAGTAAGTCACGCAGGTGGGCTGTCCGGGGAACCTGGCCAGTTTTATAACTATGTACTGGCTTCTAATGGCCTGTTCATTGAGACCGAGAGCCCTGTTATCGCCGCCCGTATCCTAGTCACTGAGTGCGAGGTGCGGGGGCTAGCCCCCATGGAGCCGAAGGTTACCCTGACATACGGAAGTATCCCGCAGCGGTTCTGGGACCTGGCGCTCGATGTCTTCCTGTCTGACCCCGGTAAAGAACAATACGTCGCAGTGACCGCCGATGCCGGCTACCATCTGTATGTACCGGTACAGGATAAGAGCGGCGGCAGTGTTATCTATGAGTTCGGAGATAACGTCGTACTCGATCTCCACTCCCATGGCTGTATGGGGGCCTTCTTCAGTCCGCAAGATGATGAGGATGAGAAGGGGCTGAAGCTATACGGAGTGGTCGGGAGGCTGAACGCTACCCCTATCGTCAAGCTGAGGGTTGGGGTTTATGGATACTTCCAATCTTTAGCCTGGGGAGATCTCTTCGACGGCTTGCTGTCAGGGGCAGCGGAATTTGAAAGGGAGGAGGTGATAAGCGAAGGTGACATATGTCCTTACCCAGAATCACATGGTTTCCGACTGGAAAGTATTGGTCGTCGGCTGTGGTGGAACTGGGGGTTACGTCGCTGAAGGTCTCTGCCGACTCCTCACCGGCAGCGATATACCGCTGGTCCTGATAGACCACGACCGGGTCGAACCTCACAACCTGTTAAGACAGCACTTTTTTGCGACCGATGTGGGCAAGTTCAAGTCCCAGGCCCTCGCTGAACGCTTGGCCCGCCAGTTCGGCAGGCCTGTCGGATATAGCGTCTATCCGTATGACTCCGACCTCATCGATAGGGAATACGGCGCCGGCATGGCCAGACGTATGGCTCAGGGTATCATCATCGGCTGTGTGGATAATGCCGCAGCTCGGCGGTCCATAGCCAGTGATTTCCAGTTCGGTAACTGGTGGATTGATGCCGGCAACAGCCATTCCTCGGGCCAAGTCCTGATTGGCAATGTCAGTTGCGCAGAGCACATGCGGGAGGCGTTTGAAGAGACGTACCAAGAGGTGGACCGGCTGCCGATGCCATCTCTGCAGCTCCCCTCCCTACTGGCACCTCCAACTGTGGCAGCCACTACCCCAACGGACTGTGCCGAGGAGGTCGCGGCCGAGGTGCAGAACCCGGTGATCAATCAAGCCATGGCCATGCTGGTACTGCAGTTTATGCACCGGTTCTTGACAGGGAAGCTTACCTGGATGGGGGCGTATATTGACTTGGAAACTGGCACCCTGCAGCCGGTGCCAGCTGAACCCGAGACGGTAGCTCGAATGCTTGGGGTGAAGGTCGACACCTTAATTAAGAAAGGTTGCTCAATAGGCAACAGGTACTCATTGAGAAGGAGGTGATTTATGCCAGGCCCGGAAGACACCCAGGAAACCGAAGAGGTAGCTGGAGAAGAGGTAGAAGAGCCAACTGGCGAAGCGGAATCCGAACCAGCTCCGGAGACGCCGGAGCCAAGCCCTCAGAAGCCGGCCAACGAAATGAAAGTCGTCATCGTTATAAAGGATGAAAACATCATGCTGGGAGTCCAGTCCCCTAACTGCGACCCGGTATACAAGACCATGAAGGGCTCCCTCTCCGCGGCGCTGAAAAAGGTCTCGGCACTTGTCGCTGAGGCAAAGCAGCAATGGGAATCTACCCCGCGGTATCCGAAAGCGGATCTGCCAGAGCCACCCCCCAGTCCCATCCCAGCTCGCACATCGACCGCTTCAAAGCCGGCTAAGCAAACCGCCCAGCCAAGCTTCTTTTAGAACGCTGCCGAAATCTGGCGCCGTTAGGCAGGCGCCAGATCCGCCGGGGACGGCCTCCCGGCGCTGACGAAAGGCAGGCCAGAAAGGAGGTGATAAAGATGGATATACAAGTCGCCAGGTTGAGAGAGGTGTTGGAGCTCCTGAAACCGGTAATCTTGCGGAAAACTACCGTGCCGGTACTAACCTACGTCCTGCTCAAGGATGGCAAAGCCGTGGCCACCGATTTGGAAACCATGGTCATTGTCCCAGTACCCGAAGCCGACATCGACTGTTTGCTCCCCTATGCCGATGTGGTCAAGATGCTCCGGTACATCCAAGGCTTGCAACCTTTGCACGTTGAGGCCTCAAAGGGCAAGCTAACCATGTCTTGGGCCGACGGCAGCTCGACCTTCCCTACCACCAATATCAAGGATTTCCCTGACGTACCCGAGTTTGTACCGGTGGCCGAAGCGCCTATCGATGTTGATACCCTGATTCCAGCAATGGATGAAGTGCGTGGCTTTGCCGCCACAGGGACAGACCGGCCAATCCTAAACGGGGTCACCCTGGTCCTGGGAGAGTCGATTGCGGTTGGCGCAGGGGATGGCTTCCGGTTGGCGTACAAGGCTCTGCCTCTGGCTTTCCCCCAGGAAAGCGTCTTTGTCTTGCCCCAGAGCTCCGTAATTGCCCTGAAGCTGCTCTGGGAGAAGACGCCGCGCACCCCGCCGTTTTCCGATGCCCTGGTCCCGGTTATCCTGGCCAGGAAGGAAGCCACAGTTGCCCTCGATGGTAAGACAGGGTTGAGGTTTGTATTCACCAATTCGGTCACAGCTATCGTCAAGCTGGTCCAAGGCGACCCCCCGGTATGGCTCAAGCTGATACCAAAAGAGGAACCGGTGCTACAGGCTTCGTTAATGGCTTCAGATCTAGAGCTGGCAGTGCGCCGCGTTCAGGGAGTCGCTATGGAAGGGAAAGGGATTGTCCGCTTGGAGTTTGGTGATAGCACGGCAAAAATCTCAGCCAAGCATGAAGGCCAGGAAGTCGAGTCGGCGATCAAGGTTCTGGAGTTGCAGGGCGGTCCAAACAAGGTGGGGCTTAATGCCCCCTACCTTATCGACTACCTGAAGGGTAAGGAAGGCCTAGTAACCATCTCATGGGTGAGTCAGGTCTCCCCTGTAGTCTTTAAGCACCAGAAGAGCCCGACAGTCCTTATCATGCCAATGACGGTCGATTGGTAAGGAACAGTGCCGGAGGCGTGGGGCATCATGGGAAAGCCCCTCGCTTTCGGCAGGAAAGGAATGGCTTGAAATGAAAAAGCAATGTGGGTCCTGCGCCTGTGCTTCTGAATTTGGGTACGCATCGACCCCCAGTGGCCCGACCGATGGAGTCCATTGCACCAGCAGGGCACAGGCTGAGCTATTGGATGGGAATCAAGGCGGTTCCCCAAACGTAGATGAGTTCGAGGCGTACGGCTTCTTGGACCTGTGGCGTCTGGAGTGTGTGGCTGAAGAAGACTATGAGTGCCCGAACTGGGTGTCGGCTGCCGGAAAGATACAGGAGGTAAATGTTGGATAAAGACACCAGAGAACTAAATAAGGGTATCAACGAGATTGTCGGTGTCTTCACCGATCCGATTATCGTCATGCCCGGGGGATGGGGGGAGGATCTGCCCGAGTGGATCAGGGGCGCCATCACCTTGGAGCGCCTTATAGAAAACATCGAGGGCTTGAGGAGAGGGGCTATGACGGCCACTGATGCCGAGGCCTGCGCCTACTTGTTTACTGCAAGCCTGACCGCGCCATTAGGGCACGACTGGACGCAGATCTATCTTTATGTGGCCCGCAAGGTCTACGAGAGGCACCGTACCAAGGATTCCGGAGTAACCTTCCCCGCGGATATCAAGGTTACAGAGCTCGACCGCAACCAGCAGGACGACCTGGCTCACCTGAAGGCCTGGATATACGACAGGCGGGTAAAGCACAGGAAAGGACAGGAGCGTGCCCAGAGACAAGAGGCCAAAGCGGTCGCAGCTGCAGATGACCCTCAACTTGCCTTTGACCTCTGGAAAAAAGATTAGGCCCCCTTTTTTGTCGTTTATAGCGTTTATACTCCCTAAACTCCTGGCCCGAGCTGGGCGGTCCCTGGCACCAGGGCGAGACAGTTTTAAACACTTTGCATCATTTTGAGTCAGTTTACATCACTCTGCACCACTTTGAGGCAGGTTTGGGCACTCCGGGGTGCTACAGCTCGGATTAATCCTTTCCCTCAGTTGCCACCATTCCTGGTAATCTAGGCAGTGTCGCCAAACAGTGGAAAAGGAGCAGCCGCCCCGCGGCATCCCTCTTAACAGACACCACCAGCGCCCATAGTCAAGGAAGGGGCAACGAAGTGATGTCACTGGCTTATTTATTAACCTCATCCCCTTGAGTATAGCACGGCCCGGGCCCTGCAGGCGGTTGGCTGCCGGCCCAGGAAGTTTCGTTGGTAACCAACGGTTTTCCCGTTGGAAAACAATGGCGCGGGGTACTGCAGCTCGGGTCCCGCCAAGTGGCGGCAGCCGCCATATATAAATACATAAATACATAAGACGGCCGGCAGCTCCCCGCTGGCCAGGGGGTAAAATCCGCTTAACCTCACCCCGGTTGTCCCCCTCTCCTTCAAAGGAGAGGGGCGAAACATCATGTCTTATTGACGTTTCACATCGTGCCTTTTGAAATTTGATGCACCATTCTGTTATTATAAAATAAACACCACCAGCTAGGAGTAGGGTAATGGCAAAGCGTGTGGCAATCGAATTTGATACCTCTGATCAAGAATCCTATATCCCGCAGGTTGAAAACCTCGTTAAGAAATTGGGGTTTATCCCAGAAATCTTATCCAGCGAGCAGATAATGGCCGGGGAACTTTTTGGCTTTGATGCCGTTATCTTTCCTGGCGGGATGGGCGCCTTCCATGGACTAAGAACCTACGAGAACTTTGATGAGGCTATCAGGTATTTTGTAGCCAATGGTGGTGGCTATATGGGCGTATGTGGAGGTGCCTACGTGGCTGGCTTAGCCATGTCTTCGACCCTATATAGCTATTGCCCCGGGGCATTAGGCCTAATGGATATTAAGGTGGTATCCCCACCCTGGATAAGATTTGCGATGCAATATCGAGAGGCATTGGGGGAAAGGGTATCTGTTACCTGTAATATTACCGACGAGCCTCATCCTATAGTGTACCCAAATCAGGGGCGCGTGATAGATATTGTTTACAGTGGTGGACCACTAATAAGAGAGATCGGGGATGGTGTTACCCCTTTACTGACCTATGTCAATAACCTTATGCCACCAGGCGATGTAGCCTGCTGTTGCTCAGTTTTTGGCAAGGGCAGAGTTGTTATCTCAAGCCCTCACCCAGAAACACCCTGGGGTGAGGAGCTAGTTGATACCGGTTGCCAGGAATGGCTTTACCTTAATATGCTGGGCTGGGTAACTGAACCTGAAATAAGCCCGTTTTTCCCATTTCTACCTTGGGGCGGGAGGATGAGAGGGATTGCCTACCCCATAATACCAACGGGCGCTGGCCTGATGCTCGGTTCGGTATTAGGTATTGGTATGGCCATTGTCATACCAAAGATGGGAAAGAAGCAGGTATGAAACCATTCACCACCCTGAAAAAACGCCTAGATTTTGATTACAGAGCTTGTCAGCTTCAGGGAAAGTGGTAGGCCCCAGCTAATCAAGGCTGAGGCCTCTTTTTTGTTTTCCCCCAGCCCTCAGTCTAGCGGTTAGGAAAACGACGAAAATAAGACCTGGTGAGGGCAAACACCCCTAAAATTCAGCTCCCGTTGCTTTGAGGATTGTGGCAAAAGCCTATTGACAAACAGTCGCAAAGGTGCTATGGTCTTGACGTATGGTCACAAAATTAGACCCTGGGGAAGTCCTCACTGTAAACGCAGCCAGTGAAGAGATTGGTATCCACCATGCTACCCTCTATCGCTGGGCAGATGCCGGCAAAGTCGCCTTTGTTCGGTTTGGCGGTATTATGTTCATTCCTGTAACAGAAGTACAAAGGCTAAAGAAGGAGAAAAATGAGCAGGGCCGCTGATTGACTCGGCAGCAGGAAAAGGCAAATGAATAAGATAGCCATAATTATTATTACTCTCATTCTGGCTTTGGCAGTGGGGCTAGGTGCCATACCCGCAGCGGCACTAAATCCCATGTTCGTGGCAGACAAGACTGAGGTAGAGGTGGGCGAGACGGTGACCTTTACTAACCTGTTCTTCTCCTTAGGTATTCCGCCCTATACCAAGGCAGAGTGGGACCCCGATGGCGATGGTGTATTTGAGATAACGCTTGTGGGCAGCCATGCCGAGGTTATGGCTGATGTGGTCTGGGCTTATGACGCCCCAGGCGTTTATAGCGTGATACTACAGATGACTGACAGCACTCCGATAACGTATTGGGAGGAAAGACCAGACTACATCACGGTAACTGAGGTAGCTATGAAGGGCGATTTCGACGGGGACGGCGACATTGACATATTTGACTTTGTCGACTTCGCTGACGGCTATGGCTCAGAGACAGGAGACCCCAACTACAATGCTATTGGTGATTTCGACAATGATGGTGATATTGACATTTTTGACTTTGTCGACTTCGCTGATGTTTACGGGTATGGGACCTAAGGAATGAATAAAGTAGCCATAATCATTATTAGCCTACTTCTAGCTATGGCAGTAGTAGCCGGAGCTGTTAGCTGCGGTGGCCGATTGGGACCGCTGGGTCATGCTGTTCCCTACACCGATGACTATATCACAGTAGAGCCTTTTACAACCAGATGCATAACAGTGCTTATGTCCAAGGGCTCGATTCTTGAAGGCTATATCACAGTCAGAGGCGGTAATGATGATATTGTGTTTTATATTGAAGATATCCGTTATGAAAATAAGCTGTTCTTCGGAGACAGGGTATATGGTCTAGAACATTTCTATTATCAAGCTACGCATGACGGCGTCTATACAATGTGTTTTGACAATAGCTTTAGCTGGATTACAAGTAAAAGGGTGCATATCCATTACCGGGTGAGGTAAAGATGACGAAAGTTTGGGTAGTAATGGTTG
>JAUXAC010000166.1 GCA_030615035.1 Dehalococcoidia bacterium | reverse complement strand
TTTGAGTGATTGACTGCAGCTCACTGGTATGCCATATTACATATAACCCCTTTGCTGGACACGAAACTGATAGACGACGAGGAGGTTGTCATCTGTTATGCGGGTTGACCTGTCAAAGGGGTCCTTACTTCGCCTCCTGACAAGCTCCGTTTAAGGTTACCAGGATAGTCTTGGGGCTAATTCTTGATATGCCTTTGGATTTCTTAAGCAAGCTGAGAAGGGTCTTCCTTGGTGGTGGTTTTTCTACTATTGCTTCTACCTCGGGCATCCCTGCCAATTTATTCAGGATATCCGCAAGCGGGGTAGCCCTCTTGAAGGAGAGGATAATAGCAGTGCCTTCTTGCCACGAGCCGACCATTTGCCGCACCGAGCAGGAAAACATCTCCTCCACCTGACTAACGAATGTGATTAAGTGGATAGGCTCAATAGGAGGTATAACCAGCTGCACCTCTTCCACATCGTCGCAGTCTTCTCCTGCCTTTTCGCCAAGATATTTATCCCGAATTTCAGACGGGATGCTCTCACTAATAACTACTTGACCACGGTAGACCTGCCTGATGGCTTGGGTAAGTTCCGCGCACTTTATATCCTTGGTGAGGTAACCCTTTGCCCCAGCCTCCATAGCCTCAGCCACATACTCATCATATAGAGTCAGCATAATGACATTGCAGGAAGGGTGTTTCTCCGTTAGCTGTCGTGTAAGCTCAATCCCGTCCATCCCGGGCATCTTAACATCCACAAGAACAATATTTGGGGAAAATACTTCTAATTGGAGCAGGGCTTCCTCACCACTGGCACTTTGGCCTACTACTTCCATATCCTCTTCTCGTCCCAGCATGTGCTGCAAGCCCTCACGCACAACCTCGTGGTCATTAACTAAGAGAATCCGAATGTCTTTCTCCATAGAAGAAAAGCATAATCTCTCGTTAGCACACTTGGGAAGTACCAAAGGGCTAAATATACGATACTAAAAGGTTCATAGTTATTGACCTTTTGGCTTATGAGGTTACGTGGAAAGGCCATATTTATATTTATAGGGAGGCTTTATGCTAGCCAGGATTTGTTCACACTCTTGCGTAGATAACTCCGGGGCTTCAATCCAGATAGATATTTCCTTATCGGGGAAGGACTCTTGCTCACAATCCCTAATGCTCTGGATTAGGCGCTGCAGTTCCTCCTTAGTTAGCTGTTGGCTCTCGAGGCTAAGTTTAACCTTCACCTTCAAGCCTCCATTACCAGACAGGTCACTGTTCTGGAAATGCCAGCAATAGGATGAATTTTAGCGGTGACTAAGTCGCCGATATCGTTGAGGGTTTCTCCTTCTACTGTGGCAATAACATCATAGGGTCCGGTTACCGTATCAACCGATTTCACCCCGTCTATTTTCTTAAGAGCCGTAACCACCTCCTTATTTCTACCCATCGCTGTTTCAATTAGAACGAAAGCCTTTGCCATAAATTCACCCCCCTATTATATTTCGGCTCTCCAAAAGAAGTGCTTGGACTTAATAGCAGGGATTAGTCCCGGCACTTCTATAATTGGCTCCTCCTCAAAGAAGGCTCGGCGCCAGAACTCTACCTCCTCTGGCGTAGGAC
>JAUXAC010000156.1 GCA_030615035.1 Dehalococcoidia bacterium | reverse complement strand
AGAAACCCATTAAGGTGCTAATCATACAAACAGATAATTGGAAAGAGCTCCTTAAAGAAGCCCCGTATGGAAACAAAGAAGGAGCGTCTTGCGGCCCGAGGCAGTCCCCTTTGTTTTTGGCTTGGGTGGGCTACCGGTGGTGTGCGCTCTCTAACTCAGTGGTTTTATGGCTCGCTATATTCTTATAGGGCATCGTCTCAGTTATCGGGGCGGGCACAGGGCTATTTGTGCGGGCTAGTCATGCCCGCCCGCAGCTGCTCCTTCTTCTATCGGGGTCATCACATTATAGTTTCCACCTGTGCTCGGCATCCCTCTTTGGTGTTTGTGGATCCTGATTTTGAGGGCACCGTGCCTGGCTCGCCAGAGCCGGCCATGGCACTCCGTTGGTCTTCACCAGTGATAATTGTATCCTGATTTGTTCATCTATGTTGTGCCTAATTTGGTGCTTTTGAGCAGCCCGTTTGGTGCTCGCCCGCACCTGTGCAGGGGAATAGGAGCACATGTGCGGTCGCCCACCCGGACGCCCTGTGTCCCCGCCCCTCAGCACCAGTATCACTTTCGGGTTTTTTTTCCCTCTCTAGCAGCAAAACCTCAGGGGGCTTGACAAGTCTAGCTCATATGTTCTATTATATTTATAAGGCATCGGTCAGCCAAAGTAGTGCCTTAAAGGGAGATACTTTACATGGCGAAACTAAAAGCACCCCTGTTGTCTCTTGGAGCATCTGGAGCTATCGGCAAGACTTTAGTTTTCTTCAATTGGAAAGGTTTAGATGTAGTCAGGGAATACGTTATACCGGCTAACCCTAAAACTACCGCTCAGCTTGTCCAGAGAGCCTATCTCAAGGCTGCCGTAGACGCAATTCACTCCGCTCAAGGACATGCCACACACCCCCTTGCTGCCCTCGGTATCACAGCCTATGCTCTGTTAGGCAGTACTCGCCCCACTCCACGCACTTGGTTTAATGAGCTTGTCAAACAATGGCTTACACAAAAAGTAGCTGGTAAGATCCCAGGTATCTTTGTTTGGGCCAATGTTGACCCAGGCGATGGCGTGATTGAGTTCCGTGCCGATTTCTTCGAAGAGTCTTCCACGATGACCGACGGGAAGATGTATTGGGGCACTTCCAAAACTGCCCTGGTCAACTCCGCCGTTTGGACGGCAGCAGAGTTACTCACTAGCAAGGAGATTACCGGCCTCACCAACGGAGTTAAATATTACTTCCAGTTCCGAGCCGATACTCCTAGCACCTTCGTCGGCACTAACTCCGGTATTTTCCACGCCACGCCCGCTGCCTAGCTGAGAATACCTTTATGGCACGCCTAGAGGCACTTCCATCACTAGCCGTAATATCGGGCTTTCGAGGAGTGATAGACTATTATGTTTACCACCCCTCTTGCCCAGCGGAGACAGGTGTTAAAGGAACGCCTTGCGCTCGGCGGTGGCCCCGTTCCCCCGGACATCACCGAGCGCCCGCCGTTGAAGCCGGCTGGGTTGCCTTCTCATACATCGCTAAGCAATGGAGTACTCTCGACCCCGAAATCCAGGCTGCCTATAACAAGCAGGCTTCGGGGACCGGCCTCTCAGGACGCGACCTCTTTCAGCGTGGTTACCTCTCTGGCCTCTATACCTACCCTACCGGAAGCCCTTAATATGCCAAGCGACAAGTGGTTCATCACCTCTATAGAGCAGACACTCACTGCCACTG
>JAUXAC010000105.1 GCA_030615035.1 Dehalococcoidia bacterium | reverse complement strand
AGGAAGCGGTGGACCACCAAGATGGAGCTTTCGGAGAGCGAGCAAGAGGAGTACCTGCGGGTTGGCTGCAAGTTCGCCGGGAGATGTCCCCAGGTGATGGAGAGGTGTAAAGGCGAGGCCCCGAAGGATGTCAGCGTGGACAACGTCCTCGTCAAGTGCTTTCTCTACAGTTAGGAGAGGAGTGCATGTGAAGGGATAGCGGACTGCAGTCACCGCAGGGGGCAAGAATGTTCAGGAAAAGAGGATGTGTCACTAATCATATAAACGAGTAGAAGCTATTGGCAAAGTCAGCGTTTTAGGGATGATGAAATGGGAAATCCCAACTAAAGGAGAAAACTTTAAATGAAAAGTAAGAAAATTGTTTTTTCTAAGCCGTGGAAGATGGCAATAGTCTACGATGAATTTGATGAAAAATCTCTTGAGTCTGAAGAAGTTATTATTAGAAATAAATATTCACTCATATCCCCAGGTACGGAATTGGCTTGCTTATCAGGAAATGAACCATGGTTTAAACTTCCACGTACACCTGGATATGCATCTGTGGGAGAGGTAATAACAACAGGTAATGAAGTATCGGAAATCAAGAATGGTGACATAGTACTTTCACGTGGACCACACTCAGAATTTTTTAGGATGAATGTAGGGAAGCAACTTTGTTTAAAGCTTCCGGATGGTTTAAAAGAGGAATATGCACCTTTTACGAGGATGGTAGCAATCGCAATTACAGCCTTGAGAGTTTCTGACATTGAGTTAGGGGATTTTGTTGGAGTTATTGGCCTGGGGCTAGTGGGAAATCTGGCAGCTCAGAATAGACCAAGACGAGACTTATAACAGGAGATATCTAGGTGGCAGATACCACGAAGATAAAGACTGTGATTGAACCCTACGTGTGTGATTGGCTTGCTAAGCAGTTCCCTGGGCACGTGTTTGAAGAAAGGCCCGTTCAACTGAAAAGTGGAGGAAGTTATATCTTTGACGCTGTCTCGGAGGACGGCTCCATTGTTGCGGCCATTCTATCTAACAGAGCGGTAACAAGGACAGGACGAGAGAACACGGGTGGAGTGAGGAAGGCATTGACGGAACTCAGCTACCTTAAGGTAGTCGCAACCGACACAGAAAAGGTGATGGTCTTTACCAATGATAGATTTTGCCAGCTTGTACAACACCGAGCAACAAGGCTGGGAAGGGAACCAATCAAAATGATAGTGTCTGTGTTGCCTCCTCGGCTAAAAGCTTTGCTTAGGGAAATCCTCGATAGAGCTAGTTACGAACAGCGTGCAGCAGACTAGGCAGCCCCCACAGAGTGTATGACGTGGCTGGTAATTCTGGTCACAAACATCCAGCAAACTATTCTAACAGCTCTCCCATTGCACAGAACGCTATAGTATGTTGTGTAACGGTCTAATCCAGTTAGTGGCTACTTGAGCTTACACTCTATTCAGTCCGGGCCGAAAAATGTGAAAACAGGAGCATTGCTCTTCCTGGCCTTTTCGTATATAAGTTTAGCGCAGGCCAAATCCTGAATAGCTAACCCAGTTGAATCGAAAATGGTCACCTCATCGTCGCTTTCGCGGCCATTCTTTATGTTTGCGGCTATCTCTCCTACGGTTCCATATATCTGCTCGATTCTAAGCCGGCCTTCCGATAATGGAACGTTGATTTCACCGCCATGAGATCCCTGCTCAATGTCGTCAACTACAACCTTTGCGCTTACCAACAGACTTGACTCAAGCTCCTGTTTCCCCTTTGCATCCGCCCCAATAGCATTAATATGGGTTCCTGGCTTGATATGATGCTTCTTAACAACCGGTTCTCTTGAAGGAGTAGTCGTAACCACAATATCAGCGTCCGTAGCGGCCTCGATAGTGTCAACCGGACGTATGTTTATCCCTAATTCTGTAGCCATCGACTGAGCGTATCTCTGACTGACTTGTCTACGCTGGTCAAATACCTTTACTTCCTTAATGCTGGGCAACACTTCACTGATGGCAAGCAGTTGTGCCCTAGCCTGCATGCCAGCCCCTATCATTCCGATAACAGATGAATCACTCCTTGCTAAGTACTTGACAGCTACGCCCCCGGCTGCTCCTGTTCTTATGTTCGTAACGTATTCACCATTCATGATAGCGAGAGGACGACCTGTCTTGGGATCGCACAAGATAATCGTCGCCATTATTGTTGGTAGATTGTACCTGTGGTTATTTGGATACCCGCTAACCCATTTTAAACCAGCAATTCCATCAATATAAGCAGGCATAGCTCTAAAGTCGCCCGCAAATTCTGGCATATCCAAATATAATTTAGGTGGCATAATAGCTTTCTTTTGAGCCTTAAGTTTGAAAGCATGTTCGACTGCTGCTATCGCTTCTACAACAGTTAGAAGTTGTTCGGTCTCTCTCCGGCCTAATATAAGTATCTCGTGCTTGCCAACTGGCTTATCCATATACATCCCCCTTATTTCTCGTCTTTGGTGAAGCCACAGTATTGTAACTATGTAACATAGGTCGGTCAACTCCGTATTTTGGCAAAGGGTAATCGGCGGTATCCTGATGTGGCTTCAGCAGTTTTGGAATCTCAAAGTGGCCGACC
>JAUXAC010000161.1 GCA_030615035.1 Dehalococcoidia bacterium | reverse complement strand
TTTGATTCTGGTTTAACCCCTTAATGACCACCTGCTGTGGTCGTTTCACCTTCACCACTACCCCAGGAAGGCTGAGGCAGACTTCCGAACGAACTTGATGCCCCTTTTCTTTGTGAAGAATAGGATTGACTATACAGACCGGCGGCGAGGGCGTCATCACCATAACAAATATCCTGAGATTATAGCCCAGCTGGTTGGCAGCCAACCCCAGGGTATTGTAGATCTCTTTGAACTCCTTCAGCCCCTTGAAGAGGTTATCAACGACCTCGCCAATGTCGTCATTATCCTTCACCCACTCAGTTGGCCTGCGAAGCTGCTTGATATCAGTGACTATATTCATTCTTCCTTCCCTGACCCCCCTTCACCAAGCATCTCACCAGCCGGATCTCATAGGCTGATTTTAGTTTCTCCAGCTCCTCTTCGGTTGACTCAGCAACATGGATGGAGATATTGTCTGATGTACCTAGGGCTTCGCTGCCAACCATTATCAGCCGCGGCCCGAGGTTCACTACAACATTGGTTACCTTATCCACCGGACCCGTGATATCCTTATTGCCCATCTTTCTCCTTCCCAGGGCCAAGGAAAAAGCCCTTCTGCTTCACTTTATCCCCCGCTCCTTACATATCACCTCGTAGGCATTTTGCAGGCGCTTAAATTTATTCGCATCCCCACCTCTATCTGGATGGTAGAACAGGACCTTTCTACGGTAGATGTCCTTTATCAAGTCATCGGGGTCATCGGGGGCTGCCCCCAGGATACCATAAGCCTCCATCAGGTCATCATGAGCCTTCATCTCAGGAGTGGCCCGCACCAGCTCGGTGGTAGACGACAGCCCGGCGTACGAGACCCCCTGTTGCTCAGCGATCCGCAGCCTGTCCAGAAGAAGGAAACACTGGCGCAGATTTATTTCCTTGCGAGGAAAGGAATAGCACTCCAGGTGTTGCCACTTATCAGCCCGGTAGTAATTAACCACCATCCCCGGCCCGCGGTATCCCCTGTCCACCTTCTCCTTCGGTACCGCCTCAAATAGCTCGATGTCCCACTTGCGAAAGCAGTCCCTCAAGTCAGTGATAGTCCTGTCAATTGGCGGTGCTTTGAATACTCCTCCCATTTTATTCTCACTCCTTTCTTTCCACTGTGGCTAGCTCTGTAGTCTCTGTACCCTGGACCTGGGTAACCAGCTCCATGAGGCAGCGAAGCGACCTCCTCGCTTGGTCTCTACCAATATTCTCTTTGCTGGCAATAAACATGGATAGAATCTCATAGGCATCCAGGTCCCTGTGGCGTAGCACGGAGAAAATTTTATTTACCGCTGTCTTAGATACCCCCGCCCTGGACGCCACGATAACAGCGACATCATCCTGTTTTAGCCCGAGCTTACTTAACGCTCCAGAGGCAGCATTAATGTGCTCGGCAGCCACCGCCAGTTTCTGCTGTGTCTCGTATATGCCCTCCAAGAATTTCACCATTTCCTCTGATAGAGTAACCTTTACCTCAGCCATTAGTTTTACCTCCTTTCCCATGGCTCTCTTTCGGCCAAGCCAACAGCCCTGAACACGTCAGCCTCACTCTGGCAGATTAGCTCGCTGCCATCCGCCCGCGTGAAACCCCTACCATAAGCGTGGAATCTCATTCCCCGCTCTATCGCCCGGAATGCAATCTCC
>JAUXAC010000168.1 GCA_030615035.1 Dehalococcoidia bacterium | reverse complement strand
AAAGTCCTTCAATCTTTCCCGTAAAGGCTCCTCCACTACAGCTTTGATTATATCAAACTCCCTGCAGAGTGTCAAGGGCATATCTGGGTCGGGACGCTCAACTACCTGCTCAATAACCGCTGCCAAGTCTTCATGACCTTGCTCCTTGAGTTCATTAGAATACCAGTTTGCTGTAACCCCTAGCCGGCATGGCCGGCAGTGTTTTGGGTCATCTTTTAGAGGATCCTCCTGGCGGATCCACTCCTCCATGGTGCTTGCTGGACATTGCCGTTTCTCTTCAGTCATTCTACCCTCCTTGTAACAGTGCTGGCTACAAGCTGCATTATGAGGTCGTTGATACGGGTACCCGGTGTTAGCATTTTCTCTACCGAGAAATTGATAATAGGGCTGGGTGTTTCCCCACCAAGAGCTAGGGTAAGGAGTTCAGCGGCTTTATCTTTTTCTCCAGCCTTCAGGGATTCTAAGGCAGAGAGGTATTGTTTAATTGGCTCCGGGTTCGCCATCTGTTACCAGCCTCTTTCGGCCTTTTTCTTCCGTCTCTCCTCTTCTAGCTTTTGCATAGTAACAGTTGCAGCCACAATGGAGCTTATTAAGCTTGGGTTATTGCCTCCCTTTACTGATGGCGTTCTACTAGAGAGAGAGCGACTGTATTCAACTAATTCATCCCAAGTCATTCTAGCTAGCTCTTTAGCTCGTTTAGACATTTGTGTAAGGTCTGCTTCTAGAAGCCCAAGGATAATTTCAAGCTTAATTAATTCACTGATATACTTTTCCTTAAGCGGATCCTCACTTACCAAACTTGGATTGCTGCCTCTCTTGGTGATTTGGCTAAATGCCGGAATGTAGCATCTAAAAAAGGCTTCAGTATCGGAGGGATGCTTCTCCTTGCACTCCCTGGCTGCCTCTCTAATTGACATCGCTCTAGCACATCTGCCATCGGAGACAATATTTATCTCGGAGCACCACTCCCTTTCTTCCCTGTCGGAAAGGGTGCCGATAGCTCCCTTCGTAGTACACATACGGTTCTCAGGCTCATTAGGGCCTACTGGGTCAATGAGGCAACAAGAGCAGGGTTCTTTACGGGTCTCTCTACCGTAGAGAGGTATTGCGCCCTCTCCCATAGCACTTCCCAAAACTAAGTCCCGAATATCCATTGGCTCCCTTACTCGCTCTATCACCTCATCAGCGGTTCTAGTGGCTATCTGACTTATTTCTTGTGGCGTCAGTGTCATATTACTCCCCCTTTGGCCAAGACTCCTCAACCTTCTTGGCTGCTTCGTTGGCGGCCATTTGCTTTGCCTCCTCGAGGGTTAGCTTGGGCTCTTCTACCCGGCGTTTCCACCACTCCCTATTTAGCCTTCGGTAATAGCCTGCAGTGTCAGCGGCAGCCTGGTCCAGCTCCTCAATAGTTGTAATTGTCTCAAGGCGATGCCTTAGAGCGCGGCTTTGCAGTAGTGCTTCTTCAGCGATCTCCGTCTCCCAGTCAGGGGCGCTGCGTAGCTTCTCTGGTGTCAGGTCCACCCTCTCAAGGGCGTTAAGCTCTTCAAACACCTTTGCTATCCTGTCCGATATCTCATTGCTG
>JAUXAC010000202.1 GCA_030615035.1 Dehalococcoidia bacterium | reverse complement strand
GAATTCATCATACTCGCTTGGCGAAAGTATTTTCCTTAATTCGGCAGCGTGCAAGTCCTCAACCACGTCGGCAACTACATCACCCACAAAGGGTATTAACCCCGGCACCATTGACCCATCAATGGCAATGGCGTGCTTCATGGCATTTCTACTCTTCCCATCAAAGGATGGCAGCTTGGGTAGCTTCACCTTATGCTCTGGCAGGTGAACCTTCCCAAACGGAGTAGGAACGGTGGTCTCAGGCAGTGTTGGTGGCCATAATTTCGGGGGTTCCTTTTGACCTGGTAATGTCGGTAACTTAATCATCATCCACCTCCCCTAAACAGCAATTTTAGCCCTGTCAGTCATTATTTCAAAGGGGACTAGCCCCACTCGTATTTCTACCTCGGCAGGTTGTGTGGTGTCAAGTGTTAATCTCCAGTCATCAGTGCTGAATGGCCCGATATGGTCAGTCTTCTCAATGTGGTCAGCGAAACTGTGGTATCTCGCATCAACATATATACCATACAGGAGGGGAAGAGGCACTCCATTCCTTACCGCAAAGAGCAGGTGTCTCTTGCCATTGGCCAATTCAGTTCTGAAATCGCCGTAGAACTTAAGCACAGGCTGAGGAGGGCGGGAGAGATACTCGGCAACTTTCTCTCCAAGCGTTTTCGGTTTATCGACTTCCCGTAGTAAAATCATATGTTCTTCGCATACTCCTCGGCAGCGTCCCTGTCTCCCTGGTAGATTTCAGGCTCCATCCTCCTGTACCCGTCCCGTAAGAGTATAGGGACTTGAGGCTTATTGTTCAGCAAGTGGTTCCAGGTTGAGGAGTATAGCACCCCAGTCCACTTTTGCCTCCCGCTGTAGTGTATACTGCTTTCATACAGGTTGATGAAGGAATAATTCCAGGGGTAGATAACCTCAGCTTCCGTTATCTCAATGCTCTCAATATCAGCGGATCTGCCTAAACTCCATATCCTGTATGCGCGGTACCACTCATCCAATAACTTTGTTGGTGCTATTTCATCTCGGAAGACAAGGTGGTTTTCGCCTGGTGCTATGAAGATGGCACAGAGCTGACCCTCCTCGGGCTCAATTAGAGGCTGGAAGACGGCCGGCACAACTTCAGGACCCAGCTTGGCTCTGAGTCGGAAAAGCTCCCTCTGGCGTATCTGGAAGTCTAAGTCCTCTTTTATTATGAGGGTTCTTACCGGTGGCGGTAGTTCCA
>JAUXAC010000220.1 GCA_030615035.1 Dehalococcoidia bacterium | reverse complement strand
CCACGGCAAGACAATCGATTGGCCTAAGTTTGCCCGGAATGTGAAGCAGCTACTAGAGGGATTGGGGAAGCGCTATTACCTGAAAAGGGATTTGGCTGGGTATCTTAAAGGGGGTAACTGATGCCGATTTTAGACTACACGACAAAAGTCCCGGTTTCCAGGACAATAGCCCAGATTCAGGCTAAGCTCGTAGAGCACGGAGCTCGGGCAGTGATGATGGAATATGGTGATGATGGGAGAATAAAAGCCCTAGCCTTTAATGTGAAAAGGCCCAACGGGGATCTGCCTATCCGGTTGCCGATTAACACTGCTGCCACCTTGAAAGTGCTACAGAGGCAGGCTGCTGCCCGGGAGATACCCTCTGGTTATGCTAAGGATGACCATGCTTACCGAGTAGCTTGGCGAAACATTTTCCATTGGGTGTCAGCCCAGATGGCGCTCCTTCAAACGGAGATGGTCAGGATGGAGGAGATCTTCTTGCCCTATGTAATCACCCCTGGGGGGCAAACTATCTACCAGGTCATGGACAAGAAGGGCTTTCTGCTCGGGCCTGGGGAAGGTGATAAAAGTGTGTAAGGATATCACAGGTCCGGTCGATAAGGTAACTAACGTTTGGCTAGCTCTAGGGCCACGGATAATAATGGCCGGCAGCGAAGTCCTCGGTACCGCAGACAATATATCCATCAAGGTCGCTGAGTCAACAAAAGAAGAGCTGGTGAAGCTGGGGGCAGCCCACGAGATACGGCTGGTGAAGATGGAAATCCCTTAGCCTCTCTTTAGTGAAATTCCGAATAGGTGTCCCAGGGGGGCATAGACCAATAACCGGGCTGCCTCACCCAGGGGGACAACATTTAATAAGGCCGAGGCTATCCAAGCTCCTATACCAGCTACTATACAGAGCATTGACCCCCACCAGGGAATAGCTGACATCTGCCGACTCTCTGGTGACTGACCAATCTTCTCTTTGCACTGGGGGCACTCGTTAGCTGGGTTGGAGAAGCGGATGTTACAGTGTGAGCAATAGGAATAGGTTATCGGCGTCCT
>JAUXAC010000076.1 GCA_030615035.1 Dehalococcoidia bacterium | reverse complement strand
CATCTATGAAAATGAAGTCGAACCTCTTACCGGTAGTAGAGAGGTAGGTTTCGCCATCGCAGAGTTCAAGCCTGGTCTTTCGGGACCTTATCTTGCGGTACACGAGAGTTGCCACCTCTCGGTTCTTCTCAACAAAGGTTGTAGACCTTACAGTCGTGTTACGCATCCTAATGAGAGTTAGTAGGAGGCCGAGACCCAGCCCAATGATCAGAATATCCCCTCTGGCAACAATGGATGGTATTCGTAAGCCCTCTTGCTCCATTGGTGTGTCCGACATCCAGATACCTTTTTCGACAAGCTGAACAGTAGGGAAGTCTCGGTCCAGCTTATCACGATAGAATATCCCACCTGGATAGTAGGTTCGAATGAGAGTTCCTTTGGGGATAACTTCCTTCTTTATCGAAAAGTTTCCTACAGACTTCTCTGCGAACTTCTCCGATAAGATTGTTGTGTAGCGGTCAACCATTATCATACCGGTTTCACCTCACTATCCCTGTCGTTAGAAAGTCTACCACTTTCCTTATGTAACTCTCAGAGTCCGCCCTGTATCCTAGGCAGTGCTCCGCACTTGGAATTACCCAGACCTGGTCAGCAGGGTTGTCTGAGGCCTCATGTAGTCTGTGCACATCCTCTACTGGGATTAAGCCATCCAGTTCTCCGTGGATGAAAAAGACAGGACATCTGATGTCCGCCACCACATCTACTGGGTCTGTTTTCTTATAACCGTAAATAACTCTTGCCATCAGGAATACCCCAGGCTTGAAGAACTTGATTAGGGATTGTGGTAAACCTCTCTCTTCAGCCCCCACTTTGATTACCATTTCATCTACACTGGCAAACGAGCTGTCGGACACCACAGCCAAAACGTCCTCTTGGCTGGCAAAAATCAAAGAAGAGGCAGCTCCTGTTGAGAAGCCTACAATAGCAACATCAGTGTGGCCTCTACTCTTAACATAATCAACGGCACCCCCTATATCACGGTCATTATGGGTCAGAAATACTCCCTTACCCTCTGAGTCCCCACGCCCCCGAAGGTCAAACAGCAGAACACTGAACCCTTCCTTCACCAGGTCTCTGGATATTTCAAGTGCCCCGATGTTGGGGTCAATGCGGTTCTCTATACTACTGCTTACCATGACAACGATGGTTTCACCCCCTGGGATGTACCAGCCACTTAAAGCCACATTATCAATCCGGCTTGGGAATGACACATCCTCATAGACCAAACCTACAGAGGTAGGAGAGTCATCCAGAGGTATTCTGGGAACTCTCATCAACTCGGTGGCAAAGTATGCTGACGTGGCTAAGTATGCTACCATCAATACCCCCACAATCACAATCATCTTTTTGGCCACTGCTTCATGTCCCTTGTCATTGTTCCGAACATCGCATCCCCCTTAGTTAACCCCCCTCCAACACCTCTTTGAGTAGTTTTTCCATAAAAGGGCAGTCCTCCAATTTGTCGAGTGTGCACAAGAAGACCAACTCCCCCTTCATTGCAGACATTAGGTCTTTAGCACGGGTTTCTTGGTGCTCGCAGTGTCGTGCATCAACACCAAACGGACACTTACGCACAATTGTCTTGTTGCCTTCCATCTAGTCTATTATTCCCCTCTTCATACACAGATATACGGCGTGTGCCCTACCAAGTGCTCCTAGATGCTGGTAGATGCTGCTTAAATGCCTCTCTACGGTGCCTACAGTAATCCCCAGCTCTCCCATGATTTGCTTATTGGCATGACCGAGCTTGACTAGGTTCATCACCTCAATTTGTCTTTTAGTTAGGATACCTACACTCTTCAATTCGACCACCACTACTTACCCCTCCATTCTCTTGATAACTGCGTTCCCCTTCTTACATGCTTCCCATGGCTGCCCACTCTTTGAAGGGAAAAAGTTAGGGTCACGCTTGATTAGTTCAGCAAACAACCGGTCTATGGCTTGGTGTTGTGCCTTCAAGGCTTCTAGTGCGTCAGACGCAACCCTTACCTTTCCTGCATACCTGAAAATCACCGGCCCATAATTATACGGTGGTTTTATGCTCACCAGGATTTCAGTCATCTTATCTGTACTGAGCTCGGGAACCTCAGCAGAGACATAGATCTCCTTGTCTGGAAAGGTCGCCACCTCACAGTCCCGGATAGCCTGTAGTAAGGCACGCAGGTCCTCTTTGTTTAACTGGTTGCTCTTGACGGAAAGATTAACCTTCATATCTCACCCTCCTTTGCGTGTAGCGGCTCTTATACGCTAAGTCTTCATTCTACGAGCTATTTCTTCAGCAGCCTTTTTGATGCTATCTGGATTACTCGGGTCAATAGTAATGACATCATCCATTGGCACAGTCTTAAATAGCTCTGCTAGTGGGTTATAACCCCCATCGAGCTTCAATTGCCATTCAATCTGGGCCATGAGGATTGTTTTATCTAAATCCTCTTCTTCAGGTCTCTCATATAAAGACATTCCTTGCTTCTCTGCTTCAGCAAGCCATGCATCATAGCCATGCTTGTTTATGTAAGCTAGATGACTGATAACAGCGCTGTGCATCGCCCCAGAAGGTTTAACATCCTGGCACACAGCGTCGTCAAGCTCCTTAGCCTCAGAGCTTTCAGCTATGGCTAGCCCAAAGACTCCCCGGTACTCCTTATAAGCAGTCCAATCAAAGTTCGGGTGTTCATTGAGGAACTTTAGGCCATTGAGTAGCATCTTCTGGCAGCCAGCTTCATAGCTCCCACTAAAACCACTAATATCGACAGTCTTCACTTCTCCTCCTCTGCGCACAACGATCCTTATGCGCCTACTCTAACCGTTCTAGTCGATAATCCACAATAGCTACCGGCACCTCAGGGATGTCATCCCACTCAACCCAATAAACGCACACTATGTCCTCGGTTATACCCACCTTAGCAAGCTCCGGTATAAGCTCTGCCCTTTTTGCGGCAGGGATTGGCCCCCAAGCGCCCACTATTGTGCCCAGAGCACCGTCTTGATGTGTGTCCCCAGGCTCACTTCGCACCTTCCTGACCCTTGTTCCTTTCGGCCATTCGCCTTCATCTTGACCTACGTAGATTTCCATTTTCTAGCCTTTCGACTTGCTCAAGTGAACAACTACGACCGGTGGGTATCCTAGCTTCTGCTTCACGCCATCTATATACTTGCTGACTATCTGAATGCTGTCTTCGTGTGGGTATATCCCAGCCACAAAAACTCCGTCACGCCAGAACTCCGCCATCTGAGTACCTGGCAGTATTCCGTGGGGCTTGACTCTAAACTCAATTCTCGGCATACTCTCCTCCCTTGTGCGTGGGCTCTTTTATATCTCCGACCTCAGCCTCACATTCCGTTTGTGCAGAATGCGATACATCATCGCTCGCCCTATCTTACACTCTAGCTGGATGGCTGCGACCTTATCCCCACGCAGGTAGTCCCGCACTACTGCATCCTTAA
>JAUXAC010000148.1 GCA_030615035.1 Dehalococcoidia bacterium | reverse complement strand
CCCTGAACAATTCCAATACAGCGGGCTTGGTTGACCTGAGGATTTGGATATCAAACTTGCTCTCTGGGATAAGGAAGGCTGAGGATATGGGCTGCGCCCCGTATCTGTCCACAAACAGGTCTGAAACCTTCCTCGGGTCCTCCTCTATTTCCTTTTTTATTCTCTCATATTCCTCCTCGCTTTTGGCAACCCTTATTGCATCCACTGGGCAGGCCTCCTCGCACTTCCCGCAGTTGGTGCATCTGGAGTTGTCAACCGCTATGGTCTTCCTTTTGCTGTCCCAGTAGAATGCCCCGGTCGGACAGACCCCTATACCATCGCAATCCTCGGAGTTGTCGCAAATCTTGAAGTTTATCAGAGCAGGCATGTTAGTCACATCACTCTATTTCATCCACTTCTCCCCAGCAATGGGGATTTTCTCCCCGCACTTCTCGCATTTTTCTTTTACAAATTCTATATAGTATCCCGTCCTTTTAATGACAATCTCACCGCATTTGGGGCAGTATGTGTTTTCTTTCGGATGCCCCGGGACATTGCCTATATAGACATACTGCATCCCGGCTTTCTTTGCTATCTCCCAGGCCCTGTCCAGGGTCTCTGCTGGGGTTGGCTTGACTTTTTCCATCTTGTAGCAGGGATAGAACCTGCTGAAATGCAGGGGCGTGTCAGAACCCAGATTTTTCTTCACCCATAAGACCAGGCTTTTTATCTGTTTTTCCCTGTCATTATAGCCTGGGATTATAAGGTTGGTGACCTCCAGAAAAACGCCAGACTTCTTGAACAGTTTCATGGTGTCCAGGATGGGCCTGTGGTCAGGCACCCCGCAGACCTTCCTGTAGAATTCCTTATCTCCTTTCAGGTCTATATTAATTGCGTCCAGATACCTGGCTGCCTTTTTTACAGGCTCGGGGTTTATGTAGCCATTGGATACCCAGACATTGTAGAGCCCTGCCTTCCTAGCCAATTTCATGGTGTCAAGGGCGTATTCCAAGAATGCTGCAGGTTCTGTATAGGTGTATGCAATGCCAAGCACTTTGTTGTCCTTTGCATACTTGACCACCTCTTTGGGGGACATTTCCCTTCCAAAAACGGCTTCAGGATGGGATATCTCCCAGTTCTGGCAGTGTAAACAGCCTAGATTACACCCAATAGTGGAGAGGGATATGCACACGGTTCCCGGGGCGAAGTGGAAGAGGGGTTTCTTCTCTATTGGGTCAACATTGAAGCTGCAGGGCCTCCCATAGACCAGGGAATAGAGTTTCCCCTTATGGTTCTGCCGGACACCGCAATACCCTGTCTTGCCCTCGGAGATGTTGCAAAACCTGGGGCAGAGCTGGCATTTGACCTTCCTGCCCTTCAGGGGCTTCCAGAAAAGGGCTTCCTTCATAATATATAATTAATTTCTGATATTAAAAGCCTCGGGTGCGGATTGAACGCACGACCTACTGCTTGCCTGCTGAGATGTTACGAGGCAGTCGCTCTACCAACTGAGCTACCGAGGCAATACCTATATTTATATTCTTTATTAATATCTAAAGGATATGGGGCTGTAGTGTAGTTTGGTTTAGCATTGCGGCTTTGGGAGCCGTTGACCCCAGTTCAAATCTGGGCAGCCCCATCATATTTAAATGTATGCCCCAAATAAGGAGTAAGAGATTGTTATGCCAGAGGAAGAAAGTATGGGAATAGCGGAAGAGATTGCAAAAATAGGAAAGGAAGCGGAAGCAGAAGCCCTTAAAGAAGCCGGCGGAGCAGAAGGAAAATGTCCATTCTGCGAGATAATAAACGGGAACATTCCTGCAAAAAAGATCTATGAGGATGATTCATGCCTTGCTTTTCTGGACATAAACCCCAGGAACCCCGGCCAT
>JAUXAC010000052.1 GCA_030615035.1 Dehalococcoidia bacterium | reverse complement strand
ATACCTTTAGGTGTTCCCTTCAGCTTATCCCTGGCCAGGGTATAAAGGGTACCACATCTCACACAGGAATCACCGATTACGACGAGCTTAATTGAGTAGAGAGGTGTATCGTAGACATACTCAAAGGAGAAGAGCGCTGGCTCCTTGCCGAAGATATCCTGTAGATGTAGGTCTCCTTTCATTGCCTCTACGGTAAACCGAGCAGGACACTTACATACGGGGCACTCGGTAAAGACCCTGGGAGCCGCCGGCCCATAGTCTTCGGGAGGCTGCTTAGCAGCTTCTTTCGCGGCTTGTTTTCCCTGTCGCCTTCGCTTAGCTCGGTTGGGCTCTATATCTTTAGACTCTTCCATATTTCCCTCCTCCGTATTTGTTTGATTAGACTGGGACTGACGGCATATTTTAAAGCTAATACCCTGGATGTCTCATCTGTTGACCGCAGTATTTCTAAGACTTGAGGTTCCCTCAGCTTAGCACTACCATTGTTCTCACCAAGAGCCGCGTGCCTTCTATAACGGCCTTTCTGCATCATATCAGTGATGTTAACTTGCTGTGTTCCTAAGAAGAGGTGCGAAGGATTGACACAAACCGGATTATCACAGCTATGAAGAACCTGCATCCCGTCTGGAATTGGACCATTCGTGAGCTCCCAAGCAACTCTATGAGCCTTTAAGTCCTTTCCCCCATGACGGAGGTGACCATAGCCAAAATCATGGCAAGAAGCGAGCCATAACCAACAGCCCTTCGTTTTCAGCACTTTAGACCAAAAGACAGTACTTAAATCCTTAAAGACGCCTTTTCGTCGGTGATTCATTTCAGCCACATGTTCACCCTTAGGCATCTCTACAGTACTCCTCCGCGCTGGTGATGAAGTCACCCAACTGCTTCTGGAGACCCTTACTAAAGGGGAAGTTCCTGAAGAGTTCCCTGAAGAACTGGAGATCCGACCGCAGGTATGTTTTATAGGCAGGGCTATCAGGTCGGCGTAGCTCACCCTGCAGGCGCCGGGCTTCTATCATTGCACCCCTGTCCTTCAGGTGATGCATGATTCCCCACCGGGCAGTGAGCTTGATCACCAGCTCGGTCCACCGGGCATCCAGCTCCAGTATGGTCTCCGCGGGGGTACCATCCACCGGTTGTAGTGGCTCAGGTGGTTTGCCTGGTCGCAGGTAGGCAGCAAACTCGTGGTGCGGAGCTATAAAGACTTTGCCCCATTCAACAGGATTTATCCCAACTGATAAACCGAAGGCATCAGACCAGGCCACGACTGCCCACCAGAAGGCATCGACAGCGGGTTCATGGGCAGGGCAGGGCTTATCCTTCAGCCACGCTTGAGCACACTCCCTGGCTTGGTCAGCTATCTGCTGGTAAAGCTCAGTGAGCTTACGGTATCCCTCAACCATGCCGGCAGGCAGTCTCATGTAGTCGCAGTTGACCTGGGTGCACTTGAGCATGATTTCTTTGTGGTTCATTTTGGCCATTCCTTTGTCCTTTCTAGGTGAGCCTGAAGGTCCAGAACGGGCGTGCCATCTTTGTTCCAGCCTGTGACCGCCAGGGATTCCTCCATGGATGCAATTTGCTGCTTGAGCTCATCTTCGGACATGGCCAGGAAATCGGCTTTCTTCACGCCAAGCTTCTCGGTGGCTAGCCTGAGCAGCATCGAAAGCTGAACATTAGCCAGATTCTTGAAAGATTCCACGCCTGTCAGGTATTTAACCCGGGGATCTCTTTCGTCACGGGTACCGAGAAACTGCCTAACCGCCATTCGGCTCAGGATGTGGAGCTTCCCAAGCATCTCCTTGTAATTGTCCATGTAGGCTTGTTCTTTCTTCTCTTTAGTCTTCATACCAACCTCCTTAATGTTTTTGTTTGCCGAGGTGATGCTCATATAGGGCTAGGGATTCATCGGCTACCTGCTTGACGGTCTTGCCAGTTTGCTTGGCCAGGGCCTCAAGGCGTTCCATATGGTCTACTGACTCACGAACCACCTGTTGTAGCGGGAGGCCCTGAGAGCTAACAAGCCGCCTGATTGTGGATATCAGCCGCTGACCTTGGCCTGTTGCCAGGAGCTTAACCGCCTCTATTCCCATTACCATCACGTCCTCCTTTCAGGTTGTTAGATCCTCAGGTGGAAATCATCATCCCCATGGCCGAAGTCTAGATAGATGCAGCCGTGTCTCCGGCGTAGCTTGAACTTCTCACCCTTCTTAATGAGCTCACCTATTCTCTTCAGCTCCCCTGCAGGTAGCTCGGAAAGGGCTTGGCCAATAAAGCCTTTGAACTCGGTCATCTGCTCCTCAATATCAGCCATCGCCCTTTCACAGATTGCCTTCCTTTCCTCTTCAGAGAGCTTCAACTCAACCCCAGTGACGCTTACTGGCAGAGCTGGTCCCGCGCCCTCAACAGGTCGTGGGGCTGGAATCTGAACTCGTGATACCGCTTGGTTGATTCCCTGAGATAGGCTCTCCAAATAAGCCGTCGGGTCCTCGTAGATTTTGGCGATCTTCTCAAAGGCATCCGCTATCCTCTTCAGCTCTTTTTCCTGCGACATTTTGACCTCCTTCTATATTTTCGATATGAGCATGCCGATGGCGGCTGCCACCACCGTCCAGGTCATTAACTTGAGAGCCAGATCTGCTGGCTCGATAATAGCCTCCTTGGTCAGGTTATGTGTCTGTCCCCAGAAGGGCATTTCAGGATCTACTGGATAGTCTTGGGTCTCAAAATACACGCCTTGTATGGCCTGCACCCTGCGCCTCCAGAAGCGGGAGTGTCTGGAAAGAACACGCTGGGCCAGGCTGTAGAGAAGGCAGGCCACGGCCACCAGAGCTATCTCCCAGCTTACCCTGTGGGTCTGGGCAACGTAAGCTGTGACCGCCGGGAAGGCACCCCAGGCAGCTCCGAACCAGAAGTCGTGGTGAAAGAAGCCCAGCTCTAGGGTATAGGCAACCACGATGAAGCCACCAAAGATAATACAGGGGATAACCCAGACCGTCTTGCTGACCCCAACAATGGCGCCAATGGTCACCGCCCCACCTATAGATATTACGGCAGCGAATATCAGCACTAGGCCTGGCACCTTAGTCTTGAGAGGGCGACCATGCAACTCATCAAGACAGTGGGCACCTATTCCCATAGCCAGGAAGAAGGCCAGCAGTGTCCAGAGTAGTGGTTCCCTGTCAATAGCGGGCGCCAGGGCAGCCCCGATCACCACATAGGACAAGTGCCAAATGGTGTACGGTGGGTGCAGCAAGATGAGGATATCCCTGACCCATCTCTTTCCTCGAATATCGTACCAAGCCACACCAGTCATTGTGTACCTTTTTGGTCGGGCAGTATAGCTTCAGCCATCTCCCCCAAGATTTTTGTCATCGCCAGCATGCAGCCTAAGCCAGTCTGAGACTCTATTCCTTTGTCTTCAACCATTCGCATAATGTGACCATCCTCTTTCACTCCCACGGCCATGAACTGATTGAACTCCTCGGTCATCCCATCGTCATCAACAATAATCATCTTACCCATCTTGCATCTCCTTCTTTATCCAGCCAATAGCCTCAAACGGCTCCCTGGGGAAGTGTTCGTGTATCTCAAGAAATAACTCAGGCCCCTCGATAGTGTAGGTTCGCCAAAAGGCAGCTTTATCCCGGCCTACATTAACCAATGACCGCCGGTTGGGAAGATTATGTATTACCACGATTTGCCCGAGCCCCATCTTGCCCGCGGTGATGTCAAGAAGCACATCCCCACGGTTTCGGGACTTTGGGATATGGGTGGTAGCATAAGCAGTAAGAGTATCCGCCGTCCTGAGTTCTACCTGCCTCAGGATAACCCCACCCTCCTCTCTCTGATTGATCAGCTTGATATTCACTGGAGTCTGAAAGATGAGAGAGAGCAGGGTCTGGTTTGTGCCGAAGTTAGCTAGGATAATCTGCTCTCCCTTCTGAAACCCGTCAGTGTTGAACTTATCCAATAGCCCCTGGAAATCTAGCTCTTCCACGGTATCACCTCCTCAAAATTAACTCCCGACACTCATCAGTATGGCACCAATGACCGCTATCCAGACGGCAGCGAACATGATAAAGACGCCTTTCATAGTCATGGCCTTCGCCTCCAGCTCGGGTAGAGACAATCGCGACTCAGGTTTTATCCCGACCATTCCATAAGTCACCGGGTTGGCTGCCCTAGGGAGATACGAGAGCAGGACAGATGAAGCGATCCCCACCGCTACCGAGACCATAACCACTCCCCAGAAGTAGGCTGTGGCCACATCAAATCGCTGAACCTGAAGTAAGTAGCTGCCGAAACATGGGATAGTTCCATAGGCCAAGCCGAAACCGGTGTAAGTATGAAACGGCCAGATATCCTTGCCATAGCCTATACCGATGGCGAGCATGGCTAGGACGAAGAAGATGAGCCACCATTGGGTAATACACACAAGGTAGATGCCGATGGCCAGGCCAACAATCATGCCACACCATCCCCACTTCTGGCTGGCCGTCCCCCACAGGGCTTTGGTGTCGAGGTTCCAAGGAGCATAGGACCAACGGCTGCCTGCCTTTGGTCTCCAGCCAGGGGCTAGGTCAAGGTTATGCACTCCCACCTCTAGCCCTATCCAGTAGCCGATAATGAGAAGGCCGAGCAGGAACCAGTTGACGGTCGAGGCGAAGTATGCTCCCAGTATGAGCATGGGCATGGGATAGAA
>JAUXAC010000006.1 GCA_030615035.1 Dehalococcoidia bacterium | reverse complement strand
GGGAGACTTTAGAGATATATGCTCCCTTAGCTCATCGCCTGGGAATATGGGAGTTACAGTGGCAGTTAGATGATTTATCCTTTCGTTATCTGGAACCAGAGAAGTATCGTCAGGTTGCCAAGCTGATTACTGCTCACCGTATTCAGCGAGAGCGTTTCATAGCTCAGATGATTCAGATTTTGAGTGAAGAGTTTGACAGGGTTGGTCTAAAAGCTGAGATGTCAGGTAGACCTAAGCATATCTACAGCGTACACCAGAAGATGGAGAAATATTCTGCTCTGGGCAGAGACTTTGATGATATACATGACATTCTCGCCCTTCGGGTAGTGGTTGATACTATCCCCGATTGTTACAGTGTTGTAGGCATTGTCCACAATTTGTGGCACCCTTTGCCCGACGAGTTTGACGACTTTATTGCTAACCCTAAGCCAAACGGGTATCAATCTTTACATACTGCTGTAATGTGTCAGGGTGTAACCCCTTTAGAAATACAGATTCGCACTCATGATATGCATCATGTTGTTGAATATGGGATAGCTGCCCACTGGCGCTACAAAGAGGGTGAAAAGGGGGATATACGCTTTGAGGAGAGGATAAGCTGGCTGCGCCAGTTGATTGAGTGGCACCGGGAACTTAGTGGGGCTGAAGAGTTTCTGGAATCGGTTAAAACGGATATATTCATTGACCAGGTTTTTGTTTATACCCCTAAGGGAGAGATAAAGGACTTGCCTAAAGGTTCTACCCCCCTTGATTTTGCCTATCGGATTCACACTGAGTTGGGGAATCGCTGTGCGGGAGCTAAGGTAAATGGTAGGCTGGTGTCATTAAACTATGAGCTTAAAAATGGCGATGTCGTAGAAATTACGCCGGCTAAAGGGGATAAGGGACCGAGTCGAGATTGGTTGAGTCCGCATCTAGGTTATATCAAGACATCTCACGCCCGAGAAAAGATACGGCAGTGGTTTAAGAAGCGGGAGCGGGCCGAGAATATTGAACGGGGTCGAGAAATTCTGGAGAAAGAGATGAGGCACCTAGGCATAAAGCTCAGTGAGCGGGAGAAGCTTGCTAAGTTGTTCAAATATGATAAGATGGATGACTATCTGGTTGCTATTGCCTACGGTGATATTACTACTCATCAGATTGCTGTTAAGCTGGCTGCCCAGCAGGAGCAACCAAAGGTAGCAGCTGAGGTTACACCCCTTAAGCAGCCGGTCTCAGCCGTTAAGGTACTGGGTGCGGGAGATATGCTTACTCAATTAGCCCGATGTTGTCATCCTGTGCCGGGTGATAAGATTGCTGGCTATATTACTCGCAGTCGGGGGGTGACCATCCATCGTCAGGATTGCTACAATGTAACTCGCGAGGACGAGAAGGAGAGACTGGTTAAGGTGGAGTGGGGGCAGACCGATTCACTATATCCAGTCAATATTCAGGTTGAAGCCTGGGATAGGGTAGGGCTGATACGTGATATCACTACCATTGTGGCTGAGGAAAAGGTTAATATTGCTGAAGTGAGCTCTACCGACCATGATGACCATACTACCTCTCTGTATTTTACCTTAGAGACGAAGGGATTGACTCAGCTAAGTCGGCTCTTGGTAAAAATTGAAGAGGTTCGAGGAGTGATAAGTGTTGCCAGGGTGGGTGGCGAGACATCTATTAAAGTTAAGCCGACAGCATAATTTAGGCGGCTAAAACTTATGCCTCCGCTTGAAGGAGGGAGTTTATAAAAATATCTAAGGAGGTAGATATTGCCCCAAAGTAAATCAGTTCAAAAGAAGGCGCGAGTAGCCGAAAGAAGACAATTACGCAATAAGCCTGTTCGTAGCGTGTGTAAGACTAACATAACTAAGGCAGAAAGACTTATCTTTTCTGGTGAGCTTGATTTGGCTCGAGTAGCGGTAATGGCTGCTATTAGTTCTTTAGATAAAGCGGTTGAGAAGGGGATTATTCATCCCAATAACGCTGCCCGCCGCAAATCACGGTTAATGAACAAGCTAAACGAAGCCCTGACTTCGTCTTCGGCTGAAGACACCCCTCCGGCGGAATAAGTAATCCAACCCTGGGAAGATGGTTTGATTAATAATCATTCCCGGCTTGGGGTAATGAGTTCGTGAGGAGCAGGGTGGCACTAATCATATGGATGAGCACGAATATTGACAAAACTGAGTGATTTGTGCTATAGTTTTAATGCTTCAAATGAAGCATTTAGCACCTTAACAACTGGATAGCGGAAGGAAGGTTCAAGCGAAGTTAAATAGTTATTTTAGAGAGTTTGATCCCGGCTCAGGATAAACGCTGGCGGCGTGCCTTATGCATGCAAGTCGAACGGTACTGATAAATCAGGCTTGCCTGGGATATCAGGAGAGTGGCGAACGGGTGAGTAACACGTAAGTAACCTACCCCTAAGTAGGGGATAACTCTGAGAAATTGGAGCTAATACCGTATGTGGTGGTGAAGGTAATGCTTCATCCCTAAAGCCTTAGGGCACTTGGGGAGGGGCTTGCGTCCGATTAGCTAGTTGGTAGGGTAATGGCTTACCAAGGCGAAGATCGGTAGCTGGTTTGAGAGGACGGTCAGCCACACTGGGACTGAGATACGGCCCAGACTCCTACGGGAGGCAGCAGCAAGGAATTTTGTGCAATGGGCGAAAGCCTGACACAGCGACGCCGCGTGGGGGATGACGGCTTTCGAGTTGTAAACCCCTTTTCCCAGGGAAGAATAATGACGGTACCTGGGGAATAAGTCTCGGCTAACTACGTGCCAGCAGCCGCGGTAATACGTAGGAGGCAAGCGTTATCCGGATTTACTGGGCGTAAAGAGGGCGCGGGCGGTTCTTCAAGTCGGATGTAAAATCTCCCGGCTTAACTGGGAGGGATCATTCGATACTGTTGGGCTAGAGGACAGCAGAGGGAGGTGGAATTCCCGGTGTAGTGGTGAAATGCGTAGATATCGGGAGGAACACCAGTGGCGAAGGCGGCCTCCTGGGCTGTGCCTGACGCTGAGGCCCAAAGGCGTGGGGAGCGAACAGGATCAGATACCCTGGTAGTCCACGCAGTAAACTATGGACACTAGGTATAGGGAGTATCGACCCTCTCTGTGCCGAAGCTAACGCTTTAAGTGTCCCGCCTGGGGAGTACGGCCGCAAGGCTAAAACTCAAAGGAATTGACGGGGGCCCGCACAAGCAGCGGAGCGTGTGGTTTAATTCGATGCAACGCGAAGAACCTTACCAAGGCTTGACATGTCGGAAGTAGCGACCCGAAAGGGAAGCCACCTGTTGAGTCAGGAACCGTCACAGGTGCTGCATGGCTGTCGTCAGCTCGTGCCGTGAGGTGTTAGGTTAAGTCCTGTAACGAGCGCAACCCTCGTTGCCAGTTATTTTCTCTGGCGAGACTGCCCTGCAAAACGGGGAGGAAGGTAGGGATGACGTCAAGTCAGCATGGCCCTTATGCCTTGGGCTACACACACGCTACAATGGGTAGTACAATGGGTAGCAATGGAGCGATCCGGAGCTAATCCTGCAAAACTATCCTCAGTTCGGATTGCAGGCTGAAATTTGCCTGCATGAAGCTGGAGTTGCTAGTAACCGCAGGTCAGCATACTGCGGTGAATACGTTCTCGGGCCTTGTACACACCGCCCGTCACGTCATGAAAGTCGGAAACGCCTAAAGTCGATGGGCTAACCCCGATTTATCGGGGAGGTAGTCGCCTAGGGCGGGGCCGGTGATTGGGACGAAGTCGTAACAAGGTAGCCGTAGCGGAAGCTGCGGCTGGATCACCTCCTTTCTAGGGAGATTGCCCGGGTAGAAATACCCTAATCTCCTAGGTCGGTCTCCAGTTAATGGAGTAGATATGCTTTCCTTCCGCTGTCCAGTTGTTAAGGTTTTTTATTGGCACAGTTCTGATAAGACTGTGCTTTTTCTTATTTTTTCCCATTCAAAGATTTTTAATAACCTCACCCCCTTTATCCCCCTCTCCAAACGGAGCATTAGCGAAAGCCTTTAATATTTTGTTTGGAGAGGGGGAATTCTTTAAAAGAGGGACTGGCGCCCCTCTTAAACACCCCAGTAAGAAACAGTAAAGCTTAAAAAGACTGGCGCCTCTCTTAGACTCCCCAGTAAGAAACAGTAAAGTTTAAAAAGACTGGCGCCCCTCTAAAACGCCCCCTTGTAGTGGATATACGCTCCAACTGAAACGGGGGTAAAAATGGGAGAGGGGGCGAAGCCCCCTCTCCTCTATACTCCCCTCTCCAGCCAATAAGAACTCAGGCTGGCTACTATGTCACAGGCTGGAGAGGGGTCAGGGGTGAGGCAACGTTTAACCAACCGAAGATAATTACGGATTTCAGACTGCACACTCTGCCATATCATGTTATAATCAACGTTGAGATGAGAGAGTTTATCAAAATTAGCGGCTTTGTATTGATTTTCGTGGGCACGGTTGGGCTGCTACTGAACGAATTTGTCTTTGATGCCCCTTCAAGCTGTACCATCAGCCTTGCCGTGGCGAACTTTGTTGGCCTGGCCAGCCTGGCATTTGCCCACTTTGCCATGAGGGACTAAAGTCGTTAGAGCGCAGTCCTGCAAAAACTGAGGCCACCGCTTCGGGTCCATATAAAATTAGCTTGATTTTTATCTCGTTTTGGAATAGAATTAGATACGAATTCGCGTGGGCCATTAGCTCAGTTGGTTAGAGCGCAGTCCTGATAAGACTGAGGTCTCTGGTTCGAGCCCAGAATGGCCCACCATTTTTGTTTTCCCTACTTTTTATTCCACAGTTTTCCGTAGTTAGCAGGTCTTGCGCCGTATATATTCGTCGTTTTTGCGCGGGCAGGAATTTGGTTGGTTTTGAGATTAGTTTGTTGACAATCAGCATTAAGGGTCTTAACATTACCACACCAGTTGATTTAACAATATCGGTGAATTAGGAGGACAGTAGAATGAGAAAAATCATCATACTATCAATGTTGTTGCTTATTGCACTTTTTAGTGTGCCTTCTTGTGCGGCAACAGTGTCGCAGCAAGAGTATGATAGGGTGAGCGACGAGCTACGTGCGCTCCAGAGCCAGCTAGCGTCACTACAGGGCAAATTAACTGAAGCTGAGTTACTGCAAGCTCAGAATGAAGAATGGCAAAAACAATTTAATACGGCAAAGAGCGAATTGGAGACAATGCAGGCCAAGTATGAAGACTTGAATACCGAATATGAAGATTTGAATGAACAATTTGATGCGGTAAAGAGTGAATTGGAGACGATGCAGGCTAAGCATGCAGACTTGAGTACCGAATATGAAGATTTGAGCAAACAATTTGAAGAGTTGAGTAAACAGTATGACATTTTGATAGAAGGAACAGTAGAAATTAATGAGGAAGATGTAGAACAGGCGGCGTTCAAATTGGTAAATCAAGAAAGAATAAATAATGGATTGGATGAACTAATGTGGGGGGATAACCTTTACAGGTGGGCACTAACAAATAGCCGTAGTATGGCAACAAACAAGCGTCTTGAATACATTGAATATCTCGGTTGGCAGGATATTTTTTGGGCTACTGGATATGGCACGGCAGATAGAATGGCTAACGCCGCATTTACAGTCTGGAAAAACCGTCAGGAATATGAACGAAATTTTCTTAGCGTGGGCGCTAACTATTGTGCCGTAGCTGTGTATAAATCGGGAGAAATCTTCTACATTACCTATGTTGCCGATTATTTCCGATAACGGAGAGTCTGGCGAAATGTTCAATAAACTTGGAGTCCTTGACAGAGCCAAGTCAGATAAGTAAAGTATTCGTTAGCCATTGGTAACAATTTTGCCGATGATACCTGAAGGTGATGATGAACATTTTAGTGGCTGACCGCATTTCTAACGAAGGTCTGGACATCCTCAATAAAGCTGGAGCTGAGGTAGACATCAAGTTAGGCCTAAAGCCCGAGGAGCTTGAATCTATAATCAGCGGTTATGACGCGCTAATAGTACGCAGCCAGACCAGGGTCACAGCCGAGGTCATAAAGGCAGGTAAGAAACTTAAGATAGTTGCCCGGGCTGGCGCCGGCGTCGACAATATTGATGTGAATGAAGCCACTGAACAGGGCATCCTGGTAGTAAACGCACCGGCATCTAATACTATTGCCGTTGCCGAACATGTTTTTGGATTGATGCTGGCTCTAATCCGCCATATTCCTCAGGCTCATCATACGCTCGAGTCTGGGGTGTGGGCCAGGAGTGAGTTCATGGGAACCGAACTCAGAGGCAAGACCTTGGGTATAATTGGCCTGGGCAGAATAGGAGCAGAGGTAGCCAAGCGCGCCAAGGCTTTTGAAATGAAGGTCATCGCCCATGACCCTTTTGTTTCCGCTGACTATGCCCGTAATCTGCAGGTGGAGCTCATTTCCCTGAAAAAATTATTAAGGGAGTCAGACTTCATCACTCTCCATTCGGCATTGACGGCAGAAACTAGAGGACTAATTGGAGCCAAAGAGATAGCTTTGGTTAAGCCAACAGCTCGTATCATTAACTGCGCCCGGGGTGCACTGATTGACGAGGAGGCATTGGCTAAAGCAATAGAAGAAAAGAAAATCGCCGGGGCGGCAGTTGACGTCTATTGTAAGGAGCCGGCTACCGATAGTGTTCTGCTTAAGTGTGGGAACATAATCCACACACCCCACATAGCGGCTTCCACCACAGAAGCCCAGACTGTAGCTGCCACCACTGTAGCTGAGCAGATTGTTGATATGCTTCATGGAAGACCGCCAAAATATCCAGTGAATAATCCTTCCGCCAGGCAATAGGCGTCTTTACACCAGTCGGTAGAAGACAAAACCCGTTGGTGGTTTGGGATAAAAGCGATTTGATTTCGCCGGCATTGTTTCGCCGGCAGCAGAAACCTTTATAATCTGTTCTATTCTGGCTGCTCTCAGGATAAGCGCCAGCTGATATTGGCCGTTCAAAACTTCTCGTACTGCATCGGCTCTATCATTTTTGAAAGCAAGCAATCTCTCCTTCTTGTCACTGGTTATCTGAAGTAATTTCTCGATTATGATCTGCTCGGCAATACTAACGTCAAGCCTTTTATATGACTCAGATTGATAGGCAGGCAGCGCCCTGGCTACAGCAGAAAAGTCACGTACCCTCAAAACGACAAGCTTGTCGCTGACTAAACCAAAAAGCACCATGACAACTTCATACGGCTTATCTGAGCCTGGATGGACAAGTAAACTATCGACCTCCTGCCAGACATTCGGCATGTCCAGTGACCACTCTTCCACCTCAAAGAACGCCTTAAGTCCCGCTAATAGCCCGCCCAAAACTGACTCTGGTATACCGCGGATCAGGCGGTGGAACGGCAAGACAATCAGACCTGGGTTCGGGACTGGCGATAAGATCATCATTACAAAATTACAGGGGTCATCTCTGGAGATAGACGGATATGTGGCGCCTCTCTCAGCCCTATAGGCGAGAGCAGCCTCATAACGATGATGCCCGTCAGCCATGTACAGCGGCTTTTTAGATAAGATAGCGCGTATCTGGCTTATAAGTTCGGTGCTGGTAATAGCCCACACTTTGTGTCTTCCATCAGTATTATTGCTTAAGTTAATTATGGGCCTACCTAGCTCTGCTGTTGATAACAGTGAGGAGAACTGCCCTTCTTGGTCTTCAAAGAGAGCTAGTAGCGGACTGGTGCACGCTTTCAAAGTCCTTATCTGACTGAATCGTGATTTCTTGAGTTCGGGCAGAATTTTTTCATGGCGCCGGACGACCATTCTGTCCCATTCCTCTAGCCGAACTATGACAACTATGCCGCGACGCATGTATTTCCTGCCCAGATAGGCAAAGTAATGGTCATGGAGGTAGATAGCCGGTACGTCATCAATCTGAAGAATCCCCTTATCCAGCCAGTCATTCAAAGTAGTCGCAGCTCTCTGCCACTTTGCGTCTTCACGCCTGCCTTTAGATGACCCTAGAGGGGCATTTAGATGAACGAAGTTATACTCACTCCGACGATAGAGTTCTCTTTGCAACTTTGGAGTAATAATATCATCGGGAGCACAAATAACCCTAGACAGGTCATTCACCAGCCGTTGATTATAGCGTATGCCTCGGAAGGGATGAATTTCAGCCACGCTTACCTCCCTGCCCTCCCAAATCACTTTCGCGAATTTCTTCGCAGCCTAGTTTACTCTATGCAATGAAAAGGTGCAAGCAAATACGTCAATCACAACCGAACGGAACCAACTGTGATTTTTTATTAACCTCACCCCCTTTGTCCCCCTCTCCTTATCAAGGAGAGGGGGATATTATAGAAGAGGGGCTGACGCCCCTCTTAGACACCTCGTAATATAGACTTTTGTCTAAAGGAGTAGCCCCTCTTAAACACCCCGTAATATAGGCTTTTATCTAAAGGAGCAGCCTCTCTTAGACACCCCCAAAAGAAGCAGATATTATAAGGAGAGTCAAAGAGAGGCGAAGCCTCTGATATGCTCAGGGGGTTTTAGGGGGACGAAGTCCCCCTAACATGACCTCCCCCTTCCCCTTACCAAGGGGAAGGGGGATAAAGGGGGATAGGGTTGCCAAATAAGCCTAAAGGGGGTGGGGTCACCTATAAAAACTGAACTAAATTGTGGTATATTCTATCTTAGCTTAACCTAAGAGTGACCAGTAAATGGTAGAAGACAGGTTATCTTCAGCCTTAATCACTGATAATTTACCGACTCATTTTATCGGACAAAGGGTAATTTATTACCCTCAACTGACCTCAACAATGGATGTAGCCAGGCAAGAAGCCCAACAGGGGGCAGCCGAAGGGACTGTTGTCATTGCTGATGAGCAAACCGGGGGGAAAGGCAGGGTAAAACGCACCTGGCTATCGCCCAGGGGCAGCATTGCTTTATCCGTTATTCTCTATCCCAAAGTGTCTTACTTACCCTCTCTTACTATGCTGACCTCTCTAGCTGTAGTTCGTAGTATTGCCACGGTTGTCGGCTTGGACTCGCAGATTAAATGGCCTAACGATGTTCTCATTAATGGTAAAAAGGTATGCGGGATTTTAGTTGAAAACGATGTGCGGGGAAATAAAGTGACCTATACTATTACAGGTATCGGCATAAACGTTAACTTCAGACTCTCTGATTTCCCCGAGATTCCGCCCACTGCCACCAGTCTCGCTGATGAATTGGGAAGATATGTATCACGAGCGGATATGATACGGTGCCTGTTGGTTGAAACGGAGAAACTGTACTTGGCTTTACCCGATGGGGAGTCCATTTATCAGGAGTGGCGGGACAGGTTGGCAACACTGGGCAGAAAAGTTCAGGTAAAATCGGGCGAAACTACACTTGCAGGCATAGCTGAATCAGTAGCCAGAGACGGGAGCCTGCTCCTCCGCCACTCAAACGGAAGCTCAACTAAAATTGTCGCCGGGGATGTTAGCCTGCGTGACTACGAATAACATCCCCCGCTACCAGAAAAGCAAACAAATATCCTTCCGGGTTTTTCCCTGATAAACGCTCTCAATTTTCACCGCTGACTATTTGGTAGGCTCTTCCGGAGACATGCCAATGCGGGCGAATGCCTTGAGGAAATCTATGGGCAGCGGGAAGAGTATAGTGCTGTTTTTCTCTGAGGCTATCTCGGTGAGTGTCGATAGAAAGCGGAGTTGTATCGCCGTTGGCTCTCTGCCGATAATATGTGCCGCCTGAGCCAGCTTTTCTGAAGCTTGGAATTCACCCTCAGCATGGATGATTTTGGCTCGCCTCTCCCTTTCCGCTTCAGCCTGAGCCGCCATAGAGCGCTTCATCTCTTCCGCAAGCTCAACCTCCTTGATCTCCACGGTGCTGACCTTCACTCCCCACGGGTCGGTATGTTCGTCTATTATTTTTTGCAGCATCTGATTAAGCTTTTCTCTTTGTGACAATAGCTCATCGAGCTCAGATTGCCCTAATACATTCCGTAGTGTCGTTTGTGAAATCTGTGAGGTAGCCCTGATGTGGTCCAGAACCTTAACTACCGAAGACTCGGGGTCAACTACCCTGAAGTAGACCACAGCATTAACCCTGACGGTAACATTGTCCTTGGTGATTACCTCCTGCGACGGGACATCCATGGTTACCACTCGCAGGTCTACCTTAAACATCCGGTCAACAAAGGGAATGATGAGAAACAGACCGGGACCCTTGGCTCCAATTAGCCGTCCCAGGCGGAAAATAACTCCTCGTTCATACTCGGCAACAATCTTGATTGCCATCGAAAGAATCATGAACACGACTACGACAATGGCAACAATAGCAATTATATTCATCTATTTACCTCCTTTATTCTTTCTTGGTTACCCATAATTTTAAGCCTTCGACCTTGGTGATAATCACCTCCTCCCCGGGCTCTACCCGGCCTTTGTCCGATATTGCCACCCAGCGTTCGCCCTCAATGAAAACTGTTCCCTTGGGGTCAATAACTGTGTTAACTTCGGCAACCTTTCCTATCAAATCTTCCCTGCCTGCAGATACCTGCCGGCGGTGGGCTCGGATTCCGTAAATTATCGTAAAAGCAAGAAAAGCAATAATGCCAATTACAACTATGACAATCAACCATGGGTCTATTTGGAAAAATTGGGAAAATTGGAACAATACATACCTCCTCTAGGAGTTAAGATTTTAGAATAAGTAGACGCTAGAGTAAAACAGTTATACCAGTAACAAAAAAGCTTACTTGTTTACATCTTTTTTGGTTACTCGTAGCATTAAACCGTCAACCTCGGTTATAATCACCTCCTCTCCGGGCTCCGCCTGACCTTTGTCTAATATTGCTGCCCAGCGTTCACCCTTGAAAAAGACTGTTCCCTCGGGACCCAGAGTTTCTTTAACCACGACGGGTTTTCCTACCAGCTCTTCCCTGCCTGTCTTTGCCTGCCTTCGGTGGGCACTTATAGCACGATTAACTATAAAGGCAAACAGGGCGGTAATGACAATGGTTACCGTGGCAATCAGCCAGGGGTTTATCTGGAATACTGGAGCTGCCCCCTTAAATAAAATCAGGGAGCCAATAACTAATGAAACTACGCCTCCCACTGTAAATAAACCAAAAGTGGTGGTTAAGACTTCACCAATGAAGAGACCGAAGGCTAGAACGATAAGCAAAATCCCGGCATAGTTTACCGGTAACACTCCTAGTGAGAAGAAGGCAAGTAGCAGGCTGATGCCACCGACTATACCCGGAAAGATAAGCCCGGGGTTGAAGATTTCAGCCATTATACCGAGCATAGCCACGCTCAGTAATATATAGGCAATATTCGGGTCGGCAATAGCATAGAGAAACCCCTCAACCATTTTCATCTCGACGTAGTTAATGGTGGCGTCTTGGGTATTCAGGGTAACCACTCTGCCATCAAGGAGTGTTACCTCCCTGCCATCAAGTTGAGCAATAAGGTCGTTAAGGTCAGCGGCGACCATATCAATAACATTAAGTTTCAGGGCTTCCACTTCTGTAGCTGAAACACTTTCTCTGACTGCTTTTTCTGCCCACTCCATATTGCGACCGTGAGCTTCAGCGATGCTTCTGATGTAAGCGGCAGCATCGTTGACTACCTTCTCTTCCATGGCTTCTGACATCGCTGCTTCACCCTCTGCGCCTAGTGCCACCGGGTGAGCTGCCCCGATGGCAGTATTTGGTGCCATAACCGCGACATGTCCGGCCATGGTAATAAACACACCGGCCGAAGCTGCTCGTGCCCCTGAGGGAGAGACATATACCACTACCGGCACCCGGGCATTAACAATCTCTTTGATAATGTCACGCATCGCCGTGTCCAGACCACCCGGCGTATCCAGTTGGATGATAACAGCCAAAGCCCCTTCGTCGTCAGCTTGGTCAATGCCACGACTTATATAATCAACCAGGACCGGGTTGATGGTGCCCTTGATCGGAAGCACATCAATCCGGGAACTGTCTGCCTGAACCCTGACCGCGATAGAAGCGGCAAGCACTAAGCCGATAAGTATTACCAGTGTCCGTGTAATTCGTGGCATAAGCAACCTCGTTGAAATATCCCGCAATTAAACAGTATATATTTACTGCATCTTTAATGCAAGTTGAAATTTTAGACAGAGCTTGCCCCTCCCTTACCTATCCTTTTTGGGGGTGTTTAAGAGGGGCGTCAGCCCCTCTTTTTAAATCTTCCCCCTTCCCCTTATCAAGGGGAAGGGGGATAAAGGGGGAGGGGGTTGCCAAATAAACCTAAAGGGGGTGAGGTTACCATAGATCCCAATAGAAGGGAAGAGGGAGACAGGTTTCTAAACAATCTCTCTAATAGTCCCGGTTGAACAGCTAGGCAAATTAGTGCTAAAATTTACGAACTGTTTGTAAAAAGGTGAGTTATGAGAGTCCAGAGATGCAAGGGAACCCGGGACCTATCTCCCGAGGAAATGGTAAGGTTTCGCCTGATTGAGGGAGTCTTTAGAGACTGCTGCCTTAAGTGGGGATACAGGGAAGTTAGGACACCAACCATTGAGTATCTCCACCTGTTCACCTCGGCCGGTACACTCACTCCCAGCATGTTAGGCAAGGTGTATTCCTTTCTTGATTGGGATGGTTGGAGCGGGGAAAGAGTAGTCTTGCGACCTGATGGCACCATCCCGGTTGCTCGCCTTTACATTGACACTATGGAAAAGAAAGAGTTGGCCAAGCTCTTCTATGTAACTAATATCTTTATTTTTGAAGAAACAGGAATGAAGACGAGGGAAAGGTGGCAGTGTGGGGCGGAACTTATCGGGGTAGGTTCTCCCACAGGTGATGCCGAATTGATATCACTGGCTTTGGAGGTTTTGAAAAAGTTGAGAGTTGAAGGCTTAAAACTGAGGCTGTCGCATGCCGGTCTGATAAAGGCACTACTGGGAACACTTGGGCTCAGTCCTGAAGAGCAGACCAGAGTATTTGACCAGATTCTGGATGGAAATGTGGAGGCACTAGCTAGGATAAAATCAAGGAGACCGGAGCTGGAAAATGTCTTATTCCCCTTACTGAACCTGAAAGGACAATCACCCGGTTTTCTGGAAAACTTGAAGGCCCTGTCTGTCCAGAGGCTACCTGAAATCAAGCCTCATCTTGATAATTTTATAAATATCGTTGACCTTCTTGAAGCTCTGGGGGCTGACTACCGGATTGATATGGCTTCGGGTGCCGGCTTTGAATATTATACCGGCGTGATTTTTCAGTTCTTTGTGGGTGGGGAGAAGATAGGTGGTGGTGGCAGGTATGATGCCCTTGTTCCGACAATGGGAGGTGGGGATATTCCTGCCTCGGGCTTTGCTCTTTATCTTGACCGTCTGATGAATCTGGTGAAACCGGAAATCTTGGCTAAACCTCTGGCGCAGAGGATTTTGGTCAGGGGTGAAAGAGGGAATGTATTGAAGGAGGCTTTTAGCGCCGCCAGCCGTCTCCGCGAGGCTGGATATGTGGCTGAGCTTGACCTGGGTGGTCAGGAGCCGGCGAACTTCAGATGGACCCTTGATGTCCGGAGTAAAAAACCCGTGTTTGTTCTGGGGGATAAGGTAAAATCTGGCAGGTTTGAAGCGCAGACCATTGAAGAAGTATTAGCATTACTGGAGGAGAGCCAAAGAGAGGCAAAACCTCTCTAGCATAGCTGATTTCCTCTGTAGTGGTGGGGAAGCCCGAAGGGGCATTAGCCCCTTCGGCAGTAATCCTTCCCTCTCTCCTTTGTAAGGAGGTTAAGCTAGCGGGGCGTTTAAGAGGGGCGAAGCCCCTCTTCCACACCCCTCCCCCTCTCCCTTAAGGGAGAGGGGGACACAGGGGGTGAGGGTGATAAATAAACTTCAAGAGGAAGGTGCTATCAAATAGTACTTAAAGAGGGAATGAGGTGAATCAACAATTAAAGATAGCCTTGCCTAAAGGGCGGCTTTTAGCTAGGACGGCAGTTCTGCTCCGCAGAGCCGGCTGGGGACTGGACGGATACCACGAGACGACGCGCCTTTATCAAATTAAATCCCGGAAGTTTCCCGCTCTCTCCATCAAGGTATTCCATGAGAAGGACATCCCGGTTCAGGTAGCCATCGGCAACTACGATTTGGGGATTTGTGGTCTGGACTGGATTGAAGAACTTCTGGTTAAATACCCGAGCAGTGCGCTGGTGAAGATAAAAAATCTGGGATATGGAAACGGCATCTTATATATGGTGGCTGGCCGACCTGGCACAGTACCTGAAATGGCACAGATAAAAGCCGTGCCTGAAGTTATACGTATTGCCAGTGAGTATCCTAACTTGGCAGAGTCCTTTGCGCTGAGAAACCGACTGAGTCGATTCAGTATCTTTCCAGTGTGGGGAGGTGCTGAGGTCTACTCACCGGAAAATGCTGACCTGGTATTAATCCAGGGAAAGACCGAAGCGGAGCTTTATAATTGCGGCATGGTGCCGCTAACCAGAGTCCTTAATTTTGAAGCCTTTCTGATAGCTAATAAGAGTAGCTGGGAAAGGAAAGATTTGGCTGAGGTTGTCGCTGCAATTGGCGATAACCTGCCCCCCGAAAAAGAGAAGCCTGCCCCCACGGATGTGATAAGAGCAGCGAAAACACCTGGTCCTGAAATGGACAAGGATACGGTCAGAATAGCTTTACCCGATGGGCATCAACAGCTGCCAACGCTTCAGCTATTGAACAAGGCTGGTATCCAGATTGACGATTACCCCTCAGCCGTGGGCAATCGGCGACCGACCGTTAATTTAGGCGGGGTTGTGGTCAAGGTGATTCGACCTCAGGATATGCCCTTGCAGGTGGCTAATGGCAATTTTGATTTGGCTATTACCGGCCGGGACTGGCTTAAGGAGCATCTTTTCCAGTTTCCGTCTAGCCCGGTAAAGGAGTTACTTGACCTCAGCTTTGGCTGGGTGAAAATAGTGGCTGTGGTCAGCCAGACTCTATCGGTAACTGATGTTTCCGGCTTGAGGCAGCTTGGCACCGAGCGACTGGTGCCGCTTAGAGTGGCTTCGGAGTATGTGAATATAGCTGATAAGTATGCCAGAGAGAATCACCTCGGACACTACCGGGTGATTCCTACCTGGGGAGCCAGTGAAGCCTTTTTGCCTGATGATGCTGACCTGCTGATTGAAAATACCCAGACGGGGCGAACCATAGCCAGACATAACCTCAGGATTATTGATACTCTTTTTGAATCAACCGCTTGCCTGCTCGGTAATACCGGCATTGAGTTTAGCTCCAGCAAAGGCAAAAGAATAAAGTCCATTGTTGAGACTCTGCGCGCCGCAGTGGAGGACATCTAAATTGAAAATCATTAAAGGTTTTTCTTCAGCGAAAGCGGCACTATCGCGACAAATCCCGACTGTGTCTTACCCCGTTACACCAGCACTAGGGCAAGGGCTGGAGAGGATGTTTGGTACCGATGACCCTGAGCAGGCGGTCAGGCAGATTATTAGCGATGTGCAAAAGAGAGGGGATAGGGCACTCTTTGACCTGACCCTGAAGATTGACGGGGTAAAGCTTGCCTCACTGGAAATAAGTAAAGAACAGGTACTCGGTGCTTGCAAAGAGGTAGATAAAGAGCTTGTCTCAGCACTCAAATTGGCAGCCGAGCGGATAGGTTCCTTTCATAAGATGCAGAAGAAAAATATCTGGCACGAGGTGGCTGGAGCCGATTCAGGTCAGCTAATACGCCCGCTGGAGCGTATCGGCGTCTATGTTCCCGGTGGCACTGCTTCTTACCCATCAACAGTACTGATGACAGTGATACCGGCTAGGGTCGCCGGTGTCAATGAGGTTATTCTGGTTACACCACCAAGATTAAATGGGACGGTTCCACCAGCCACATTGGTTGCTGCTGATATTGCCGGGGTTGACCGTGTTTTTTGCGTCGGTGGTGCTCAGGCTATCGCTGCCTTGGCTTTTGGTACCGAGTCTATCCCCAGGGTGGATAAGATTTGTGGTCCGGGCAATATCTTTGTCGTCCTGGCGAAGAAGATGGTATACGGAATAGTTGGTATTGACGGTCTTCAGGGACCAAGTGAGGTGTTAATTGTTGCTGATGAAACGGCTACCCCGGAGTATTGTGCCGCCGACCTTTTAGCCCAGGCTGAGCACGACCCCTTGGCCTCAGTTATTTTAATCACTACTTCACAGCGGTTTGCGGATGAGGTTAATAGGGAAGTGACACAACAATTAGAAAGTTTATCGCGTCGAGCCATAGCCGCTGAATCCTTAAGTAAGGGGATTATAGCTGTAGTTGCCAGTATTGATGAGGCTATAGAATTAGCCAACCTTTACGCTCCGGAGCATCTTTACCTGATGATAAAGGGTGCTGCCTCCTATGTGGATAGAATCTCCAACGCCGGGTGCGTATTTGTTGGCGAAAACTCAACGGTGGTTTTGGGCGATTATGTGGCTGGGCCAAGTCATGTTTTGCCTACCGGTGGGACAGCCCGGTTTAGCTCCCCGCTTAATATAAGTGATTTTATTAAATTTATAAACGTGGTTGCTGTGGATGAGGCTGATTTAAAGCAACTGGGTCAGGCGGCATCAATCATAGCTAAAGCCGAAGGCTTTGATGCCCACGCTCGGGCAGTAGAGAAGCGGCTGAAGGCTGATTAACATCTATTATCTTCAGCCAGTTTATTTGACAATGCATCCTAGTTTGTTCAAAATGGTCATAATTGTGTGTTCATCGAATATTAGGAGGATTCGCCGTGGCTGACAAGCAAAAGACTGCTACAGCAAATGATATATTATGGGATTTGATACCTAGGTTGGATGTAAATAAAGTGGGTGTTGTTCGCCTGTCTGAGTGGAAGGGGACAAAGCTTGAGGAAAGTGCGTTGAATTTGTTGCCCCAGGCGCGCTCGGCTGTGGTTTTTGCCAAGGAGATTTACCCAGAAATTTTAGACCTTGTGTCTGCAGGTAGGACAACGGGTGCAGCTTCCCTGAACGACTTGCTGGATAGTAATGCAGAGTTTCTCTCTGGGCGACTGACCAGGGCGGCTTACGATACAGCTGGAGCTTTTCATAGTATTGGACTGAAAGCGCTACCGTTACCAGCTAGAGGCTGTCCTATGGATGCAAGATTCTTGGAGGCAGTATTCTCATATAAGCACGCTGGGCAGGCTGCCGGGTTGGGCAAATTAGGTTGGCATAGCCTGCTGATTACTCCTGATTTCGGGTCGAGAGTCAGGCTTTCCTGTTGCCTCACTGAAGCAACGCTTGAGCCAACAAATACTAACATGACTATTGAATGCGATAGTTGTGGCATTTGCCTTGATAGTTGTCCTGCCAGAGCTTTGACAAAGCCTCATTCTGGTGAGCAATATGCTATAAACAAGTTTGCCTGTAGTTCTTTCAGGAACGCTTCCGGTGGCTGTGCTGAGTGTATGCGGGTTTGCCCTGTGGGCAGGTAAATTCATAATACTGAAGTTTGATAGTTTGGGGGACGATTAATCAGTGGCTTCTAAAGAGATAGACAAATTAATACGACCTGAGCTGGTTGGTCTTGGCGGCTATACTCCCCACAAGTCCCCGGATACCCTGGAGGGAGCAGTTGAAGTTCCTGTAGAGAGGGTTATAAAACTTGATGCCAATGAAAACCCCTATGGCTGTTCACCGAGAGTGCGGCAGGCTTTGGCTGAATACAGCTATTGGCAGACTTATCCTGACGCCGGGCAGACCAGGCTTCGCCAGCAATTGCAGGAATATACGGGAATTGATGCCAGCTGTATTGTGGCGGCTAATGGCAGCGGTGAGCTTTTGGATGACATTCTGTGCTTGTTCCTGGAGCCGGGCGATGAGGTGATAAATTGTATCCCTACTTTTGATATGTATCGCATGAGAACACTGGTAAATAAAGGCAGGTTGGTGAATATACCCAGGGACGAAGATTTTACCGTCAATGTAAGCGCAGTAAAAGCCGCCATAACCCCAAAGACCAAGATAATAATTCTGGCTAACCCTAACAGTCCTACTGGAACGGTTACCCCGAAGCCAGATATCCTGGAGCTGGTGGCTACCGGGGTACCGCTATTGATTGATGAAGCCTACTATGAATTTTATGGGGAAACAGTGGCTCCTTTAGTCGGCCAGTATAAAAACTTGATGGTACTGCGAACCTTCAGCAAATGGGCCGGACTGGCTGGACTGAGAATAGGTTATGGTATTTTCCCGCCTGACGTTGCCGGTTACTTGATGAAGATCAAGCTGCCGTATAATGTAAACGTAGCGGCTCTGGTGGCGGCACGGGAATCACTGAACGATATTGATTATTTAATGGGCAATGTAAAGGCTATAATTGCCGAGAGAGAAAGACTGTTTGAAGAGCTAAAGGGGCTGAAATGGCTAAGACCTTTCCCGTCTCAGGCTAATTTCATTTTTTGCTTGGTGCTGAACGGCAGGGCAAAAGAACTCTGGCAGAAATTGCAGAGAAAGGGGATACTGGTTCGTTACTTTGACCAGCCGCTTTTGCAAAATAGCATCCGCATTAGTGTGGGTAAGCCAGAAGATACCGATGCCTTAATCAAAGCACTACAAGAGATTGTTTATTAACCTCACCCCCTTTATCCCCCTCTCCTTTAAAGAGAAGGGGGTCAGGGGGATAGGTTGCTAAACGATTCAGAAATAGGAGGGTAAATAAGTGGCTGACAGACTGTCTATCGTTAAACGAGATACTAAAGAAACAAGTATTAGCTTGGAGCTTAACATTGATGGTAGGGGCAAGTGGGATATAGCTACCGGTATTAAGATGTTTGACCATTTGCTGTCCCAGTTGGCTCGCCACGGGGTATTTGACATAAAGATTTCTGCCACCGGGAATGACCAGCACCACCTTGTCGAAGATGTTGCTATTTGTTTTGGCAAGGCTCTTGGCGAGGCCCTGGGGGAGAAGCGAGGTATTGTCCGCATGGCTGATACCACTGTGCCTATGGATGATGCCTTGGCTATGGTGGCGGTGGACATCAGTGGTAGGGGATATACGGTTTTAGAACTGCCTTTCAAGGGTAACGATATGTCTGGATTTCCCACTGACCTCATCCGCCACTTCCTTGAATCCTTCGCTGTTGAAGCCAGACTTAACCTCCATGCTAGGGTTATTTATGGCACCAATGACCACCACAAAGCGGAAGCCCTGTTTAAAGCCTTGGGTAGAGCTCTTGGTACAGCTACCAGAATAGATGAACGCCTTGGTGGCGAACTTCCCAGCACCAAGGATTTGTTAGAGGGTTGAAAAGGAGGGAGAGATGAGAGCAATTTACCTTGCTCTTGCAATTTTACTAGTTTTAGCTGGTGTGTTCACTGGTTACCTTCTGTGGTTTCCAACATACCAGATCCCACAGCAATTTAAATACGACGTCTTAAAAGATACCCTAACCATTGTGTTAGCCATCATAGCCATTGCGATAACAGTGGTTGGGTACTTGGTTTACAGAATTGTGTCGCAGAGGCTCGAGACAGAAACCGAAAAACGAATCACGGATGAATCGAGAAGATGGATAGCCCGCCTAGCCACAAGTACAGGTTACAGTCTTTGGAAGTCGGGGTTTCTTGATGAAGCTATTCGTTTAACTAGAGAAGCGATTGAGGAATACGCCTCCGGGTTATCTGAAAAAGAGCCTGAGAATGAGGAATTAATCGGTAACATTAGCAATAATTTAGCTTCTTATTTCGCTCAAGCAAAACGAGAGGAAGGCCTTGCACGGGGATATGCATCATATATTCATAGCATAAGCCACAAGTTTCCGAAAAATAGAGAAGCTTGGGAAAAGACTTGCCAAGAGGTATCCGAAGCGTTTTCCGATTAACTATAATGAGGGATGGGAGGGGGCTTAGGCGGCTTAAATATAGAACAAAAAGAGCATCCCATCAAAGACTCCCTCGAAGAAAGTAAATAGACCAAAATACTTCTATTCATTCTATTTTATCACAACAGTACGTTTTTATACAGAACTTTCATTTTCTAGGAAATGATGGTGGCTTGGGATCGGCAGCTTTTCTTACAGGTGCTTCTCTAAGAGGAGCAGCTTTTCTTGCAGGAGCTTCTGGTGGTCTTGGCGGTGGTTTCGGCGGTGGTTTTTGACCTCTAGCTATCCTTAAGGACTTTGAGTAAGTAGAACTTGTATTATAATACATATTACTCCTCCTTTGCTACCTCTCTTAGTTTCCTCCCGGTCAACCTCTCATAAGCCTGCTCGTACCTTTTGGTGGTAGCCTCAATGACTTCCGGGGGTAGCATCGGGGCTGGTGGCTCCTTATTCCACCCTGACTCAATAAGCCAATCACGAACCGGTTGCTTATCATAGCTGGGCTGGGACTGACCAATTTTATACAGGTCGGTGTCCCATATCCGCGATGAGTCAGGGGTCAGTAGCTCGTCAATCAGGATGAGTTTGTCATTATCCAGCCCGAACTCCATCTTGGTATCAGCAATGATAATGCCCCTCTCTCGGGCGTATTCACGGGCATAGCTATAAATAGCCAGACTTTTCTCACTTATCTCTTTAGCTAGAGCCTCGCCTACCAGCTTTTTCATTTCATCCATAGTGAGCGGCTGGTCGTGCCCGGTTTCTGCCTTGGTGGTCGGGGTAAACAGTGGTTCTGGTAGTTCCTGGCTTTCCTGTAAGCCTCTCTGTATAGGAAGCCCGGAAATGGTGCCATATTGCTGATATTCTGCCCACGCTGAGCCCGAGATGTAGCCACGCACCACACATTCAACGGGAATGCGCTTCGCTTTTTTAACAACCATAGACCGCCCAATGAGGTAAGAGGGATAAGGAAAACGCTTTTCCGCTGGAATATAGGTATCGAGGCACTGAATATCATCGACGGCTTCTAACAAATGGTTGGGTATCAATTCTGCCGTCTGTTTAAACCAGAAAATGGAGAGCTGGTTAAGCACCAGGCCCTTGCCTGGGATGCCACAGGGAAGAACTACATCAAATGCCGAGAGTCGGTCAGTAGCTATCAGGAGTAACTGATTGCCCAGGTCATAAGTATCGCGTACCTTACCCCGGATAAATAATGGCAGTGGCAAGTCTGCATTCAGCAAGACCGATGGGCTAAGATTGTTTATTTACCTTACCTCCTTGAGTTACATTGCTCTCGGTGTTAGGTCCGTCGATTTAGCTATACTACCTTTCCACTGGGCTCTGGTTAAGCCCAGTCGTTCAAAAATCTCGTCCACATAACGCAAATAATATTGATAGTCAAAAAGCGGCTCAAGCTCTCTTTGGGGCAGGGTAGCAGTAACCTCGGCGTCAGCCTTTAACAAGCTGGGAAAATCCTTCTTCCCCTTCCAGGCTTTCATCGCATTTCGCTGCACCAGCTCGTAGGCTTTTTGCCGACTCAATCCCTTATTAATAAGGGCCAGCATTACCCGCTGGGAGAAAACTAAACCTTTGGTAAGCTCTACATTCTTTTTCATCTTTTGCGGATAAACTTGCAGTCCTTTGATTACGGCGGTGAAAAGAGCCAGGCAGTAATCTACTATCAGGCAGGAGTCAGGCAAAGTGATGCGTTCGGTAGAGGAGTGGCTGATGTCGCGTTCATGCCACAGGGCAATATTTTCCATAGAGGTCAAAGCATGCCCCCTTACCAATCGGGCTAAGCCACAGATCCGTTCAGATAACTCTGGATTTCGTTTGTGAGGCATCGCCGAGGAGCCAGTCTGGCCAATACCGAAAGGTTCTTCTACTTCTCTTACCTCGGTTCGTTGCAGTCCTCTAATCTCAGTAGCGAACTTCTCTAGTGAACTTGAGATTATAGCTAAAGTGGTAATAAACTGGGCATGGCGGTCGCGCTGCAAAACCTGGCTTGATACCGGAGCCGGATTAAGCCTCAGCTTATGGCACGCTTTCTGCTCAATCTCTGGGGGCACAGTGGCATAGGTGCCAACTGCTCCTGAAATCTTGCCTACCGCGATGGCTCTCTTGGCTTCGGTGAGCCTTTGTAAATTTCGCCTCATCTCCTCAACCCATATTGCCAGTTTTAAGCCAAAGGAAATCGGTTCGGCATGAACGCCGTGGGTGCGACCCATCATCAGGGTATATTTGTGTTCTATTGCCTGTTGTGCCAGTACTGAGACGAGGTCTTTTACATCCTGAGTTAGTATCTCGGTGGCTTCAACTAACTGCAGGCTGAGCGCGGTATCTATTACATCAGAAGAGGTAAGCCCAAGGTGGATAAAGCGTGATTCTTCACCCAGACTCTCTGCCACTGAACCAAGGAAAGCGGTCATGTCATGGTGAGTTTCCTTGAGAATTTCCTCCATGCGCTTAATATTGCATTTAGCTAGCTTTATCTTGGGCATGGCTTCTCGAGGAATGGCGCCTAACTCAGTCCAGGCATCGCAGACGGCAATCTCTACTTCAAGCCACTTGTTGAACTTATTTCCATCTGACCACACTCTTTTCATTTGGGGTCGGGAATACCGCTCAATCATTTTTTATCTCCTTGTAACTCGCTTCTATACTTTTCGTAAGCTTTTTGAATCCTGTCATACTTTAAGCCTAAAATCTCAGCCGCCAGATAGGCGGCATTCTTCGCTCCGGCATTGCCTATGGCCACACTGGCGACCGGTATACCGGCTGGCATCTGAACTATGGAGTAGAGAGCATCAACACCCTCCAATTCGCCGGTAGCTAGTGGCACACCGATGACTGGCAAAGTTGTCCAGCTAGCCAAAACCCCGGGTAGATGTGCCGCTCCTCCTGCCGCCGCAATTATGACCTCAATCCCCCGTTCCCGGGCAGCAAGTCCATATTGTCTGGCTTTTTCCGGGGTGCGATGTGCTGAGATTACATTAACCTCATAATCAATGCCAAGCTGGGTTAATATATCCAGTGTTGGCTGCATCGCTTCAGCATCTGACTTGGAACCCATAACTACAGCTACTAGTGGCATATTATCTTACCTCGTTTTTTATTTCAGCAATGTCTTTGCGGTAATGTCTTCCCTCAAATTGGATTCGTGAAATATTGTTATAAACCTTTTGTCTTGCCTCAGCGATGGTCTTACCGGTAGCGGCTACAGTAAGTACTCTCCCTCCGCTGGTCAACACCTCCCCCGGTGCTGAACCCATTTTGGTTCCGGCATGAAATACTAAAATGTTCTTGTCCAACTCGTTTAGCCCGGTAATCGGAAAGCCAGTCTTATAGCTGCCGGGATAGCCGGCAGATGCCACTACTACTCCGACACAGGCATCTTCACTCCATTCAACATTTATCTGGTCAAGTTTGCTGTCAACCACTGCCAGCATAATTTCTACCAGGTCGGTTTTGAGCCGGGGCAGAGTAACCTGTGCCTCCGGGTCGCCAAACCGGGCATTAAATTCTAGCACTTTTGGTCCACTATTGGTAATCATTAAACCACCGTAAAGGACGCCCTTATAGGGTCTTCCTTCATTATGCATTGCCTTAACTGCCGGTTCCATGATAGTTCCCCTTACCGATTTGTACAGTGCTGGATTAAAAAAGTAAGGTGGACTATAACTGCCCATACCACCGGTATTGGGTCCCTGGTCACCATCATATATCCGCTTGTAATCACAGGCAGGCACCATCGGGACTACGGTGTGACCATCGGTAAAAGCAAAAGCGCTCATCTCCTTTCCCGATAGGCACTCTTCAATGATTACCTTCTCGCCGGCTGCCCCCAGCGCTTTTGACTCCATAAGGTTGGCAAGAGCATCCAGAGCCTGTGGAATTGACTCAGCTACGGTTACCCCCTTCCCCGCCGCCAGCCCGTCAGCCTTGATGACAATAGGTGGTGTCTGTCGCTGGAGGTATTCTTTGGCTCGGCTGTAATCAGAGAAGCTGACGCTTTGGGCGCAGGGGAGATTATATTTTTGCATTAGCTCCTTGGCAAATACCTTGCTTGACTCTATCTCGGTGGCTGCCTTGGTTGAACCGAAAATTTGCATACCCCTGGCTAGGAACTGGTCGGCAATACCCTCTGCCAGTGATGCCTCGGGCCCAACGACGGTAAGGTCAATCCTATTCTCTTGAGCTGCCTTGACCAGCGACTCTATATCAGTGGGGTTAATATCTAAATTATGAGCAATTTGAGCTGTGCCGGCATTACCCGGAGCCGCGTAAATCTCTTTAACTTTGGGGCTCTGAGCTAGCTTCCAGACCAGCGTATGCTCCCTGGCCCCACCCCCGACAACCAGTATCTTCAGAGTTCACCCCCATTCAAATGTTCTAACTGGAATACTTGGCTCGTTTGTTTTTGATGGCGAGCACTATACTACCCACTACTCCTACCAGAAAGCCTAATGGGCAGATAAAGATTGCCAAAATAAAGAAGACAGGCTCGTCTCCCCCTAGTCCAATTCTGTCCCAGAAGTCTGCGCCAAAAAAGTGAATAAACAGACCATAAATTGCATTGTGCAAGAGTACAAAAACAGGCAGTCCTACGGCGGACGCTCCTGTTAGTATTAAAAACTTCTTAGACATTCCTCCCACTTTTTCTTTTACAGTCAAAAATATCAATGCCACACCTAGTAGAAAGAAAGCAGCCCCGGAGATGAAAAAAAGCCATAAAAACAAGCTCCTTCTAAATGTTGGGGCAAATGCTGCAGGTGGTGTAAGTATAGTTGTTGCTAGCACAATAAATACTACTATCAGCGCCCAAAATATTGGCCAGCTTAATTTCCTCTTCACTTCCTCTCACCCTCTATTGATTGTTTGTCCACCTCACCCCCTGTGTCCCCCTCTCCTTCAAAGGAGAGGGGGAATAGATGTTGAAGGGGCGAAGCCCCTTCAAACTACCCCTTGATTAGACCTTGCCACAGTTATGACTACATTTCCCGTTTTGCGCCCTGTTTCGACGTACCTATACGCCTCGACAATTTGTTCTAGCGGATATTTTCTATCTATCACTGCTTTGAATTTTCCGTGTTCTATGAGCTTTTTGATTAAAAGTATAGTTCTTCTAATATCTGTAGGAATTGGAAATACGGTTTTTTTGTTTCCAATCATTGGTTTAATAATCGTTGTTATAAGTGGTAAGAAAACATTTTGAGCCATATAACCTAAGTCTGATGAAATATAAATTCCGCTTGATTGTAACAATGGCTTGCATTTAGCAAATGAACTTTTTCCAACAGCATCAAAAACGAAATTATATTTTTCTTCATCTTTTGTAAAATCTTCTTTTTTATAATCAATTACTTTATTAGCTCCTAATGATTTTACTAATTCTATATTTTTCGTATTGCACACTGCAGTAACATAAACATCAAAATATTTTAGAAGTTGAACTGCTGCTGAACCAATAGCTCCTGTTGCACCATTAACGAGAACTTTATGCCCCCTTTTTATATTTACTTTTTTGATATAATTATACGCATAATGCGCACCTTCAGTACTAGCTGCAGCCTGTTCATATGTTATATTTTTTGGTATTGTTGTCAGCCCTTTGTCTTCTGATATTGTCATGTATTGGGCATGAGACCCTGAACCTTGGTCATCAAATCCAAAAACTTTATCTCCTACTTTAAAAGATTTTACGTTTTTTCCAATTTCTTCAATTTTTCCAGCAAATTCGGTTCCAGGAATTTGTTTTTTTGGTTTGAACATACCTGTAAAAAGTCTTGCAAAAAATGGTATTCCTCTAATTGTTGCGCAATCTGTTCTGTTTACTGTCGTCGCATATATTCTTATCAGCACTTCATTGTCCTTAGGGATAGGTTTGGCTACCTCTTTTAATTCAAGAACATCGGGTGAACCATATTTGTGATAGACGATTGCTTTCATAGTGTCCTCTTCAGGCAATTTTGAAGTCTTTTACTCCCACTCTCTTGTTGACATAACTCTAAAAACAAATCAAAGCTAAACAGCTACGAATTGTTCCCCCAAATTTTTTACAGTATTTTACGCATTATTTAACCAAAAACAATTCAAAGCTAACCTCTTTTTTACTCCCACTCTATAGTTGACGGGGGTTTGGAGGTTATATCGTAGACAACACGGTTGACCTCAGGCACTTCGTTAACGATGCGGTTGGAAATGCGTGCCAGAACATCGTAGGGGAGGCGTGACCAGTCAGCCGTCATCGCATCTTCGCTGGTTACCGCGCGAATGGCAACCAGATAGCCATAGGTCCTGTAGTCACCCATCACGCCCACACTCTTCACATCGGTGAGGATGGCAAAGCTCTGCCATAGCTGACGATAAAGCTTTGCTTTTTTAATCTCGTTCATTACAACGAAGTCGGCACTACGCAGTATCTCAAGCTTCTCCTTGGTTACCTCACCGATAATGCGAATGGCTAAACCCGGACCGGGGAAGGGCTGTCGCCATACCATCTCTTCAGGGAGACCCAGTTCCAGCCCTACGTGGCGCACTTCATCCTTAAACAAGTCTCTTACCGGTTCAAGCAATTTCAGCTTCATTTTGGCCGGCAGTCCACCAACGTTGTGGTGGGTTTTTATTTTGGCTGAGGCTTTACTCCCTGAAGATGCGCTCTCAATGACATCAGGGTAGAGAGTCCCTTGTGCCAGAAAGTCAACCTTACCTACTTTTTTGGCTTCCTCTTCAAATACCCTTATGAATTCCTCGCCGATGATTTTGCGCTTCATCTCTGGGTCTGTTACCGCTTTTAAGCGGCGAAGGAACCTTCCACTGGCGTCAACATAGATAATATTCATTCCCATATTAAGTCGGAAGACATTAAAAGTTCTTTCCACTTCTTCACGCCGTAGCAGCCCGTGATTTACAAAGATGCAGGTAAGCTGGTCGCCGATAGCCCGGTGAATGAGGGTGGCGACAACTGCTGAATCAACTCCTCCAGAGAGAGCACAAATGGCCTTGCCTTTGCCCACCTGCTGTTTTATTCTAGCCACGCCATCATTTATGAAGCTACCTATCGTCCAGTTTCCCTTGCAGCTACATACTCGGTAGACAAAATTTTTCAGTATAGTCTTTCCCTCGGGGGTATGGGCTACCTCAGGGTGGAACTGGAGACCGAATATTCCCTCTTTGTTACCCATAACAGCAATGGGTGAGTTTTCAGTGTGGGCCAAGGCAGTAAAACCCGGTGGCATTTTTTCAATTTTGTCACCATGGCTCATCCACACTGGCGTGGAAACCGGTAAATTGGCAAATAAGGGTGAATCATGGGTACTCAAGTGTAAAACAGCGTGACCATATTCACGCTTTGTTCCTGGTGCAATCTTCCCCCCCAACTGTTTGGCGATAGCCTGCATCCCGTAGCAAATACCCAATACAGGTAAATGACTTCCATAAACATAAGCCGGCGCGAGAGGTACATTGGAGTCATAAACGCTAGCTGGACCTCCGGAGAGAATAAATCCCCTGGGATTGAGGGGGGCTATCTTTTCCCAAGGGGTATCATGAGGTAGTAACTCACAGTATACTTGGCACTCACGCACTCGGCGGGCGATTAGCATGCTATATTGCGAGCCAAAGTCGATGACGATTATAGCTTCGCGCTCAGCGCCGGATACAGCCTCCTTCAGTGCTGCCGGCTGTACACCACTTATCTCCTTGGCAATTTCTAGATAGGTGGAGACTTCAATATCATCAGTGGTAGCTACTCGACGACTATCTTTTGAAACTTGTTTTGACTTGTTCTTAGCCATGTTTATAGAACACAGATTACCATTATGATATACTACCGTCAAGGGGAGAAGCTACTTATAGCAAAGCTATGTCATACCCTTTGAATATTCAACAAAAGTATGTATTTCCAAGTAATAGCCCGGCAACCACTTTTAGTTTTGGTAAGCGAGTGGGTGAGAGGCTGAAAGCGGGGAGCATTATTGCTTTAATCGGGGAGCTGGGTTGTGGAAAGACGCTGTTCACTAGGGGCATTTGTGTCGGATTGGGTGTCCCTGAAAGGTATGTTAGCAGTCCAACGTTTATCTTTGTTAATGAGTACCGGGGAAGGCTTCCTGTTTTCCACATAGATTTATATCGACTTGACACCATAGCTGAGGAATTTGAAATTGGGATATTGGACTATCTGGCCAAAGCTGACTCTGGGGTGATAGTGGTGGAATGGGCGGAAAAGATTCTTTCCCTTCTATCCGATAACTATTTGCAAGTGCATTTTCAGGTGCTTTCAGCGCGGAGACGCCAGCTTGAACTTGTTAGCTTCGGGGAAAGATTTGACAGTTTGCTTGGGGAGCTTGGTAACCAATGAAAATATTGGGTATAGATACATCGGGCTATGCCAATGCTGTAGGTGTAACTGATGATGAACGGATCCTGGCCGATTTCAACTTTGAGGCAAGAGCTGATTCCCTCGAGAAAATAGTTTCAAATATCGATTTCGCATTAAAAAAGGCCAACCTTCAATTAGAAGATATTCAGGGATTTGGGGTCGGGTTAGGCCCGGGCTCGTGGACAGGAATAAGAGTAGGGGTAACGGTGGCTAAAATCCTCGCCTATAGCACTAACAAACCTGTTTCCGGGGTACCTACTTTAGAAGTACTCGCTTATAATGCCAGAAATACCCCGGCGCAAATTTGCTCCATTATTTACGCCGGTACCAAAGATACGGTGTACGCTGCCTTCTACCGCACCAAAAACGACACCGTCAACAGGATAGGCGAGTATTATGTTGGTGACCTGAAGGAGTTGTCTGAGAGAGTCAAGGAGCCCACGGTCTTCACTGGTGCTGAGGCAAAAGCCTGCAGCCAATTAATCGGTCAAATAGTGGGCATTAGCATCGACGCTATAGAAGGTGTGCCCAAAGGGGCTACAGTGGCTTTGCTAGCAGCGATTCGCCTTAAACGTGGAGAAAGCGATGACCCTCTTTCTTTGGAGCCACTGTATTTGAAAGAATCAACTGCTCGGGCTTTCCTGGGTAGTAAATATTCGAGGAGTGCTCAAGTAAAAGAATAGGATTGGCAACAGTGTTAGTTTTGGGTATTGAAACTTCCTGTGATGAAACCTCTGCCGCCTTAGTTGCTGACGGCAGGGTGGCGTTATCTAATATAATCGCTACTCAGCTGGATTTACTCAACAAGTTTGGTGGTGTCGTTCCAGAAATTGCCGCCAGAAGGCATACTGAACTTATTGCTTATGTTATTGAAGAGGCGGTTGCTTCGGCGGGCAAAACTCTAGCCGATGTTGAAGCCATAGCTGTCACTTCAAAACAGGGTTTAATCGGCTGTCTTTTGGTCGGAGTAGCCGCAGCGAAGTCACTTAGTTATTCTTTGCGAGTCCCTCTGATTGGTTTGCACCACATTGAAGGGCATATTTTTGCCAATCTTCTCAGTAATCCCCAGATGCCTGTGCCCTACGTTTGTTTGACTGTTTCCGGTGGCCACACTATGTTGGTTTATGTTCAAGATTATTGCCAGTACGAATTGCTTGGGAGTACTCTTGATGATGCTGCCGGCGAGGCCTTTGACAAGATTGCCAAGTTCCTTGGCCTTGGCTTTCCCGGAGGCCCGGTTATTGATAAGCTCTCAACTCAGGGCGACAGAAAAGCCTTCAGCTTTCCGCGACCATTACTGAGAGCTAATACGCTGGATTTCAGCTTTAGCGGATTGAAAACGTCTGTTATCAATGCCTTTAAGGATAAGATTGCCAGCAATGAGGCACTGCCCCTCGAAGATATCGCCGCCAGTTTTCAGGAGGCGATTGTGGATGTTTTAATCGCCAAGACTTTACGCGCTGCGTCACAGCGGAAAGTATCTACGGTTAGTGTTACCGGTGGTGTCTCCGCCAATAGGCGACTAAGGGAGGTCTTCTTGGATACTTGTCAACGGGAGAGGATTAAAGTATTCTTTCCTGAGTTTTCTCTATGTACCGACAATGCGGCAATGATAGCTGCTGCCGGATACGCTAGACTTAGGCGGGGCGAGACGGCTGACTTGAGTCTCGATGTTTTGCCTAACGCTCCACTGGAGGTGCAATGTGGTAGTTAAGATAGAGATAGTTAATGCTAATAAACCTTCCCTCCAGATACTCAGGCGAGCGGCACGTCTGATAGCGAAAGGCAAGGTGATAGTGTGCCCAACTGATACCGGCTATGCTCTTACCGCTAATGCCCTTGACCCAAAGGCTGTGGTAAGGGTCTTCAATCTAAAAGGGCGCTCATACTCTAACCCAATACATGTCGCAGTAGGTTCTCTGGAGGCAGCTGAAAAATATGCCTGTATAAACAAGGCTGCCCAATATCTCGCCCGCAGTTTCCTACCCGGCGCTCTGACACTAGTATTGCCCAAAAAGAAAATAATACCCTCCTTACTTGTCGCCGGGCGAGATACTATTGGTATTAGAATTCCTGACAATAGGGTAATATTGACTCTGGCAGCAATGACAGACCTTCCGCTAACCGCTACCAGTGCCAATACCAGTGGCAAACCAGCACCTTACTCAGTCCAAGAAGTTGTGGGCCAATTGGGAGAGGCTATTGAGAATGTAGCGCTCATTCTAGACCAGGGCCCATTACCTACGCGTGAACTCTCCACCATAGTTGATTTATCGGTTAGCCCGCCTCAGCTTCTTCGGCAGGGGCGAGTAAGCTGGCTGGAGCTTCGGCAAATCTTACAATCTCTTCAAGATCCAGGCTAAAAGGAGGTTTAGATAGTGCATATTGCTATTGGCTGTGACCACAGGGGGCTGAGTCTCAAGCAATTTATCCTAAAGCTACTTGCCGGGGCAAGGCAGAGCTATGAGGATTTTGGCACCTATACTGCTGACCCGGTAGATTATCCTGATATTGCCAAAAGAGTAGCGGAAGCAGTAGCTAAGGGTAACTTTGAATATGGCATTTTAATATGTGACACTGGCATTGGTATGAGCATTGCCGCTAATAAGGTCAAAGGCATAAGGGCAGCCCGGTGCGATGATGTCTTCAGCGCTCGCCGGGCTCGCCAGCACAATGATGCCAATGTCCTGTGTCTGGCAGCAAGAAAAGGACAAGAGCAAGTACCTGAAATGATTGAAGCTTTTCTTGCCAGTGAGTTTGAAAAGGGGAGACATCTGCAGAGGCTGGACAAGATAAGAGCTATGGAGGGCCAATAATAGTTGGCGAACAATTCCTAAGCGGGCTCGTTTGACAGTAAAATGTGGACTGTGCTATCTTGTGGTAAGCATTATAGGTTGTATTCCAGAGTTTCTAGTTTATTCATAGGGAGACGGTTCTTTTTTTATTTCTATCTGGAGGGGTAATGCGTGAAAAGTGATGTGATAAAAAAGGGCGTAGAACGGGCACCGCACCGGTCTTTATTACACGCCTTAGGCTGCACGCGAGCTGAAATGGATAAGCCCTTTATTGGTATTATTAATAGCTTTAGCGAAATCGTTCCCGGGCACATGCATCTGCAAGGTATTGCCGAGGCAGTCAAGGCAGGAGTGCGTGAAGGAGGCGGTGTTCCCTTTGAAGTTAATACTATTGCAGTATGTGATGGTATTGCTATGAACCACCTCGGTATGAAATACAGCCTGCCCAGTCGGGAACTAACTGCTGACTCAGTGGAGATAGTGGCTGAAGCTCATGCCTTCGATGCCTTAGTCTTTATTCCCAATTGCGACAAAGTAGTCCCCGGGATGCTTATGGCAGCAGCCAGACTGAATCTACCTGCTATCTTCGTCAGTGGCGGTCCTATGTTAGCCGGGCTCTTGGGTAGAGATGGTAAAAAACTTGACATCAGTTCTGTCTTTGAGGCAGTGGGCAAGGTAATCAGTGGTAAGATGAGTCAGGAAGAACTACGGCAGGTAGAGCAACTGGCCTGTCCTGGCTGCGGTAGCTGTGCTGGAATGTTTACCGCTAATACTATGAATTGCTTGACCGAAGCCCTGGGAATGGGGTTGCCAGGCAATGGCACTATTCTGGCAGTCGATTCGAGGCGGCAAGGTTTGGCCAGAGAAGCTGGACGACAGGTTATGAAGCTTCTAGCTAGTGATATTCATCCTCGTGATATCATAAATAATGATTCTATCTATAATGCCTTTACGGTTGACATGGCATTAGGCGGCAGTACCAATTCAGTTTTGCACCTTATGGCTATAGCTCATGAGGCAGGGACTGATTTCCACCTGGCAGCGTTAAATGAGATAAGCCAGCGTACTCCCTATCTGTGTAGCCTAAGACCAGCCGGTCAATATCACTTAGAGGATTTGGACCGTGCCGGTGGTGTAGCGGCGGTAATGAAGGAACTTCAGGGATTATTGAGGCTAAAATCAAGAACAGTGACCGGGAAAACGGTAGGTGAAAATATCGCCAATAGCCAGATTTTAGATAATGAGGTTATTCGCCCTATTGCCAATGCTCATTCAGCTACTGGAGGGCTTGCTCTACTTTTCGGTAATCTAGCCCCGGATGGCGCTATCGTAAAGAGGGTGGGGGTAGCCCCCGAGATGATGGTGCATCAGGGGCCAGCCAGAATTTTTGACTCTGAAGAGAAAGTTACCAAGGCAATTATGGGAGATAGAATAAAGCCAGGTGATGTATTAGTTGTTCGCTATGAAGGCCCTAAGGGAGGACCGGGCATGAGAGAGATGCTTACCCCCACTTCTATGCTGAGTGGTAGCGGTATGGATAAAAAAGTAGCCCTTATCACTGACGGGCGTTTTTCTGGAGCCAGTCGGGGTGCTGCTATAGGGCATGTCTCCCCTGAGGCGGCTAGTCAGGGACCTATCGCTGCTTTAAGAGACGGGGATATAATTAGCATTGATATTCCTAATTATAAGCTTGAGGTAAAGCTTGCTGACGAAGAGATAGCTGGTCGTCTGGCACAGCTAGATGAATTTGAACCGAAGGTAAAGACAGGCTATCTTAGATACTACGCAGAGCATGTGTGTTCCGCTAACACCGGGGCAGTGTTTAGCTGATAGAGGAGCCTATTATGAAAATGACTGGTGCTCAGATTTTGTGTGAAGGATTGCTAAAAGAGGGAGTTGAGGTTATTTTCGGTATCCCTGGTGGTGCTACTTTACCACTATATGATACCTTACCTCAGTATCCCCAGCTGCGCCATGCTCTGGTGCGCCATGAACAGGCTGCGGCTCATGCGGCTGATGGCTATGCCCGGGCTACAGGAAAGGTAGGAGTGTGCCTAGCCACCTCTGGTCCCGGTGCTACCAATCTGGTAACCGGGATTGCTACTGCTTATCTTGACTCATCACCAATAGTAGCCATCACCGGTCAGGTAGCTAGACACTTTATCGGCAAAGATGCTTTCCAGGAAACAGATATTACCGGCATCACACTGCCCATTACCAAGCATAATTACTTGGTTCTTGATGTGGATTCACTGGCTGGAGTGATTAAGGAGTCATTTCATCTGGCCAGGACTGGCCGACCCGGGCCAGTACTTATTGATATACCACGAGACGTTTTTATGGAGCAAACCGAATTCCATTATCCTAGCCGAGTGAATTTGCCTGGCTATAAGCCAACAGTTCAGGGACACCCGGCACAAATTAAGAAGGCAGCCAAGTTTATAAATGAAGCTGAACGGCCCCTTATTTTTGCTGGCAGAGGGATAATGATTTCCGAGGCGTGTGCTGAGTTGAAGCAGCTAATAGAAACAGCGCAAATACCGGTGGTTACTACTTTATTGGGTACTGGTTGCTTCCCTGAGACTCATGTTCTAAGTTATGGTATGGTGGGCATGCACGGCATGGCTTACGCTAATTTGGCGGTTAATAAGGCTGACCTGATTATTGCCATCGGGATGAGGTTCGATGACAGGTTTACCGGTAAGGTGAGTGCTTTCGTGCCTCATGCCCCTATTATCCATATTGATGTTGACCCCGCCGAAATCGGCAAAAACGTGCGTGTCGATGTGCCGATAGTTGGCGATGTTAAGGCGGTTCTTCAGGAATTAAATAAGCTTATTACTCCTGCTAAACATGCTGAATGGATTAAACAGCTAGATGGCTTGCGTAGGGAACATCCGTCAGTAGAAATTAGAGAGACTGACGGACTTCTGCCTCAGTATGTGGTTCGTAAGATTTATGAGGTAACCAAAGGGGAGGCTATTATTGCTACCGGAGTCGGGCAGAATCAGATGTGGGCGGCTCAACATTACTGGTATGATAAGCCAAACAGTCTGCTAACCTCAGGTGGCCTGGGGACTATGGGATTTGGACTACCGGCCGCTATGGGGGCTAAGATGGGTTGCCCGGATAGACCTGTCTGGGTAATTGATGGTGATGGCAGCATTCAGATGACGATACAGGAGCTGGCCACTATAGTTCAGGATAATATTGCGGTTAAGATAGCAATTCTAAATAATGGATATCTGGGGATGGTTAGGCAATGGCAGGAACTATTCTATGGGAAACGATATGTAGCCACACCCTTATCTTGTCCTGACTTTGTCAAGATTGCCGAAGGGTATCGCCTTCCCGGGTTAAGGGTTACTCGTAAGGAAGAGGTGGTGCCGGCTATTGAGCAAGCCATGGAGCATCCCGGTCCTTTCCTGATAGATTTTAAGGTGGAACCAGAAGAAAATGTTTTTCCGATGGTGCCGCCAGGAGCGGCTTTAGACGAAACCATTGAGGAGCCAAGGAAAATAACAAAACCCGTCTCCGATTCCACTAAACTGCCAGTTAGTAATATCTGAGCTGTAAAGGACAATTCTATGGTGGAAAGAAAGCATATTCTGCTGGCTCTGGTTGAGGATAAGCCTGGCGTACTAAACCGGATGTCAAACGTTTTTCGGAGACGAGGTTTCAATATTCAAAGTGTTAACGTGCTGGAAACTATCGAAAGTGAAGACAGCGAATTGCCCGGACTCACCCGTGTCGCTATTGTTGTCACCGGGTCAGCGAGCATACTGGGACAGGTCAGGAAACAGTTAGAGAAGATAGTTGACGTGGTCAGAGTGTCTGATATTACCGCCAGAGGTGCAGTGTAGAACTGTTTTGGCTTAAAGTTACAGGGGAAAACAAAGTAGCAAGCATATGGTCAGTATGAAGCACACTATAGTTGCCTTGGTTGAGGATAAGCCCGGCGTGCTCACCCGGATGGCAAGCCTTTTTCGCCGGCGGGGCTTCAACATTGAAAGTATTGCCGTAGGACACAGTGAATTGCCTCATTTATCGCGCATGACTTTTGTCGTCAATGGGTCAGACACGATGGTGGAACAGGTTAGAAAGCAGTTAGACAAAGTTGTGGATGTGGTCAAAGCAGTTGACATTACCGGTGATAATATCACTGCTCGGGAACTGGCGTTGATAAAAGTAAAAGCTACTTCGGCTACCCGCAGTGAGATTATCGAGATTGTGGACATATTCAGGGCTAACATAGTAGATGTTGCTGCCGATTCACTAATAATTGAGATTACCGGGGACGAGGATAAAGTCGATTCCCTATTAAAATTGCTCCGTGGTTTTGGAATTAGAGAGATAGCCAGAACCGGTCGTATAGCTATGATGCGGGGAAGTACGGGGCAGCCACAAGCAGAAGGAAAGACGTCTAATACTGGTAACAAAAGACAAAAACCATCCTGATTATAGATAATCCCATTCACTTGTAAACGCAAAAATATGAGGAGGAATTACATTATGGCTAAAGTTTACTATGATAAAGATGCCGACCTGAATTTATTGAAGGGAAAGGTAATAGCTGTTATCGGCTATGGCAGCCAGGGGCATGCCCAAGCTCAAAACCTCAGGGATAATGGCTGTCAGGTAATTGTAGCTGAAGCTGAGGGGAGTCAGGGTTGGCAGAACGCTAAAGCTGCTGGCTTCAAGGTGGTAACCGCAGCTGAAGCCGCCAAGGAAGCAGCTATTATGATGATGTTAGCTCCTGATATATTGCACCGGACTATCTATAACGAGTCTGTAGAAAAGGGGTTAGCCCCGGGCAATATGCTGATGATGGCTCATGGCTTTAGCATCCATTTTGGGCAGGTTGTCCCGCCCCCTGATATTGATGTTACCATGATAGCCCCCAAAGCCCCCGGTCACCGGATGCGGGAGCTTTTCACTGAAGGTGTGGGAGTTCCGGCACTGGTTGCCGTTCATCAAGACGCCACCGGTAAAGCCAGAGATATAGCTCTTGCCTATGCTAAGGGCATCGGCTGCGCCAAAGCTGGGGTCATAGAAACAACCTTTGCTGAAGAGACTGAGACTGACCTCTTTGGCGAGCAAACCGTGCTATGTGGCGGGGTCTCAGGCCTGATAAAGGCTGGATTTGAGATACTTGTTGAAGCTGGCTATCAACCGGAGATAGCTTACTTTGAGGTCTTGCATGAACTTAAACTCATCATTGACCTGATTTATCAGGGAGGTTTAAGCTATATGCGCTACTCAGTCAGTCATACCGCTGAGTATGGTGATTATACCCGTGGCCCCCGGGTTATTGATGAGATGGTTAAAGAGGAGATGAGGCAAATCCTGGCTGAAGTTCAGGATGGTAGCTTTGCCAAAGAATGGATTTTGGAAAACCAGGCGGGTCGCCCGGTTTACAATGCCCTGAGACGCATTGACGAAGAGCACCCCATTGAGCTGGTAGGTAGAGAGTTGCGCAAAATGATGCCTTGGCTGAAAGGGAGGTGAAGAAGTAGCCATGAGTAATGAAATAGAAGAGCTCCCGAAGCGATTAGCAGCAACCGAGGATGCCATCAGATGGATATACCAAGCACTTTGTACAAGTTCGTATAATCTAGGTTTACTTTGGTTCCGAGCTGAGGAATTAAAGTCATACATGGAACTTTGGAGAAAGAGGTTAAAAGCTACACATGAGAAGATTGGAACTTCGCAGACAATTGAAGCGGCATTAGATATAACCACTAAGTTTTGTGAGGAAATCGGTGATTATGTCAGCGCTAGAAAAGTAGCCACTGCCGATAAGGCTATGGAGGTTGCACATACCTTTATTAAGAAGTATAGCCCTGTTGCTTTGCCATTAAAGGCAGTTAAGGAGGGCAATATTTGGCTGGTAGATATAGATGTTGGGGCATTAGCGGTTAAGATAGCCAAGGTTAAGGTAGATGCCAAAACAGGTGATATTCTAAGTTATGACATCCCGGAGAAGAAGTGAACAAGAGTGAGCTATTAGAAAAGTATAAGGCTCAAAGTATCCGCTATTTAGAGAACGCTTATAAGTTTATAGATGCTGGGGACGCAGAAAAAGCAAGTGAGTTTTTGTGGGGTAGTATGGCACAGGCATTAAAAGCAGTGGCAGCAACCAAAAAAGCTACACTCAAAAGTCATAACTCGCTGCGTGATTATGCTGCGCAATTATCTAAAGAGTTGAGTGATAGAAGTATCTATGACTATTTTTTGCATGCTGAGTCGTTGCATAGTAATTTCTACGAGTCTACTCTTGAGTTAAAAGATGTTGTTAGAGTAGCAGACGATGTAAGGATGACAGTGGGTAATTTGCTCAGTCGTATTCCTGAGGAAGGTTAGATATGGACAGGGTAGTTATCTTTGATACCACTCTGCGGGACGGAGAGCAGGCAGCCGGCGGAACATTGAATATCCAGGAGAAACTGGAAATAGCCAGGCAACTGGAAAAGCTTGGTGTGGATGTTATTGAGGCTGGCTTTCCCGTCAGTTCCCCGGGTGATTTTGAGGCGGTGCGCCGTATTGCCCGGGAAGTCCGCGGCTCAGTAATTTGTGCTCTGGCTCGGGCTCATCCCGACGATATAGACCGGGCCTGGGAAGCTGTTAAGGAGGCTGAGCATCCGCGCATTCACGTGTTTTTGTCAGCTTCGGAGATACACCGCGTTTATCAATTAAAGAAGAGCCGGGAAGAGATTCTGCAAATGTCCCGTGATATGGTAGCTAGGGCGAAAAAATATACCGATGATATAGAGTTCTCGCCGATGGATGCCAGTCGGGCTGAGCCGGCATACATCCATCAAATTCTGGAGGCAGCTATTGATGCTGGGGCTAATACCGTAAATATCCCTGATACCGTTGGCTATGCCATTCCTGATGAGTTTGGCAGCCTCATTGAGGGAATTTTTCAAAAAGTGCCCAACATAAGTCAGGCTGTAGTTAGCGTTCACTGCCATAATGACTTGGGTCTAGCTGTGGCTAATAGTCTGGAATCAGTCAAGCGGGGAGCCAGACAAGTAGAGTGCACCATTAATGGTATTGGGGAAAGAGCCGGAAATGCCTCACTTGAGGAAATTGTGATGGCTGTTAAGACTCGCAGCGACTTTTTTAACCTGACGACCAATATTGATACCAGGCAAATCTATAAAACTAGCCGACTGGTAAGTGATTTAACCGGTTTTTTGGTTCAACCTAATAAGGCCATTGTTGGCACTAATGCTTTTCGCCATGAGTCAGGAATACACCAGGATGGTGTCATCAAGATGCCGATAACCTATGAAATAATTGACCCCAGAACAGTGGGCATACCGGCAAGCAGTCTGGTGCTGGGTAAGCTTAGTGGTCGGCATGCCTTTAAAGAGCGGCTGGCAGAGCTAGGCTACAGCTTGGGCGAGACGGATTTTAACCGCGTCTTTTTGGCATTCAAAGAGCTGGCTGATAAGAAAAAGAATGTTACCGATAAGGATATTGAATCTCTTGTTGCTGAGGAACTGCGTACCGTAACTGAGGTCTATCATCTTGACCGTGTTCAGGTATCTTGTGGGGATAGAGGTATCCCCACCGCCTCGGTGGTGCTTATTGCTCCTGACGGTCAGCCTCTATCTGACGCTGCTCTGGGCGAAGGTCCCGTGGACGCACTATACAAGGCTATTAACAAAGTAGTGGGGGTTCCCAATAACCTTATTGAGTTTACTGTTAAATCAGTCACTGAAGGTATTGATGCTATTGGTGAGGTACTGATTAGGATAGAAAGCAATGGTGTAACCTATACCGGGCGAGGAGCTGATACCGATATTATTGTCGCCAGTGCTAAAGCTTATATGAATGCTCTTAATAGATTGTTAGCTACCAAGAGGGAAACCAGGTAGGTGCCAAAATGGGAACTGAAGTAGAAATGATTCTGCGTCTCCTGTTGGCAACAGCCCTGGGGGCTGCAATCGGCTACCAGCGGGAAAGAGCCGGTAAACAGGTTGGACTTCGAACACATATTCTTATCTGTGTTGGTGCTGCCCTGTTTACCGTAGCTTCTATTTATGGTTTCGGTGCTACCGGTGAGGCATCCAGAGTTGCCGCTGGAGTAGTGGTTGGGGTTGGTTTTCTTGGTGCTGGCGCTATTATTCGTGGCGGCGAAGGTATCGTCGCTGGGCTGACCTCAGCAGCTACTATATGGGCGGTAGCTGGCATCGGGCTGGCGGCGGGAGCTGGTTTGTACTTGATTTCGGCAGTTACCACAGCCATCGTGTTAGTTGTATTATTTCTCCCTAGTCGTATTAGATGAGAGAGCCCATCTCAGGTTAAGTTCTCTAGTCATTCCAAGGAGAGGGAAGCGCATTGACTTTAACTGAGAAAATACTTGCCGTTCATTCTGATAAGAAGAAGGTAAGCCCGGGTGAATTCATCAACGTCCGAGTCGACCTGATTCTAGCTAATGATATCACTGCCCCGATTGCCATCAGAGAGTTCCAGCGCATCGGGGTAGATAAGGTCTTTGACGCTAAAAGGGTGGTGATGGTACCTGACCATTTTATGCCAAGTAAGGACATCGCTTCCGCCGAGCAGGCTAAGTTGATGCGAGAGTTTTGCTATGAGCATGGAACACTATACTTTGAGGTGGGTCAGATGGGCATTGAGCATGTCCTCTTACCTGAGCAAGGCCTGGTGCTTCCCGGGGAAGTAGCTATCGGGGCAGATTCACACACCTGTACCTATGGTGCTTTAGGTGCCTTCGCTACCGGTATGGGGTCAACTGACATCGCCGCCGCTATGGCGACCGGTGACATCTGGATGAAGGTGCCACCAACGATTAAACTGGTTTACCATGGCAGCTTGGGGGAATGGGTAGGGGGCAAGGACTTAATCCTTTATACTATCGGTGACATTGGTGTGGACGGTGCACTGTATTCAGCAATGGAGTTTACCGGTGAGGCGATAGACGACTTATCCATGGATGGGCGATTTACTATGGCTAATATGGCTGTTGAGGCTGGAGCTAAAGCCGGTCTCTTCAGGGTAGATAATAAGACGCAACTTTACATAAAGTCTAAAGCCGAACGTCCTTATAACGTATATGAACCAGATAATGATACTGAATATTCGCGGGTCATTGAGTATGATGTCTCTGCTCTTGAGCCTCATGTTGCCTTACCTCATTCACCAGCCAATGTTAAGCCGATTAGTCGGGTGGGGAATATAGAAATCAATCAGGCGGTAATCGGTAGTTGCACCAACGGTCGTCTTGAGGACTTGCGAATTGCCGCTCAGATATTGAAAGGGAGAAAGGTGCACCCAAGAGTGCGCTGCATTATTATTCCCGGTTCACAACAGGTATATCTTGATGCTTTAACTCAAGGACCTATCGAGATATTTATTGGAGCTGGCGCTGTGGTCAGCACACCGACCTGCGGTCCCTGTCTAGGCGGTCATATGGGGGTTCTGGCTGATGGTGAGCGGTGCATCTCCACCACCAACCGTAACTTTGTCGGCAGAATGGGCAGCCCCAAGTCAGAGGTCTACCTGTCTAGCCCGGCTGTTGCTGCCGCCAGTGCTATAATGGGTAGAATTGCCAGTCCCGAAGAAGTTTTGAAGTAAGGAATGAAATAGGTCAGCGCAACTGGCATTAGACGGGAGCACATGTTAAGAGAAGCTATATGCGCAAAAGAGATAGGGAAATTACAGATATAGATGAGATTGAAGGGATAATAGAAAAGGCAATCTGTTGCCGCATAGGTTTAGTGGACAATGATGAACCATACATAGTTCCGGTGTGTTTTGGCTATGAGAGGAATACCCTTTACTTCCACGGGGCTTTGGAGGGGCGGAAGGTTGAACTTATCAAGAAAAATAATAAGGTTTGTTTTGAAATAGATACTGATGTAGAAGTAGTAAAAACTGAAGAGCCTTGCAGCTGGACAATAAAATACCGGAGCGTTATTGGAGTGGGAAGAGCCTATATTCTGGAAAGCTATGAGGAAAAAACTCGTGGCTTAAGGTTGATTATGAAGCAATATTCTGAAGGCGAGTTCACCTTTCCAAAATCTAAGCTGGATTCTGTCTTGGTGGTGAGAGTCAATATTGAAAGCATCACCGGCAAGCAATCCTGAGGCAAGAAAAGAAGCTGAACAAGGAGATTACCATACTATGCTCAAAGGTAAAGTCCATAAATACGGCGCAGGGGGATTGAAAGGGGCGAAGCCCCTTTAAAAAATCATCTTCCCTCTCCCCTTCCCAAGGGGAGAGGGATAAAGGGTGAGGGGTTGATAAAGACCTTAATTAAGGAGAGAATGTGAATCTCAAAGGTAAAGTCCATAAATATGGTGCTGATGTTAATACTGATGTCATTATCCCGGCGCGATATCTGAATGTGTCCGAGCCGGCAGAGCTGGCAAAGCACTGTATGGAGGACATAGATAAGGATTTTGTAAGCAGGGTACAGCCGGGGGATGTAATTATGGCGACGACTAATTTTGGCTGCGGCTCTTCACGGGAGCATGCCCCGCTGGCGATTAAGGCGGTAGGCATCTCCTGTATAATCGCCAGGAGCTTTGCCCGTATCTTCTTCCGCAATGCTATAAATATTGGTCTGCCATTACTCGAATGCGAGGAGGCAGTGGATAAGACAGATGCTGGGGATATTCTGAAGATTGATTTGTCCAAGGGTAAAATAAAGAACCTGACCAAAGGCGTGACCTTTACTGCCAACTCTTATTCTGATTTTATGGCAGAACTTATTTCCGCCGGTGGACTTATTGAATATACCAGGAGGAGATTGGCTAGCAGGAAGGCTCAAAATGCAGTTTAGCATGGCAGTATTACCCGGTGACGGTGTTGGCCCTGAGATTACCAGTGAGGCAATCAGGGTGTTACAGGCGGCAGGCAAAAGATTTGAGCATGATTTCAATTTGCACTACGGGCTGATTGGCGGGGTTGCCATTGATGAGCAGGGGACAGCTCTTTCGCCGGAGACACTGAAGATGTGCCGGAATTGTGATGCGGTGTTGTTAGGTGCTGTCGGCGATCCCAAGTGGGATGACCCCCAGGCTAAGGTTCACCCTGAAGATGGTCTCCTGGCATTGCGGAAAGGGTTGGGCTTGTTTGCCAACTTGCGTCCGGTGAAGGTCTTTCCGGTGCTGGTTGACTCCACTAACCTGAAGCCAAAGGTTATTGAGGGTGTGGATTTCATATTTGTTCGTGAGCTTACCGGCGGTCTCTACTTTGGCCGTCCCAAAAGGCGGTGGCAGACATCCAGGGGGCGGCGTGCTGTTGATACAATGACCTACTCGGAGCAGGAAATTGAGCGTATTGTCAGGGTTGGCTTTGAGCTGGCTCGAACCCGGGGTAAAAAGCTAATCTCGGTGGATAAAGCCAATGTACTTGAATCTTCTCGACTGTGGAGGCAGGTGGCGACAGAGGTAGCCGCGAATTATCCTGATGTGAAACTGGAGCACATGCTGGTAGATGCCTGCGCCATGCGACTTATCCAGAACCCTGCATACTTTGACGTCTTGGTAACTGAGAATACGTTTGGTGACATCCTCACCGATGAGGCATCAATGCTGGCTGGTTCTATGGGGATGTTACCCTCAGCCAGCTTGGCTGGAGTACCACAGGAAGGGGTCAATATATTTGGTATGTATGAACCCATTCATGGCAGTGCCCCACGGCGCGCTGGCCTTAACATGATTAACCCTATCGCTACCATTTCCAGCGCTGCTATGATGTTGCACTATTCCTTTGGTTTAATAGAGGCGGCACAGGCTGTGGAGGCAGCAGTAGCTGAGGTGCTACAGGAAGGCTACCGCACTTATGATATAATGAGTGAAGGCAAAACAAAGGTGGGGACGAAGGAGATTGGGGAATTAATTGCCGGGAAGGTAGGAGGCTAAAAATTGTCGTCGGTTCAGCTTTACGATACCACACTGCGTGACGGGGCACAGCGAGAAGGGATTTCCTTCTCTGTGGTGGATAAGCTACACATCGCCCAGAAGCTTGATGAGTTAGGCATCCACTTCATTGAAGGTGGCTGGGCTGGTTCTAATCCCAAGGACATTGAATTCTTTAATAAGGCTCGAAGAATTGCTTTCACCAATTCCACGCTGGTCGCTTTCGGCAGTACCCGACGACCCAAAACTGAAGTCATGACTGACGCCAATCTCCAGGCCTTGGTAAGCACCGGGGTAAAGGTAGTTACCATCGTCGGTAAAAGCTCGGAGTTGCAGGTTACCCAGGTATTAGAAACTACCTTGGACGAAAATCTTGGCATGATTGCTGATTCCATAAGCTATCTCAAGGCAAAAGGGCTTACCGTTTTCTTTGACGCCGAGCATTTTTTTAATGGCTTTAAAGCTAACCCTACCTACACCCTGCGTGTCTTGGAGGTAGCCGCTCAAGCTGGGGCTGAGTGCTTGGTACTGTGTGATACTAATGGGGGCACACTGCCTGATGAAATAGTGATTGCAATTGAGGCAGTCAAGAAGTTGACTCCGGTTCCTTTGGGCATTCACGCCCATAATGATAGCGAACTAGCGGTAGCCAATACTCTGGCGGCAGTTGAAGCTGGAGCTACTCAGGTTCAAGGCAGTATCAATGGCTATGGCGAGCGCTGCGGCAATGCTAACCTCTGCTCCATTATCCCGGCATTAAAGCTCAAGATGGGCATTGATTGCGTTACCGATGTACAGTTAGCCAAGTTAGCTGAGGTGTCACACTATGTTAGTGAAGTGGCTAATCTTGTTCCTGACCCCTTCTCGCCTTATGTTGGTACCAGTGCCTTCAGCCACAAAGGCGGTCTACATGTTTCCGGCATGGCAAAATGGGAGCAGAGTTACCAGCACGTAAATCCGGCTCAGGTGGGCAATAAACCGAGGGTGCTAGTATCAGAATTATCAGGACGGAGAAATATCATATATAAGGCAAAGGAACTGGGCTTAGACCTATCCCAGAAAAAAGGAGAGGCTCAGAAACTATTGGAGCAAGTCAAACTGCTGGAAAGTCGTGGTTTTCAGTATGAGGGCGCTGAGGCGTCTTTTGAGTTGTTAGCACATCGCACCAGGCCAGATTATAAACCACCCTTTGAAATGGTTGATTTTATGGTGGTGATAGAGAAAAGACGACGTCCATCTACCCGAAAGAGTTTGGAGGAGATGCTATCTGAGGCGATAGTAAAGGTAAGGGTAGGTAATGAGATAATGCATACCGCGTCTGAGGGTACCGGACCGGTTAACGCCCTGGACCAGGCTCTACGCAAAGCACTATTACAGTTCTATCCCAGCTTGGCTCAAGTCAAGCTTGTTGACTATAAGGTTCGCATTCTTGAGGAGAGCGTTGGTACCGAGTCGCAGGTTCGTGTCCTCATTGAGTCCAGTGACGGGGTTGACGAGTGGAGAACTGTTGGCAGCTCAACCAATATCATTGAGGCTAGCTGGATGGCTCTGGCCGATAGTTTAGAATACTGGCTACTAAAGCAAAACGCTCAACATAAAAAGGAGCGTTAATATGCACGAGGCTATCTACGAGAAGCTAAAAGAGGTGGCAAGAGACAAAAAATTGATTGCTTATAGTGAGCTAAATGAAGAGCTCAAGCTTGATTTGGATTTTGACAGACCCGAAGACCGGGGCAAAATTGGAGAGGTGAGGGATTCTACCAATTAGCCAGAGACCGGGACATTTTTCAGGGGGATAATAAATATATATTCTGGGTTAGTGAACTGAGTAGAGTTTATAATTATTGGTCTTCACATTAGCTTAACTTCAGGCGGGCTTGCCCACCGGCATAATATACAAAGGCTTGTATTGCTCTTCAAGTTGCAGCACATTTCTTACCTGTTCGTCATAAAAGGCACCGATGGCTACTGTTGCCAGACCAAGGGCGGCAGCTTGAAGATAGATATTCTGCCCGGCGTGTCCTACCTCCATGTGCACATACCTTTTCCCTTTGTCCCCGTAGCTACTCAGTGTCCGCTCATACACGGCGCAAATAACTATATCTACCGGGGCTTCATAGATAGATTCTTCGCCAAGTGCCGCTCTGGCTAGCTCTAATCTCATATCCTCTTCATGTCGCCGGGTCAAAGAGTGACTATCCGTATTGTAGTGATATATGCCACTGCCTATTCCCTCAATACAATTAGTTCCACAAACCACAAAGATTTCCAGTGGGTAAGTAGCGCCGGCGCTGGGGGCTGTTCTGTGTCTCTCTGAAGCATCGCTGGTGCCCTGGGCTGCCCATAGTATTTGTGATAACTGTGATTGGGCGACGGGTTGGGGAGTGAAGCGTCTTATCGACCTCCTTCGGGCGATAGCCTCTGCCAATGACATGCCGCCTTTTTGACTTGGCGAAGGCAGATAAACTTGTATTGGCTGATTGTTTTCCATATATACTAACCCTTGATAAATTATATCACCTAAGGCGATAAATAAAAGCCCGATTACCAAGGTTTAGGTAACCTGTCTCTATAGATTTTTATTAGGTGACCTACCCCCTTTGTCCCCCTCCCTTAATCAAGGGAGGGGGAATTACGCGGAAGAGAGGCGAAGCCTCTCTTAGACTCTCCTTGTTTTGGGTTAATAGTGTGGGAGTGTTTAAGAGGGGCGTCAGCCCCTCTTTCTAAATCTTCCCCTTCCCTTGTAATGTTGTTATTGAAGAACTTCAGACTTTTTTATAGTATAATATTTTAGAGGGAGTAACGTTTAGGAAGATAGTTTAAGTATGGGTAGTGAAGTAAAAAGTGCCATGGAAATAGCTATGGCAAAAGTGGAACAGCTAGGCACGGTGACTGATGAAGAGCGCTTGAAATGGAAGTATGTGCCAGAAGGGGAAAAACTAGCCACCAAATACCTTAAGCAAAATCTTAATTTAGTCGCCGAGTTGAGCCAGTATGAGAAAAATGCAAAAAGGCATGTCATTGAAGGTGCCAGTGATATACTGGTCAGAAATATTAACTTGTCCAAGAACGACTCAGCCAAAAGAAATAATAAAAGGGCTATGGACGGGGTAAAAATCCTGAAGAGCGATAAGGTAGCTGTAGAAAATATCTACAGTAAGATAAGGCGTGTCTTTGACCACTATATTGAGCAGGGGGAGCAGCAGAGAAAACAGGCTTACGAGTCACTAAAAACTGAGTTTGAAGCTAGGATACAAGAGGCAGTGAAACAGCAGTTGGGTTCATATGCCGGGATTAAGATAGATGTGGAAAGCCAGCCGCAATTTCAAGAAGAGTGGCACAAATTGCAGGCTCAGCTAGATTTGCAATATATTAAACTTTTGGATGAATACAAACAGGAGCTATCAGCTCTAGCCTAGGGGAAACTAATGAATATTGATGACGAGAGAATTGAATATGCCGTCAGGCATACCGAGATATTAAGACTGCCCAAGCAGAGTTTATCCACCTTTGGCACAACGAATATATACTACTACCTGCTTACTGAGCCTGTTTACTCGGAGCTAACAAAAGCTGTCAACGAGACTGTGATTAGAGAGGGCAGGATAATTGCTGAGAGGCCAAGGATTGTAACCCCTTATTATCTTTCTCGGCTTGAAGGGTTTAGTTTAGATGCCAGAAGATACTTTGGTGAGCTCATCAAAGCGCATGGTCCTGAGACTCCTGGGCTATTTTACACCTACAAGAATGAGTCGAAAAAACTTACTATAGTATCAGATAGGTTGCTTCCAGTAGCAGACAAGCTAAATGTTGAGATTGACGAGCGTGGCGACCCGTTAGTTGCTATTATTAAGGGGGAGGATGAACTTTGGGATGTGTCTTTGCTGAAGTTTATTTATGAAATTACCCGGACTTCCATACAGGATAATCTATTGCAAATGGGGGCAAGAGGGCTTCTGGATATAGATTCCGGTGGTATTCCAGCTGATGCTAGAGTGAGAATTGACGAGCTCTTTGGCAAGGTTACTAAGGGGCAGTATGAGCCCTATGAGTTAAAAAGGGAACTCGACCGCTGGAACTTGTTTGCGGAGTATGAGGACAGATTCTTTGCTATTTTCAAGAAGAGACGATAGTATCATTGACAAAGCTATTAGAACCTCCTCTTGCTGGTGATTCAGCTGAATGTGTCTCAACTTTGCCCGGAATTTGTTATAAACTCTATAAGCATAGCCTTAATACTAAGTTGTAAGGGTTTAATACAGTGAAAATTGAAGTAATTGATGCTAGAGACCTCTCTGAGGCTTGGTTTCTTTGCCTGCGCAAGACCTTAACCGAGGGATATGAGTATAAGATTGACCGAGGAAGCTATGCCGGACAGCAACGTAAGGAGCTTGACTTTCTGGTTCTCCGGGTAAGGCATCCGGAAACAAGACCGTTAGTACCTGATGTGCCACAGGGGGTGCCGCCACCGAGCACTATGGAGTATGTGGAAAGTTATCTGCCTTACCTTATGACCGCACATAAAAAAGAGGGAGAGCAGTACACCTATGGTCAGTATTTGGAGACGCAGATAGCCGAAGTAATCAGAATGTATCGGGAGGATGGCTATAATACCAATCAGGCTTTTATGGCGGTGGGTGATAGCCAGTCTATTTTCCTGTCAGACCCCCCGTGCCTGAGGGCAATAGATACCAGAATCCATGATAATAAACTCAATTTTATTGTCTATTTCCGCTCCTGGGACCTGTGGGCTGGCTTTCCGTCAAATCTGGCTGCAATTCAGCTTCTGAAAGAGTATATGGCCAGTGAGATAGAGGTTGATGATGGCGAGCTGATTGCCATGAGTAAGGGTTTGCATCTTTATGAGTATGCCTGGGAGCTAGCCAGGACTACAGTAAGAATGAAGTAGAGTTGAAAAGAGTGTCAAGAAGAATGGGGCTAATTATCGCTACCAGTATGTTGTCACTCGTCTTGCTTGGCGTAAGTTGCGCCCCCGGCCGGGATTTTAATGCTCGCTTAAGTTCAATCGTGAAGCCATACAATTTCAGTATTGCCAAGTGGGAATTTAATACTATTTTTAACGAAGCGAAGCAAGTAATTTCTGGCAGGGATAAAAAGATTGAAAATGAAGTCAATGCCACGGAGTATTTTTCTTCTATTGAGCAGATAAAAGCCCTGAAATCAGAAATAGAGGCAATCAACACTGGTAGCAAGCAAGGTGACTTGGCTTCGCTTGAAGCTGAATTAAACAGGTTACAACAGCAAAAGATAGCCTTAGCGGATACAGTGGAGAAGGTGATAGAGAGACAGATAAAAGAGACTCTGGCTCAGCAGGGTATCTTCAATCCGATAGATAAATATATAAAGTTGAAGGTTAGCTTCCCACCCGTAAATTTCAAGCTGGATAAACCACCCCATTTGCTGGTGATTTCGCCTAGAGACAGAATAGAAAGTATGAGAGAAATCCCTCTTAAGCAGGGTATTAATCTTGAAGAAATGGAGAGTATTGAAGCTGAGGCTGACAAACTGGGTGTTTCTTCGCTGGTGGTAGAGCTTGGTGGCTTTGGCGGAACATACCCCACCTTTGTTACTGATGAAGCCAGCCTGCAGTTTACCATTGATACTGCCGCCGAAGAGTGGTTGCATCAGTATCTTACCTTCAAGCCGCTAGGCTTTCTATACTTACTGGATATAATCGGCGTGTCCCGTAATTATGAAATTGCCACCATGAATGAAACTCTGGCCAGTATGGTCAGCAAGGAAATTGGCTCTATCCTGAATGAAAAATACTACCCTCAGCCTGAAAATAACGGCAGTCAAACTCGAGAGACAGCGTCAGGATTCGACTTTAACCGGGAGATGAGAAACATAAGAAGGGCAGTTGATAAGTATCTGGCTCAGGGAGAAATTGAGCAGGCTGAGGAGTTTATGGAACAAAAACGACAATATCTAGCCACAAAAGGCTACCATATTAGGAAGCTGAATCAAGCCTATTTCGCTTTTTATGGAACCTATGCTGACAGACCAACTTCCATTAGTCCCATCGGACCCGAGCTGAAGAAACTGAGAGGTCAGAGTGCCTCATTAAAGGATTTTCTGGAGACCGTGGCGGCGATGACCAGTCGCCAAGATCTAATAACAAGCCTCAAGTAAAACTTTTGTGGCGTCCCTGGAGGGATTCGAACCCACGACTTGCTGCTTAGAAGGCAGCCGCTCTGTCCAACTGAGCTACAGGGACAAGTTGTTTACCATTCAAATGTAGCACGAAGAAAAGGGGAGGTCAAGGCAGTGTTTATCCTCCCTAATTTGTTACTTTGGAGCGTTTTATATGTCGGTAAATATAGAGAGCAATAAGGACAATAATTATGGCGGCGATGAGTGGGTCAAAAGGACGCATGATAGTTCGTATTTGTTCCCAGTGTTCGCCTAGTTGGTAACCTCCGTAGGCTAGTCCAACACTCCAAATGAAAGAGCCGAGAAAGGTATAGACCAGGAACTTGATGAAGTGCATTCTGGCTATCCCGGCGGGAAGACTGATAAAGGTACGCACCACTGGCAGTAGCCGGGAGACGAAGATTGACCAGCTGCCGCTCCTGTCAAACCATCGGTCAGCCAGGTCAAGATCGTGTCGGGATATAAGAATGTACTTTCCATATTTTTCCAGAAAGGGGCGACCTCCCCACATACCCACGCCGTAAGCAATAGCCGAGCCAATAGTGTTGCCCAGAGCCCCGTAGACGCCGGCTACTAGCGTATATGTAGCCGCCAGGGATTCTTCTTTAATAAGCATCCAGCCAGCAAGAGGCATGATTAACTCGCTGGGCAGGGGAATACAGGCACTCTCTATAGCCATAAGTACTACTACCCCAGGCCATTGTATCAGGCTATAGGTATAACTTATAAAATTTAGTAACTCTTGTTCCAGAGGTAGCACTTCGTGAGTGTAGCAGTTGGACACCACTAGCGTCAAGCTGGTTTACCACAGTATCCTGCCTCTTTTATAAGTTGACAATCACTTGCCTACATTGCTAGTATGAAATTGATTTTTAAGCATAACTGGGTAAGTACGCAGACGATGCCGAGATTATTAGATAGAGTAGATAGTCCTGCCGATTTGAAAGGGTTGAAGCCATCGGAACTGGGGAAGCTGGCATCTGAGCTGAGGCAGGAGTTGATAACCACAGTAACTACTACCGGTGGTCACTTGGCTTCTAATCTGGGTATTGTTGAGCTTACTATAGCTTTGCATCGGGTATTTGACAGCCCGCGAGATAAGCTCATATGGGATGTTGGCCATCAAAGCTATGTTCATAAACTGCTTACCGGCCGGAAACAGCGTTTTACCTCGCTACGTCAATACGGGGGATTATCCGGCTTCACCGACCGTGATGAGAGTGAACATGACCCGTTTGGTGCTGGTCACGCTAGCACCTCGGTTTCAGCTGCCCTTGGTATGGCTATTGCTCGTGACCTCTCTGGTGATAACTACCATGTGGTGGCTATTATTGGTGATGGCGCTATAACTGGCGGGATGGCTCTTGAGGCGCTTAATCAGGCAGGGCATCTGGGTTCCAGGCTTGTCGTGGTTCTAAATGATAATGGAATGTCAATCTCTCCTACCGTCGGCGCCTTAGCTAAGTTGCTAAACAGAGTACGCTTTGACCGCCGTTACTATCGGGCAAAGGAAGAAAGCGAGCGTATGCTTACGGCACTCCCGCTGGGTAATAAGCTGTGGCAGGTAAGCCAGCAGATTAAAGGTAGGTTCAAAGGCTTGGTTTTGCCGACAATGTTCTGGGAGGAACTTGGCTTTACCTATATTGGGCCTGTTGACGGGCACAACATTGCTGACCTTGAAACTGCTCTCACTCAAGCGAGAGAACATCATCCCAAACCAACCTTTGTTCATGTTATAACTACCAAGGGTAAGGGTTATCTTCCCGCCGAGGGTGATGCCGTTTATTTTCATGGTGTCTTAGCTAAAAGTGCAAGCACCAAGGAAGTACCAACTTATAGCGAGGTATTTGCTCAGACTGTGCTTCGGTTAGCTCGGGAGAATCCCAAGCTGGTGGCGATCACCCCGGCTATGCCTGAAGGAAATTGTCTGAGTATTGTTGAGGCTGAGTTTCCACAGCGCATGTTTGATGTGGGAATCTGTGAACAGCATGCGGTTACCTTTGCCGCTGGATTAGCTGCCAAGGGTTTTATACCCATTGTGGCTATATACTCTACCTTTCTACAGCGTGCTTTTGACCAGGTTATACACGATGTTTGTATGCAGAACCTGCCCGTTGTTTTTGCTGTTGACCGGGGTGGTATTGTCGGGAGTGACGGTAAGACGCATCAAGGGACATTTGACATCTCTTATCTGACACTAATCCCTAACCTGATTGTCTCTGCGCCCAAGGATGAAAATGAGCTTCAGCACTTGCTTTACACCGCAGTGAAGTCAGGACGGCCTATGGCGATAAGATATCCTCGCGGTTCCGGAGTAGGGGTAAAACTGGACACAACGCTACATGAAATTCCTATAGGCAAATGGGAGATACTGAGGCATGGAGAAGATGTAGCTATATTAGCCATAGGCGCCATGGTGGCTCCTGCTCTTGAGGCAGCGCAGAAGTTAGCCGCAAACAAGATTGGAGCTACAGTAGTTAATGCTCGTTTTGTCAAGCCACTGGACTTTGAGCTTCTAACCGACCTGACCAGTCGTATTAAGCGCATGGTTATCGTTGAAGAGAATGCTCTAAGTGGCGGCTTTGGCAGTAGCGTAACTAAGTTTCTTGAAGAATCAGAAATTCACGATGTAAAAGTAAAAAGCATTGGTATCCCTGATGAGTTTGTCGAGCAGGGGACTCAAGATATTCTTCGCGCTAAGTATGGTCTGGATGCTAAAGGGATAGCCCGGCAAGTCCTGACCTTCTTTCCTGGCCATGATTCTAGGTCTTCACTCAAGGTCAAGGGTAAAGTAGAGACTACCCCATTTTGAGTAGTATAGTTTTTGCGCTCAGCTTTGTGTATACTCGGGGTTGACAAATGGATAGGATGACAGTCAGGGACATAGAAATCAGTGGTAAAAGAGTTTTGGTTCGGGTTGACTTTAATGTTCCTTTAGATGAAGAGACGGGGGAAATAACTGATGACGGTCGCATTCGAGCCACTCTGCCGACTATTAAATATCTTATCGAGCGGGGAGCAAGAGTTATCCTGATGTCTCACCTGGGTCGACCTAAAGGAAAGGTAGTTGATAATTTGCGACTGAGTGTTGTTGCCCGGCGTTTGTCACGACTCCTGGGACAGCACGTGGGAACTACCTCGGATTGTGTTGGTCCTGAAGTAGAAAAGTCGATAGCAAACTTGAAGGGTGGCGACGTTTTGCTTCTGGAAAATCTTCGCTTTCATCCCGATGAAGAAGCTGGCAACGCTTCCTTTGCCCAGGCCTTAGCCACTTTGGGTGACGTATTTGTTAATGATGCTTTCGGTGCTGCTCATCGGGCGCATGCTTCAACTGTAGGCGTTACTAGTTATCTGCCGGCTGTCGCTGGCTTTCTGATGGAAAAGGAAATTAAAAATCTGGGTGGCATTTTGGAGAATCCAGCCCATCCCTTTGCCACACTTCTCGGTGGCGCCAAGGTAAGTGATAAGGTTGGCGTGTTAGAAAATATTATAGATAGGGTAGATTCTCTGCTAATTGGTGGCGGTATGGCAGCTACTTTCCTTCAAGCTAAATCCTTTGAGGTAGGACTATCATTAGTTGAGGCAGACAGGCTGGACAACGCTGCTGGCTTGATAGAGAAGGTAACAAGAAGAGGAGCACGTTTGCTATTGCCGGTTGATGTTATTGTTGCTGATGCAACTAATCTTGAAACTAGAGTTGAGACAGTATCTGTAGCAAATATACCGCAGGATAAAAAGATTGTAGATATAGGTCCGCAAACGATTAAGAACTTCCGTGAAGAATTGCAAAAATGCAAAACGGTCTTCTGGAACGGACCTATGGGCATATATGAGATACCCCGGTTTGCCCAGGGAACACAAGAAATGGCTAGATTACTGGCTGACCTTAATGCAACTACTATTCTAGGGGGTGGCTCTACCGCTGAAATCGTAAGTGATATGGGGCTGGCTGATAAGATGACCTTTGTTTCTACTGGTGGTGGTGCTTCTCTGGAGTTTCTGGGTGGTGATACGCTACCCGGCGTGGCGGCACTGCTGGATAAAGAGCCGTAGGCAGAGGAAGTCAAAGAGAGGCAAAGCCTCTACTCTGGAGCAAAAATTAGGGGCGTCCAAGAGGGGGTGAGGTCACCTTGTTAGGAGTAAAGGGGGATAGGGTTGATAAACAACACAGTTAGTCTGGAACTAATAAAAGAAATTGCCATACCTTCCCCTAGCCGGATTGTGTTGCTGGTCATTGATGGGTTAGGTGGGCTACCAAATTCTGAAACCGGGAAGACAGAATTAGAGACAGCCAACACCCCGAACCTTGACCAGCTGGCGACTAAAAGTATATGTGGGCTTACTGACACGGTAGCTCCTGGAATAACTCCGGGGAGTTCACCGGGACATCTGGCTCTATTTGGGTACAACCCTATCAACTATAATATCGGTCGGGGGGTGCTGGAAGCTATTGGGATAGATTTTGAGCTTCAACCAGGGGATGTAGCCGCTCGTGGCAACTTCTGCACCGTGGATGAAACGGGCTTAATTAAGGATCGTAGGGCGGGTCGTATCTCAACTGAAAAATGCACCGAGTTGTGCCGGTTGCTTGACGGTCAGACGATAGATGGTGTTAAGGTCTTTGTCTGCCCGGTGAGAGAGCACCGTTCGGTAATAGTATTCCGTGGCGATAGTCTTGCTCCCGAGGTAAACGATTCTGACCCCCAGCAAATAGGGGTAACCCCGAAGCCTATCGTTGCTTCAAGCCCTAAGGCCAGCAGGCTGGCTAGTATTGCCAATCAATTTATAGCCCAAGCAAAAGCAACCCTGGCTGGACATCATCCCGCCAATATGGTTCTCCTGCGTGGCTTTTCCAAACGTCCTCACTTCCCATCTATGGGTGAGATTTACAAGTTGAAACCGGCTGCCATCGCTAGTTACCCTATGTACCGGGGACTGGCTAAGCTAGTTGGTATGGAGGTTTTGAAAACGGGAGCAACTATTGAAGATGAATTTACGACTCTAAAGCAGAATTACCCTGATTATGACTTTTTCTTCTTGCATATAAAAGGGACTGATAGTGCTGGTGAGGACGGTGATTTTGACCGCAAGGTCCAAATTTTAGAGCAGGTTGATAAAACTCTACCCGAGCTAATAAGTCTGGAACCTGATGTCGTTGTTGTTACCAGTGACCATTCAACACCAGCTCTGCTCAAGGGACATAGCTGGCATCCGGTGCCTATTCTTTTGTATTCCAAGTGGTGCCGACCTGACCGGGTAAGTGAGTTTTCCGAGTCGGCTTGTGCTTCTTCAGGTGGACTGGGAAGATTCCCGGCGACGCAGATTATGACTTTGGCTATGGCTAACGCTCTGAAGTTGACCAAGTTTGGTGCCTAGGACAGTCAAAGAGAGGCGGAACTTTTCTGATATAACTAAGTAGTCAGGAGAACAAAATGCGCGTACCAATGATTGCCGGTAACTGGAAAATGAACACCACCGTGGGTGAAGCCGTAGAATTGGTTAAGGCAATGCAAGATGAGCTTGATAAGATAGCTAATGTCGACAAGGTAATTTGCCCTCCCTTTGTTTCTTTAGCTGCGGTAAGGGAGTTAATTAAAGGTAGCTCAATAAAACTGGGGGCACAGAACCTATTTTTTGCGGAAAAGGGTGCCTACACCGGTGAGATTTCGCCATTAATGGTAGCTGACCTGTGTGAATTTGTTATCATCGGGCACTCTGAGCGCCGACAGTATTTTAATGAGACCGGGGAGATTGTTAATAAAAAAATTGTGGCCGCATTAAAAGTGGGCCTGAAGCCTATTTTGTGCATAGGGGAAAGATTGGAAGAAAATGAGGCGGGCAGGACAGAAGAGGTGGTGACCGAGCAGTTAGGGTCATCTCTGACAGGTATAGATTATATCAATGGCCTGATTATAGCCTATGAGCCGGTTTGGGCTATTGGCACCGGCAGGGCAGCTACCGGTGAACAGGCAAATGAAACTATTTCTCTAATTCGCCGAAATATCGCCAGATTATATAGTGACGGGATTGCCCAAGACATGCGTATTCTATATGGTGGCAGCGTTACTGCTGCCAATGCTACTGAGTTTATGAAACAGCCCGAAATTGATGGCGCCCTTGTCGGTGGCGCCAGTCTGAAAGCCACCGAATTTTTGAGTATCGTGACACAAACCTCGGCAATTAAGTAATGAACCACTTGGTAGCTATCGTTGGTCCCACTGGTAGCGGCAAAAGTCAGCTGGCATTTCGTTTAGCTCAGGTTTTTGGTGGAGAGATAGTAAGTGCTGACAGTCGGCAGGTATACCGGTATATGGATATTGGTACCGCGAAGCCCAGCCCAAAGGAACTGTCTCTGGTTCCTCACCATCTGATTAATATAATTAATCCTGATGAGACTTTCAGCCTGGCTCAATATCAAGCGTTGGCCTATAAGACTATTAAGGACGTCCATCAGCGCCATAAATTACCTCTATTGGTTGGCGGCAGTGGACTTTATGTATGGGCAGTTCTGGAAGGCTGGAGAATACCACCGGTTCCACCTGACCCTGAATTCAGGCGTAGTTTGGAAGAGAAGGCAATTAATACTGGAGCTGTTGAGCTTTATCGGGAACTTATGAGGGTTGCTCCGGTTGCGGCGCAGAAGATTGACCCCCGTAACGTGCGCCGCATAATAAGAGCCCTTGAAGTACATAGAAAGATAAAAGCCTCCTTTTCTAATCTTCAGGATAAAGAGGCACCCTCTTTTAATACATTAATAATAGGCCTAACCGCGGATAGGGCAGAGCTGTATCGTAGAATTGACCTGAGGATTGATAAAATGATAGAGCAAGGACTGGTAACAGAGGTGGAAAAATTAGTGAATCTGGGGTATGATTTTAATTTACCAGCTATGTCTAGCATTGGCTACAAACAAATTGGGCAGTTCCTTAAAGGTGAGTTGACCCTGGCGGCTGCCATACAGCAAATCAAGTTTGAAACTCATCGGTTCGTTCGGCACCAGTATACCTGGTTCCGGCTGAAAGATGATAGAATACACTGGCTTGACATATCGGGTCAGGTGGATTCGGAAAGCAAAACGACACTAGCTAAATTCATAGGAAGGGGTAATTAAGAGAGTTTTAGAGGGACTATGCCCCTCTGAAGAAATTATCTTCCCTTTTGAAGGAGATTAAACTAACAGGGCGTCCAGGAGGGGCGTATACGGGGTCCCCACAAAAACTTTATTTTTGTGGGGTAAAAGCCCCTCTTTACAAAACCTTCCCCCTCTCCTTATTAAGGGGAAGGGGGTAAAGGGGATAGGGTTTAATATGATAAATTTTACCAAGATGCAGGGTGCTGGAAATGATTTTATACTGGTGGAGACCAGTGATATACAGCGTGATTGGTCACCGGTGGCACTAGCTATGTGCGACCGCCACTTTGGTGTCGGTGGTGATAGCCTGATATTGGTTTTGCCCTCAGATAAGGCTGATTTCCAGATGCGTACTTTTGATGCTGATGGCACTGAAGCTGAAGCCTGTGGTAATGGCATAAGGTGCCTGGTTAAACTTGTTTTCGAAGAGGGACTGGTTAGCCTCGAGACTGACCGGATATCGGTAGAAACGATAGCCGGTATCAGGGAAGTTAAGCTTGATAAAAGAGATGGCAAATTAATTGGTATTCAAGCCGGGATGGGCAAGCCAGAATTTGGTGCTGATAACATCCCGGTGGTGGTAGAGCAGGGGAGAGATAATATAGTTTACATAAAGTCAATGCTGAGCTATCCGGTTAGTGTAGATAGGACAGACCTGCTTCTCAATTTTGTTTCAATGGGTAATCCGCATGCTGTTTATTTTTCACAACGTCCGGTAGCTGACTTCCCGTTATCCCAGCTGGGACCAAAAGTGGAGCACTTAGCTATATTTCCAAATCGGGTAAATTTTGAGGTAGCCAGAGTGATGAGCCGACAGCAAATAGAAGTTCGGGTTTGGGAGAGAGGGGTAGGGGAGACACTGGCCTGTGGCAGCGGTGCCTGTGCGGTAGCTGTTGCCGCCCAGCTTTATGGTTATACTGATAACAAAGTGGACATAAAACTGCCCGGCGGTATATTACAGGTGGAGTGGGATAGAAAAGGGGAAGTGTTACTTAGTGGTCCTGCAGAAAAAGTATTTAGCGGAGAATGGCTAGAATGAGATTTTTATCAGGGGAAGCTTGCAGGGGCGTAGCCCCTCCAAAACCAGCCCTTCCCCCTTTCCCCTGAAGGAGAGACTTAAAGAGAGTTTAAGAGGGGCAAAACCTCTCACATAGCAAATTCCCCCTCTTCATGGAAGGAGATCAAGCTAAAACGGGGCGTCTAAGAGGGGCGAAGCCCCTCTTCCAAAATTCCTCCCCCTTCCCCTTAAGGGAGAGGGGGACACAGGGGGTGAGGGTGACAACAATTATCAGAACCCAAGGGAGATGGGGTCACCCAAACAAAGACCTGAAGTGGTGAGATTAATAATTGCTCTCTAGAGAAGGAAATCAAGTAGGAGATAAATAAGATGAGATTATCAAGACGGATGAAAAATCTATCACCATACCTTTTTGTGGAAATTAACCGAAAGATCGCCGAGAAAGAGGCTAGAGGTGAAGAGGTAATTAGTTTCGCTATAGGTGACCCTGATATTCCTACTCCACCCCATATAATTGACAGGCTCTGTCGGGCAGCACAAGAACCGGCTAACCATCGCTATCCAGAGACAGCTGGCCTGCCCGAATTGTGTCAAGCCATAGCCGGGTGGTATGAAAGGCGCTTTGGCGTCTCTCTTGATGCCGGCAAAGAAGTATTGCCCCTTATTGGCTCCAAGGAGGGTATTGCCCATATTGCCTTTTGTTTTATTGACCCCAGGGACACCGCTTTGGTGCCTGACCCGGGCTATCCAGTTTACTCGGTAAGTACCATGTTAGCTGGTGGTCGCCCATATTATATGCCACTTAAAGAAGAGAGAGACTTTCTGCCTGATTTGGATGGGATTCCTGCTCATATTTTGAAAGATGCCAGACTTCTATGGATTAACTATCCCAATAACCCTACCAGCGCCGTAGCTGACCTTGATTTTTTCAACAAGGTAGTTAAATTTGCCCGCCAGCATGACCTGGTTGTCTGTCATGATGGACCATATTCAGAGGTTGCCTTTGATGGTTATCAGCCGGTTAGCTTTCTGCAGGCAGAAGGAGCCAAGGAAGTAGGGGTGGAGTTCCACTCCCTTTCCAAGACCTATAATATGATGGGATGGCGAATAGGGATGGTGGTCGGCAACGCCACGATGGTAGATGCCCTGAGGAGACTTAAGACAAATCTGGATTCAGGGATTCCTCAGGCTATTCAATACGCTGCCATTGAAGCCCTGACCGCATCTCAGGATTGTATCCAGGAGCATAATGCCATTTACCAGAGACGCCGTGACCTGGTTATTGAAATGTTAAATAAGATTGGGTTTGAAGCCAGGGTACCAAAGGCAAGCCTGTATGTCTGGGCTAAAGTCCCTCAAGGCTACACCTCTATGGACTTTGCTGCTGATTTACTGGAGAAGGTTGGGGTAGCGGTTACACCAGGCGTAGGTTATGGCAAGAGTGGTGAGGGCTATGTGCGATTGTCCCTGACCATCCCGGATGCCACGCTGGTAAAAGGTTTGTCACGGTTAGCCGGATGGCATAATACTCGTCAACGGATAGTGAAGAGTAAGTTGACATAATAAGGGGATTATCATCGTTAGAAGTACAGTTCTTACTCAAACCGCACCAGAACGAGCCTTTTTGGTAGCCGTGGCTGCCAAAGGAACCAAAGACAGGTGGTCGGCCGAGGCATCAATAGAGGAGCTGGTGCAACTGGCAGATACGGCTGGGGCCAATGTAGTGGGAAAGCTTATTCAGCGGCTACCGGCACCCTCAAAAACGCATTATGTAGGAAAAGGGAAGCTAGAGGAACTATTAGTTCTAAAAAATGATGTCAACTATGATGTAATAATCTTTGATGATGAGCTTTCACCACTACAGCAGCGAAACCTGGAAGAAGCTCTCCAGCTAAAGGTGATTGACCGCGTTGCCTTGATCCTGGATATTTTTGCCAGGCGTGCCCGAACGCACGAGGGTCAATTGCAGGTGGAGCTGGCTCAGCATCAATACCTTTTACCTCGCCTTGCCGGACAATGGAGCCATCTGGAAAGACTCGGTGGTGGTATTGGCACCAGGGGTCCCGGTGAATCACAGCTTGAGACTGATAGGCGGCTTATTCGCCAGAAGATACATCATCTGAAGGCACAGATAGAAGAAGTAAGAAAACACCGTGCCTTGTATCGCCAGAAGCGAAAGAAGAGCGGTATTTCTACAGTAGCTCTGGTTGGCTATACTAATTCCGGCAAAAGTACCTTATTAAATGCCCTCTGCCAGGCTGAAGTTTTTACCGAGAGTAAGCTTTTTGCTACTCTAGACCCAACTACCCGGCGGTTAACTCTCCCTGATAAGAGCGTGGTTCTGGTTACTGATACCGTTGGCTTTATCCAGAAGTTACCGCCGACTATTGCAACTGCATTTAGGGCAACCCTTGAGGAGTTAACTGAAGCCGCTCTGCTTCTCCATATAGTTGATTTGGCTTCTCACGATGCTTCAGAGCAGTGCCGGACAGTAGAGGATACTCTTGCTAACCTTGATCTTACGGATAAGCCCAGGATTACCGCTCTAAATAAAATTGATTTGTTGCTGAGCCGTGACCGGAACTGGGATGAGGAGACAGCCATAAGCTGCCTCTCTGACCAGTCATTAGATGAGACGACGGTGCTCATTTCAGCAGCAAAGCGGTGGGGCTTGGCTAAACTTCTGGAGCTGATTAACCACACTCTAGACAAATCCACCTAAATTAAAAATTCAACCCCAAATTATCCGTGCCAATCGGGAAATATAAAGGTACCTCGTATGGAATTAGGTCCAGTTTTAGCCCTTTTGTCAGCCGCCGTCTTTGGCGGAATGGTAGTCCTTATCAGAAGGGGAGTATATCAGTCTGAAGAGTCCACTACTGCGGCGGCAATTAGCGCATTCGTCGGGACACCCCTCTTCTTATTTATACTACCGTTGACCGGGGACTGGAACCGACTTTACTCTCTTTCCTGGCAGGGATTTGCATCACTTGGCATAGCCGGTATATTGCACTTTGTCCTCGGCAGATACCTGCTCTTTAACGCTATCCGACTTATCGGCGCCAACAAGACGGTCGCCATTGCCAGGACGAATATTTTATTTGCTGTTATTTTTGGCATCGTCTTCTTGAGTGAAGCGGTTACAACTCTGCTCATCTTGGGGGCTTTATGCATAATGGCAGGGGCAGCGCTGGTCAGTTTTGAAAAGGAAGAAGGAGCCTTTAAGCTGCAGATTAAAGGCGTTCTTTTCGTGTTGAGTGGTGCTCTCTGTGTTGGTATAGCAGCGGTACTAATCAGGTCAGCGATGGAGGAGGTTGGCTCTCCCTATGTCGCTACTTTCATTTCCTATATGACTGCTTTTCTCCTGTGGACTATCCTGCTATTGCAGAAGGAGCAGCGGGACCAACTGTTTCAGCTCCCTCGCTCATCTTTATTCATATTATCCATGGCGGCAATACTTGGTTTAGTGGGGCAACTGCTGCGGTATGCTGCCCTCAACTATAGCCCGGTCAGTGTAGTGCAACCGCTTGTTGGCACAGTCGTTCTGTTTACCTTCTTTTTATCGTTTATGCTGAACCGCAGTATAGATGTATTTAATTGGAGAGTTTTCCTCGGAATAGTGGTTGTCGTCACCGGGACTTTTCTGCTTTTCTTGTGACTACGAACAACCCCTCAAAAATGGCGCTCTCAAATCAAAATCTAGGCGCCTAATAATTCTTCTGAATGATTTTCTACCTTTGGAGGCAGTAAGGGAGTAATTAGCCCCCTTGTTTCCTACCAGTCCTTTCTTGGCAGGGGAGGGAGAAAATCATTAAAAAAGAAGGGTTTCGCCCCCCCCTTAAACACCCCGCTCCTTTTTACCTTTCCGGTCTGGTTTTGGTGAGGGGCATTCAGACAGAGGATAGGTTATAAGTTAACATAAACTATCACAATCTATAATTGTGATATAATGATTGTAAGAGGTGATGGGCATGTCATATTTGAAGAGAAATGGAGAAGCTATAGGGATTCCCTTACTTATTCTAGGGTGTGTAACTTTAATTGGTGCATTCATTCTTACCTTGATGGGTGCAGAAGTGCTATACCTAGTTGGTTTGGTATTAGCGTTATTTTCGGTTGGGCTTGGGCTTACTGCTGTAGGTATGGCGGGGGAGGCAGATAAAAGGCATACTGAACTACTAGAGAGGTTAGATAAGAACATAGCACGTTTGCCCCTAATGTTAAAGGACGACATTCTCACGCCATCAGGGCAGCTAATTGCGAAGGAGATAGCCAGTGAACAAAGTAAGATAGCGGCACAGAAAAGGTTAGATGAAGATACCAAAAGAGTTGGATATGTTAGAGGAGAAATATATCAGGTCAAAAATGGTAGCTGGGCGATTGCGTGGGGTGGCAAATATCCATTGTGAAGTTAAGTTGTTCCTATCCCACTCATTATTTATGTAAACCCTCTTACCTGCATTATTATGGGGCGCACTATATATGTTATGTAAGATTACGTGTGTTTTTGGCGTGTTCCCTCCCCACTACTCCCCTCCCGCTTCCAAACAAAAGGAAATTGCCTAACATAATTGTGGAACCTTTACACTCTTGGCTTGGGCTTTGTGTAATTCTTACAGCCACAGCGAGGACAAACCCAGATTTTGGGAAAAGGTTTTATACGGTCAAAAGCTATCATATGTTTGCATGCCTTGCACCGGCATGAAAATCTATCAGGTAGAACTGGACTCTCTTCCATTAAAGCACCCTGTTTTAATTATACCAGAAAGACACCAAGGTTTATTGCTTGGTGCCTATAATATTATGTAAACTTCCCTACTAAATGAGCCTAGCAGAAATGCTCTATCAATAAACTCGCTGAAAAACAACAGGATACCGCAATTACAGGAGTTAACCTATATAGAAAATACCTCCCACTGTTTAAGAACGTTGTTGACACTTTGAGAAGACCGTTGTTGTATAATACAGTTAATGTTAGAAGGTAAGTGCCCAAAGTGTGGAACTCAATACTTTGGTTGGGCATTGCAATGGCCAAGGCATCAAACATGCTCCAAGTGTGGTGTTGGGCTCGAGATTACACGAGATGGCCAGAAGGTTTTTAGAGGTTACTCACCCTTTACTGCGGAAAAATACACTATCAATCTTCCCGGTAATGTTCCTCCTCCTGAGAAGAAGCAGAGTCGTGTAAAAAACGAGTGACGCACAGTCTGGTAACTTTTCAGTGTTATCCGCTCTTTATTTATCTTCTGTCGCAACTCCAACTGCCGCCTCCCCTTGTTACCCAGTAGTATATACAGTAATTCCCTGAGTTGCAATAGTTCGGACTCTTGGGGGAGAACATGCGACTTTTTGTAAAAATCAGTCGCTTTTTGTGGTAAAATAGCTTTGGAAGTGGGCTCGGCAGGATTCGAACCTACGACCAATCGGTTATGAGTGTTGGGATTCATCTGATTACTTCGATTATTAGCTGCCGCCCTAGAACTGCCTTTTCCCATGTCGCACCTACCTACTTAAGTCTAGTACATAATCACACTAATACCATTAGATTTCTTTCTCTACAAGTTCTTTTGCTCCACTTTACTGTCAAAGAAAAGGTATTTCACTTTTGTGTCGTCATCGATTCCAACCGCTTCGCCCAAACGCTCTTGATACTCATCACAACAATGTTCGTTTTCGATGAACAACACACATGGGACGCCCTTGGGATTCTTTGAACTAGGATACAATATACCTTCGACGGAAGC
>JAUXAC010000027.1 GCA_030615035.1 Dehalococcoidia bacterium | reverse complement strand
AAGGTGGGTTGAAAGGCTTCCAAACCGTCAAATCGTGCTTCCTCTTATTGTCGCAGTGAATTCGAGGCTCAAGCTGGCGAATTGTCTGCTCCTGCCACTTAATAGCACCCTCGCTTAGGGGCAGGCATAAGGACATAGAAGAAGCGCGCCTAGCTATGGCGTGTAGGACAAATCAGCTTTGAGGCAGTTGAAAGCTGCTAGGACATTGCCCCGTTTCTGTCGCTGCTTATCCTTCTTGCTTTTTATCTCGGGGCTGGTAATAATCATTCTCCGGTAGCCCTCTAGGGTTAAAACCCAGACCTTGCTGCCGTCAGACCATTTCATATTATGCATCAAGCTCGAGCGCTTCAGTTCGGAAAGCTTAAAGGAAACCGAGCTTGGGCTGGCGATTATATAGTTTGCGATTAGGCGCCGGTCAGCCCTGCCGACCAGAGCCAAATATTGGATTATCGCCTCCTTTCTTTTCATTTTTTTACCCCTTTAGCGGTAAAAATGTTTGCCTAGCGGAGAAAGTGGATGAGGAACAGAATCTGTAGACTGTGACAGAGAAGGGTACAGAATACTTGAGCAGTATAGAGAAAGAACCCCCGTCACAGCCGCCTGTGACAGGGGTCTGTGGCGGGTTCTGTCACAGGAACTACGCCACAACCGCCGGAAACCTTGTTGACAATACCCTCGCAGTCCAACCTTTTCAGATCCATTGGGGAGAAGTTTCGAGGGACACCTGCGAGGCAACTTTACCGACTACTGCGACTTCTGCTTCACCTTGGGGGAGCACTATCTCAGGCAATACATGTTGAAGAAGAGAGGATACAAATAGAGAGCTTAGCCCGCTTAGCCCTCTTGTTTCACAGTTAACTGTGATAGATAAAAAACCCATTATGCGAAAGCTAAGCATTTTGGAGCTGACGGATGAAGGGTCAGGCGTGAGCTTGCGACTGTACAGACAACAGATACAAAGGCTGTTCGGCAAAAGAGCCGCCCTACTGGGCCACCATTCCTGCCACTGCCGAGGGGGCAGGGGCTTGACAACTCAGCATTGGGTCTGGTAGACTGCTAGAAAGGAGGTAAGTGGTTGGTCTGACGAGCAGTTGGTCTAGCAGATAAATACCAGCTTTTCTCTTGCAGAGCTTCCAAGCAGGTTGTCGCGGGTTCGAGCCCCGTCTCCCGCTCCACAGATACAAAATGCCAGTTCTCTACAGTTCGTCTCCTTTTTTCTCTAATGCCTTTTTCAGCGAGTCTATTTCCCGTCGCAACTTCCTTTGGCTATTCAATAAAAGAAGTACATAGCCGAAAATCACTGCCCAGACTATGGCAAAAGCAGCAAACAGATAGCCAGCATTTTCCATTTTTGACTCCTTCGATTTAGATTATCAACTTAACATAATCCTCAATCTTTTTACTTCAGCTTCATCACTCTTCATTGAAACTCGCTGAATCAAGAGAAGGGAATACAAAGCGGTGAAGGCAGTTATGCTGATTAAGAGAGTTACGAGCATAGATGGGGCCAGTCCGCCTTGGAAAATCACTGGCTCGGGATGCATCCCCCGCCAAAGAGTGGTGGCTAGAACGATAATGGGTAGATCAATGAAGCCGACAATGCCGACGACTGCAGCAAACGTAGCTCCTCGGGACTCCTCAGTAGCAAAGGAGCGCACCATGAAATAAGCGAGATAGAGCAACCAGAGAATCAGGGTAGAAGTTAAACGGGGCTCCCAAGCCCACCATACTCCCCAAACGGGCTTAGCCCAGATAGCTCCAGTGAACAGAGCCAAGGTGGTAAAGATAATTCCCGCCTCGGCTGAGGAGTGGGCGAGGATGTCCCACTTGCTTTCCCTCTTTACCAGATAGAGGATACTGCCGACAAAGACAATAAGAAAGGAGAGCAAAGACAGCCAACCCATAGGGACCATAAGGTAGAAAATTTTGTACACAATCCCCATAGTCTGCTCAGTGGGGACGTAGACAAAGACAAGATACAGGGCAGTCACCATCAGCGCCAGACTCAGCCAAAGCAGAATATTTCTTTTCACAATTCGCTCTCCTTTACGGCTTCCCTATTCTTCAATAACGAAGGCAAAGATTAAAAACGACACTATCAAGAAAATGACGTCAAAAGCCCCTATTATCTGGAGCCAGGAGGATAGCCTGCTCCAGGGCTCACCAGAAAGTGCCAACTCTGAAGCTTTAATTGCGCTAATGATTATAGGGGCAACAATGGGTAGAAAAAGGATGGGCAGTACCATCTCTCGTGCTTTGGTATTAACTGCCAGGGCAGAAAATAGGGTACCGACAGCGACAAATCCTATCGTAGTTAAAACTGTAATGGTAATGATCTGCAGCGAGAGAACTGGCAGATTGAAAAGAAAGGCAAAAATAAGCAGCGCTATTACTTCTATAATCAGCATAAAGAGCAAACTCCCCAGCATCTTGCCAACATAGATAACCTCTCGGCCTGCGGGGCATGCCATTAACCCCTCAAGGCAATCCTGCTCCTTCTCCGGGATGAAAGAGCGGTTGAGGCTCAACACCCCGGCGAAGGCGAAGGTTACCCATAAGATACCAGGGGCTACCAGCTCCATCATTTCCTGGCTTGTGCCAAAGGCAAAATTGAAGATCACTATCACCAAAAGAGTGAAAACCAATACTGAAAAGATGATCTCTTTAGTTCGCATCCCGGAAAGAGCGTCTTTCCAAGTGATAGCTATGACCTTATGCCAGAATCTCATGTTTCAATTCCTGTGTAATGCTGGTAGACTTGCTTCAAATCTGCTAGGTCTAAGGCTTGTCTTGACCTCTCGTAAACAATTTCACCCCGGACTAAAATCAACAGACGATCGCACAATTCCAATCCACGCTCCAGGCTATGAGTGGTATGGATAATGGTGTGTTTGCCCTCATCTTCTGCCTGTAATATCTCCGAGAGCACAGAGATAGCCTGCTGGTCCAGTCCCGTCTCTGGCTCGTCCAGCAGCATTAAGGTCGGTTTATGAAGCAGGGAGCGAGCAATAGACAGTCTTTGCTGCATGCCCCGGGAAAGAGTGCTTACTCGGTCATGAAGGCGAGATGTCATTCCCACAATGGCGGTTACCTCATGAATTCGCTCCTTGCGTCTGGGGACATCGTACATGCGACTGTAGAATTCCAGGTTTTCGTAGGCAGTGAGGTTACTATAGAGAAAAGTCTGATGGGTAACCACACCAATCCGGCGCCGAACCTCCTCGGCATCATTTTTAGGATTCAGACCATCAATCAGGACTCTCCCTGCAGAGGGATTCATGATGGTAGCCAGCACCTTAATGAGAGTGGTCTTTCCGGCCCCGTTAGGACCCAAGATGACAACAGCCTCCCCCTGCCTCACCCCAAGGTTAATTCCTCTTAAGGCAAGATGATTGCTAAAGGACTTGGTAAGCCCTTGAGTTTCAATTGCCCAAACTTGGGAAGTAGAAGCGGGTTTCTCCATTATCTGTTGCCACTTTTCTCTTTTGTTCTTTGCGTCAGTGTGATAAATTACGATTTCCCCTCGGCTCGTAGCCTACAGTAGACCCCTTCTTGAATTTTACCCTTCTCAAAGTCATTGTCCAGATGGGTGAGCATAAACTGAAGAGTCGGGCCAGAAAGCAATTAATCCCCCCAGAACAAATACTCCGCCTCCAATCCATATCCAGATAACAAGAGGGTTGACCAGAACCTTGAAGGCAGCAGTGTCATTCTCATCCCAGCCGATCAGGATAACATATAAGTCTTCACGAAGGGTAGTGCGGATGGCGACCTCGGTCACCGCCTGTTCATAGCTCCAGTGGAAGTGTTTCTCTGGGGTTAATTTACCAACTAATTCCCCGTAGTTATAAATGGAAAGGGTAGCTGTAACCACTGACTTGCTCTGGGCTTCATAGCGGTTCATACCCTCATAAGTGAGAGTATAGTTTTCGATAGTCATTGACTCACCTGGCTTAAGTACGGCTTCCTTTTCTACTTCATAGAAAGATGAGCCGATTACCCCGATGGCAATGAGGAGAATAGCGATGTGAACAATATAGCCACCATACCGAGGTCTATTAGTTACAACTAACCCCCAAAAGGCCTTCAGATAATTCTCTGCCCTCATCTGTTGGCGTGTTCTAGTCTCTTGGGACCACTTATAGAATATGGTAAAGAAGACGAAGCCACACACGGGAAAGGCAATAAGGGCATGCCATTCCCTTACCCTCAAGAAGAAAAGGACTATCACTAGAATTAAAGCAGCCCCCAGTGGCCAGAGAAAATTACGAACCAGCTTCTTGATTGATGCTCGCTGCCAACCGATGAGGGTACAAATCCCGACAAGGAGAATAAGAGCTAAAAAAATGGGTCCACTCACCTGATTGAAAAAGGGAGGTCCAACGCTAATCCTGGCCCCACGTACCGCCTCAAATATAGCAGGGAAAACCGTTCCCAAAAAGATAACAAAAGCAGCGCCAACTAAGAGTAAATTGTTCAGTAAGAAGGTACTCTCTCTGGAAACAAGGGACTCCATCTCTGCTTCACCTTTTAACTCTTTACTGCGGTAGTAGAGCAGGCCGAGCGAGCCAAAAAGGGTGGCACCAATAAAGGCTAAAAAGAAGGGGCCTAAGGCAGACTCGGAAAAAGTATGAACCGAGGAAAGAATGCCGCTCCGGGTCAGGAAAGTGCCAAATATAGCCAGGTTGAAAGTTAGTATTATGAGCAACATATTCCAGATTTTCAACATTCCCCGTCTTCTTTGCATCATAATAGAGTGAAGGAAGGCAGTTGCTACCAACCAAGGCATCAAGCCTGCGTTCTCAATTGGGTCCCACCCCCAATAACCTCCCCAGCCAAGTACTACATATGCCCACCAGGCACCAATAAGGTTACCCACTCCCAGTAGGAGCCAAGCTAGGAGTGTCCATCTCCTTATTGCGATTAGCCACTCATTGCTTAGTTTCCCGGTCAGCAGGGCAGCTATGGCAAAGGCAAAAGGGATGGTAAAACCGATATAACCAGCCAGTAATAGCGGCGGGTGCAGTATCATCGCCGGATTCTCAAGCAGGGGATTAAGACCTCTCCCGTCGGCAGGGACAAAGGAGAGTTGTTTGAAGGGGTTTGATACTGAGAGTAATAGGATAAGAAAGAAAGCCTGGGTGACCATGACAATTGAAGAGGCATAAGATACTAACTCTCCACCGATATCGCGCTTCCGAAATACCGCTACTGCGGCAAAAATAGAGAGAAGCCATGCCCAGACCAGTAGAGAGCCATCGTTACCTGCCCATAAAGCACTTAAAAGGTAAGCCAGAGACAGGTCGTGGCTAGTATGTGAGGCAACATATTCTATCTGGAAATTATGAGTGAGCAGGGCGTAGAGTAGAACTGCTACTGATATAGAAACCAGCCCGCAGACAGCCAAAAGACTGTTTCTGGCACTACGAATCAGTGTTGGATGTCTTCTTCCAAGTACGAAGACAATAGCCGCGTACATCGAGGCTACTAGTGCCAGGAGTAAAGCGATGTAGCCTATATTTGCCATAGGTTACTTTCCCAAGTTGGATATTATTGCTGGGGCACATATCTGGAAGGGCACTTCGGCATAAGCGTGTGCGCCTGAAAAATGCCATTTGAATTAAATTGACCTTCAACAATAACCTCAGCGCCCACCTTGAAGGTATCAGGGACGACACCCTGATAGGTTACGGAGAGGCTCTCCTCCCCGTCGATAATGGTGAACCTCAATATACGACCTGTCGCCTCCTGCTCCACAGAACCAGGAGCAACCTGCCCTTTCACCCGCACATTTTCGTCATAGATTGAGCTTCCCTGTTCCATGAGTTCACTGACTGTATAGTAATAGGTCACTGAATCCTGAAAGCCCATAAAGACCAGATAGCCAATGGCGAGAAATACAGTAATTCCCCCAATCAGAAATCTTTTTTTCCTTAGCACTGTTTACTCCCATCAATTTTACAATATCAGTGCATTGGAATACTACAAAAAATCAAGAAAGAGGCTGAGGACTTAAATCCCCAGCCCCTCCGTTTAGAACTTTCGGTCAATTTTAACAGGCTAACCTTACATCGTCAAATAGCATTGGAAAGGCTCGGTTGAAGGTCAAGGTGGAAATAAGCCTTCTCCCGCAGGCATTGCCTGGCAGGGAGGGAGCAGTCAATACGGCAAACTATTTCACTGCTTTTCGACTAGCTTGCCGGCTTTTGCCTTGGCGATAAGCTTATCTTCAGTCTTCACATCCTCCAAGGTCTTTGGTTTTACCTCTGGGGGTGGCGTTTCCAGACCATACTTCCACTTCAAGAAGCGTAGTCCGGTGATGGGATAGATAGCAGCGATGAGCACATCGCCAATATCCTGAGTGAAATCTTTGACCGCCTCTCTGGCTTTGTCTAATTCTGGCTCAAGCAAATCAGCCGGGCGGCAGGTTATTGGGGTCTGCCCCCGCTTATAGTGCTTAAGCACTAGTTTCTGCACCTCAGGGTCAATGGGCGCTGGCGGTTTGCCATACAGTCCATAACAATAGTCCATTACCTCTCTTAATATCAGTTTATATCTGCCGGCAAGCACGTTATTAACGGCTTGGACCCCTACGATTTGGCTGGTTGGCGTAACCAGAGGTGGGTAACCTAACTCTTTTCGAACCTTTGGTATCTCTTCGTACACCTCGTCAATCCTATGCAGGGCGTCACAATCTCGTAGCTGGGACACTAGGTTAGAGAGCATGCCGCCAGGAATCTGGTGGACTAGCACGCCAATGTCAATGACTGCCATCCGAGTGACATTTAAGAAGTCCCGATACTTGGGGGCTATAGATTCAATATACTGCCCTAACTTGAGCAGGTGAGTTAAGTCAAGCCCAGTGTCTCTAGGAGTTCCCGAAAGGGTAGCGACGATGGGTTCCACCGCTGGCTGTGAGGAACGCAAGCTAAAAGGGGCCAGAGCCGTATCAATAATATCTACCCCGGCTTCAATAGCCTTGAGGTAGGTCATCGACGCCATACCACTGGTGTAGTGGGTATGTAGCTGTATAGGTACCTTCAGTACTTTCTTAAGTGCTTTAATCAGGGTATAGGCATCATCAGGGGCAAGAAGTCCGGCCATATCCTTGATACATATGCTGTCAGCCCCCATATCCTGAAGAATGGTTGCTTTATTGATATAATAATCAAGGTTAAATAATGGCCCACCCATCTTGGGTTCGGTGAGGGTATAACAGATGCAAAGCTGGGCGTGCTTGCCACATTCTTTAATTGTCTTGAGGCTGGTTTCGAGATTGCGCTCATCATTTAAGGCATCAAACACCCTGAAGACATCAATGCCGACCTCAGCAGCGTGATGCACAAAGGCAGTAGCCAAATCATCAGCATAGTTGCGATAGCCAACCAGGTTTTGCCCTCGGAGCAGCATTTGCAAAGGAGTATCTGGCATCAACTTTTTCAGGACGCGCGGTCTTTCCCACGGGTCTTCATTTAAAATCCTGGTGGGAACATCAAAGGTGGCACCACCCCAGACCTCCATAGAGTAAAAACCGGCCTTGTTCATTTCCTCGGCGATGCCCACCATGTCCTCAGTTCGCATGCGAGTGGCTAAGCTGGATTGATGCCCATCACGGAAGGTGGTGTCGGTGATTTTTAGGGGGTTCTTGTCCGTCATACTACTCATTAACTGTGCTCCTTTTCCATTCATACCTGCTTCTATTTTACAATATTGGCTCTCTGATAGCAAGAACAGGAGGCTAAGAGGAGCCAAGAACAAGTATCCCACTATGGGTAACGAGGGGGCGAGATTACAGGTGAAGTCCAGCTGTCTATTTTAACTGGCCCAGGAACTCTTGGTGGAGCTTATTATTGGCGGCAATAATGTCCTTATTTTGGAGGTTGGCTGGTTTTCCTTGCCAATCGCTGACTTCGCCACCAGCTTCCTTAACCAGTAGGATACCACTGGCGATGTCCCAAGGATGAAGGTCGCTGCGAACATAAAGGTCAACCCGACCACAGGCAACGTAAGCCAAGGCTACGGACGATGAGCCCATGGATCTTAGACTGTGCACCCCCGGCCATAATCTAGTGACTGTGCTAAGCAACTTTTTACCCTGAATCTCATTATAGCCAGGGTCAAAACTCAGCAGAGAAGTCTGAAGTGAAGTTCTCTCAGAGACGTGAATAGGCGAATCGTTAAGGTAAGCTCCCTTTCCCTTTTCCGCCCAAAAAAGCTCTCCCCTCAATGAGTCAAAGGTTATTCCCAGCAAGATATCTTTATCTTTGACTAAAGCAATGTTTATACAAAAGAACGGGATACCAAAGGCATAATTGTTGGTGCCGGCTAAGGGGTCAACTACCCAAGTATAACCTGTGAGAGGAGTGGAAGGCGCTAATTCTTCAGAGAGGATATTGCAAGCAGGGTATTCATTCGTCAGCAACTTGGCTATAGTCTTTTCAGAGAGGATATCCACCTCAGTGACCAGATTGCTTTTACTCTTTTCCTTTATCTCCTTTTTACGGTGGAAATGGGCTAGTAGAATCTCTCCGGCTTGTTTAGTTGCTTCGGTGGCTACTTCAAGGGCACTCTTGCCGCTTTGTGATAAAGGTAAATTAGTCATCACGATGCTCTAGTATGTTGTCCATCTAAGGGTTGTAGACTATCAAGGCGAAAAATGCACTCCTTCGTCTTCTTTTGAAGTTTAACACTGGGCGACTCTAAAAACAAGTCGTGTGGAGTAGGGGAAACGAAACTTGAGAAGAAAGGTCAGGGGCTACTAATCACTTGAAGGAGTATCATGTGTAATCTTGACATTTTAACGACTGCCATATATAATCGTAGCCACTCCAATCATTGGGATAACCATACTCATATTGATAATCCCCCTGTTCCGGGCGCTATGGCGTAGATTGTCACCCTCAATAGCCAGATAATCAGTGCTTATACGTTCATTAAACTAGGGCTAAGACAAGACTGAGCAGAAGAACACACAGAACAGCTACGGAAATGCCTAGATAAAGCCTATCTTTTGCTATCAAGAAAGTTACCATAGCCAAAATGACGCCTGAAAAGGGTGTAAGCACCAGGATTAGTATACCGAGGGTGATAATCGCCAGCGGGTCTAATTCCGAAATACGTTGGAAAAACTGGCTCGGTGGAACTACCCGATCAGTGAATTCAGCTTTAGTAATGATAGCTAAGATGAATCCAAGGGAGACAAAGCACAAAGAACATACTGTACCTATTCTAAAGGTGAGATAAAGCCACTTATGTAACCGATTGTCCTTTGAGCTTATCACTTTCACTTCAACTACTCCTTTTTTATATAGGCAGACTTATATTAGCTGCTCTGAGTAGCATCAAAATAGCCAGTATGAACAGAACAATGGCAAATATCCGTCTTAGCATTAGGCTTCTTGCTCTCTGTACTAGCTGGGCACCTATCAAGGCTCCAATAAATGCACCAACCACAATAGGGGCAACGGTGAGAGGGTAAATATAGCCATGGTAGTAATAAATACAAACGCCGGCTAATGCGATAATACCTACCATAAAACTGTTGGTAGCCATAGCTGCCCTTATTGGCACCCTCATTGCCAAGTTCATCACCGGTATGTTGAAGATGCCACCACCGACCCCGAGTAGGCTGGAAGCAATACCAACCAGCAGGTTAATCCCCCAACCATGAGGGATGCGGTTTACGTTGTAGGTGACTACTTGATTTAAGTTCCGGTCATAATATGATGCCGTTAGAGAACTTGCTAAACCAGTGGAAGGACTATCATCACTCCCAACTGAAGTTTCCCCGAAGGAAACTCTCTCCTGGGCAAGTTGACGGCGTCTTAACATGGAATAGCTAATGCTGACAAGGGCAATCCCGAAAATAGCAGTTAATATTGGGGAGGCCAGAAAGGCGGCAATAAAAGCACCGACGATAGCACCAATGGTGGTTGCGGTCAACAAAAACATGCCAAGTCTGAGATTTGGTAATCGGGCTTTAATGTGAGTGCCACTGGCAGTAATTGAGTTGGCAATGACAGCTACCAAACTGCTGCCAATGGCTACATGAATTGGTAGGTTCAAGACCAGGGTAAGTAGAGGTACAAAGAAGAAACCACCACCCAGTCCCAGCATAGAGCCCAAAAGACCGCCAGCCAGTCCCACCCCACCCAGTGACCATAGACTTATCTCGCCCAAGAGCTTCCTTTTTGTCAGCTATAGTAGCACGGCTTCGAGAAGGTGTCAATTTATGGGAACAGCGCCCGTTGACAAGGTAAGCTCAGGGGGTGTTATCATTACCAATCTTACTAAAGAAGGAAGTGACACAAATGAGCAGTCACCGTACGGAGTATTTTAGTCCCTCCCGTCTCAAAGAGTTTTGTAGTGCAGTGTTACAAAAACTGGAGATCCCGCCCCAGGATGCAGATTTGATAACAGAGGCGTTGGTGCGAGCTAACCTACGGGGTGTGGATTCACATGGTGTTATTAGAATGCCCGTTTATGTGGAACGGCTGAAAAAAGGGCTGGTTAACCCCAAGCCCAGGATTGCTATCCTGCGGGAAACTACAGCGATGGCTCTCATGGACGGGGATAATGGCAGCGGGCAGGTGGTAGCAACCAAGGCGATGGAGCTAGCCATGGCGAAAGCTAAGGAGAGCGGCGTCGGGTTAGTAGGGATACGCAATTCCACTCACTTCGGTGCTACTGCCTTTTTCACGATGATGGCCTTGAAGAAGGAAATGATTGGAATTGCAATTGCCAATTCATATGCTACTGTAGCTCCATGGGGTAGCAGGTCTCCTTATTTTGGCACCAATCCCATGTCCATAGCTGTTCCGGCAGGGCAAAAATTGCCCGTAGTTCTTGACATGGCTACCAGTGTGGCGGCTTGGGGTAAGATTATCCTGGCTGCCAAGAAGGGAGAGTCTATTCCTGCCGGGTGGGCTATCGACTCGGATGGAGAAGTAACCACCGATGCTACCAAGGCTTTAAAGGGTGCTCTCCTTCCCTTTGGTGGGCCAAAGGGTTCTGGTATTGCTTTGTTGATTGATGTGCTGGCAGGGGTATTGACTGGTGCTGCCTTCGGGCCCTATGTTGGAGATTTGTATAAAAATATGGAACGTCCACAGGGCGTGGGGCAGATGATGGGGGCAATAGACATCAAGTGGTTCAGCGATGTAGACGAGTTTAAAAACCGGATAGATAGGATGATACAGGAAATAAAGTCGGTACCGTCAGCTAAAGGAGTGAACGAAGTGCTTCTGCCTGGAGAAATCGAAGCACGTACCCAGCAGCGGCGGGAGGCTGAAGGCATCCCTCTTACCCCAGCCATGATAAATGACCTGTACCAGCTGGGATTAGAATTTGGCATACCTTGGTGTGGTGCTCCCCCGCCTGCCCACTAGGGTAGGGGGGTGTAATCAGCTATTTCAGTTTAACCGAAATTAAAATATCTCCGGGCTGACCATCAGTTATTTGACGAGCATTCCGGAGTCTTATCGCTGGACCGGGTTTTACCCCGGCGGGGATTTTCACTCTTAGTCTTTTACCCCTTCGAACCAGGTCTTTTTCTAGTCCACGAGCCGCTTGCTCTTTAGTAATGGTTATTTCGTAGCGGACATCCTGGCGTGGGGGATGTTGGGTCTGACCGAATATCTCCTCCAGATTAATTCCTCCGGGAAACTCGAATTTCATTCCCCTTGGGCTACCAAATCCCTGGCTGAATGTCTTGAAAGAAAAACCTCTACCTCGCAGAAAGTCACTAAAGACGTTATCCAAAAAGTCAAATCCAAGACCAGACCCACCAAAGTCTTTCATCAAGTCTTCAAAAGTGGTTCGAGTAAAAGGGCTACCAAAGATATCGCCGATATTGCCCACAGTGCCAAACTGGTCATATTGCCTTCTTTTCTCTGGGTCACCGAGAACTCCAAATGCCTCGTTTATTTCCTTGAACTTCTCGTTAGCCCATTTCTCTTTCCCTGGATTACGGTCGGGATGGTATTGCATTGCCAGCCTTCGGTAGGCCTTCTTAATAGCATTTTGGTCAGCATCACGACTAACACCGATGGTTTCATAGTAATCTTTCTTTACCATCATGCACCCTCTTGCACATGTCTCAAGGTAACACCGTTCCAAATGTAGAGGGGTCTCTTACATCTAGAGCACACAACTCGAGTGTTACTATTAATCTCTTGTTCCTGGCATTTGACTAATTTTTGGCAACTAGGGCAGTAGATCTTCTTGACACATAATTTCACGATTCATTCCCCAAAGCTATTCTTTTATCTTTATTATATTAGTGTTTCTGTCGACTATACACTGCTTAAGGACAGCACCCGCATCAATATTGCACCCCCTCCATAGTATCGTTCTCTCTAGGCTAGCATCCTCTCCGATACAGCAATCCGCTCCAATAACTACCGGTCCTTTGATGTTCACCCTCTGGCCTATTCGACATCTGCTGGCGATTATTACTGGTCCGACAATTTTGGCCGATGGATGGATAATAGTCTCTTTGTCACAACATACCTCGTTGCTGCTCAAACCGCTAATTAGGGCGCTCTTTGCTTTTGACAATAAAAGGTCACAGTTCAGGCAGAGGTATTTCTCTGGTGTCCCCATATCCAGCCAGTAGCCGCTAAAGGGATACCCATAAACGGGGTCACCTAGCTCAAGAAGGAGGGGGAAGAGCCCTTTTTCAAACATGTAGTGGCTACCTGTCGGCACATGTTCCAGAACTTCCGTCTCGAGGATATAGATGCCAGCATTTATCCAGTTAGTGGTCACCCGGTCGGGACTTGGTTTTTCAATGAAACACTGTACTCTCCCGTTACTATCGGTTTCAACCACTCCAAAGGCGCAGGGATTATCCACCCAGGTCAAGGCTATAGTCGCCTTCGCCCCATTGTGCCGATGGAAGGCAAGCATATCGGCTATATCAAGGTCGGTGAAGACATCGCCGTTGAGGACAACAAAGGTGCTCTCCAGGTATTGCTCGGCATTCTTTACTGCTCCGGCAGTGCCCAGTGGACTACTCTCCACAGAGTAGGTGAGCTGCACTCCTAGGTTGCTGCCATCCCCGAAGTAATCCCGGATGCTCCCAGGGAGATAGCTCAGTGCCAGAATGACATCCTTAACACCAAATTTCTTAAGGTAAGCTATAGTATGTTCCAAGAAGGGGCGATTCAGCACTGGCACCATAGACTTAGGTATGTCATAGGTGAGCGGGCGCAGTCGCGTACCCTCACCACCAACCAGAATAATTGCTTTCAATGGCGCTTTTGCCTTTTGCATGCCAGCACTCTCAGTTCTAGACTGCCAATCATTTTACTATGCGGCAGGTTCAGGGTCAAGAAGGGTGTACATTCCAAAAGTTTCTGAGCAGACTTGTTGTCGGGTTTCTTGACTCTTGGCTCTGACGGTAATATAATCTAGGCACGGGCTCGTAGCTCAGCGGCAGAGCGGTCGGCTCATAACCGATTGGTCATAGGTTCGAATCCTATCGAGCCCAGTTTTAGGTTGCTTATGATATCTAAAGTAACATCTATAAGTTCATCACCAAAATTACATAATAAATGTT
>JAUXAC010000190.1 GCA_030615035.1 Dehalococcoidia bacterium | reverse complement strand
CAACCTTTCTTTTTTTTCCGTTAAAAACCGGATGACCATAGACTCCATCGAACCCGGGCTCTATCCTTACCCTGCCATTCCTTATCCCTATTATTCCCTGAGCAACCTTTTCAGGCACCAGGGTCTTCATCTTCTCCAGGGGTGCATTCAGCAGGACCTCAAGCTCAGAGCTGAAGGAATCCACAAGACTTGAATGGATTTCCCATATTTTTTTGGAATATAGCTGCCCGATGCCCAGCACCTGGGATATTATCTCCGAAAGGGGTATCAGGGACCTGAAGGGCTTTGCCCCCTTCGGCTGAAACCCTTCTTCCCTGTCAGCCAGCTCTTTAACCCTATGAAGAACGCCAATAGTCAATTCCCTGCCGCACACAGGACACACATTCCGGTTCTCCAGGGCCTCGGAGGGTTTCATACATACATTACAGTTCCTGTGGCCGTCATAATGGTATTTACCGTAAGAAGGGTCCACCTCTATCGTTTCTACAAGACCCTCCCCGGTCCTTATAGCATTCAAAATTTTCCCGTATGAGAGTTCTGTATCAAAAACAGTAGCCTCCCTTCCCATCCTCCAGGGCCAGAATGAGTGGGAGTCAGAGAAGGAAACCAGCTGGTAGGAGTCCAGCTGGCTGAGCCTCCAGTTCATGGGAGGGTCGCTGGAGAGTCCTGTCTCTATTGCATGGATATGTTTGGTTTGGTCCTTGAAGCACTCCTCCAGGGAGTTAAAGCCAGACTTGCTCCCAAAGCATGACATCCACGGGGTCCACACATGGGCTGGTATTACCTCAATGTCCCTGCTGATTCCCGTCATCATTTCAACAAGCTCTATGCAACTAAAACCAAAAATGGGCCTTCCGTCATAATCAACCCTGCCCCTTTTCTTTAATTCTTCTGTAATCTGTTCTACAACCTCAAAACTGGGTGCCAGAATCACATTATGCACCCTTCTACCCTTTCCGTCCTGGCTATACATATTTGCAAGCTCTGTGGAGAGTAGAAAGGGGAACCCGGAAGATGTCCTGAGAATCCCGTCATCACCCTGCGTCAGGTTGTTTTTCAGCTCCCTCAGCCACTCAGGATGCGTGAAATCCCCTGTGCCCAGGAGGTTGACGCCCTTTATCCTTGCGTACTTCTCCAGATTAGGGATGGTTATCTGCTTGCTGCACGCCCTGGAGAACCTGCTGTGGATATGCAAATCCGCTATAATATTCATATGGGCCCGCGGGGATGTTCAGCCCTGCTGAATGCGCCTGCGCCAGCAGTGCGTTCGAACCCCGGACCTCCCGCTAACCTCGGACTAGAACCTGCAAACCATAAGGCTTGCCGCCATATAAGACGGGCGCTCTAGGCCAACTGAGCTACGGGCCCATC
>JAUXAC010000102.1 GCA_030615035.1 Dehalococcoidia bacterium | reverse complement strand
CCCTGATTATCCTGTCCAGGGCGTCCCTGTTCTCAGGGGTCTTTTCCACCCCTGCCCTCTTGAATATCTCGTCAAGGTGCTTGGTGTAGTAAGGCATACTTATTTTATCCCCCTGTCTTTATTAATACTTATTGGTGTTTTACATGAAGCTGAAGGGTATAGTAAGCTGGACAAACCGGAAATAAGGGATTGGTTATTGGCTCAGGACAATCTCAAGACCAGGGCTCTCTATCTTCAGGAGCAGACCATCAGGGGTCACATAGTTTTTGCTGTTTCCCTGTCCTGTTATTGAAAAAGCCTGGTATTCCCTTCCCTGGACTGTTATGCTCTCCTTCCCTGTTATTGAAAGGGTCCCGACTATGGACATTGCGGTGTTCGGGTTGAACATATTTACTGTATAGGTCTTTCCCTCCTCAAGCTCCAGGGATTTGAACATAAGGGCCCACTGGCCTATCATATTGTTGGTTATCAGGTAGGTGTTTTTGAGGGGGTTTATGTCAAGCTCCTGGCTTATATTATCCTTCTCAATTATTTCCTTTATGTTCTCAGAGGAGAATTCAACCTTTACCAGGGTGGTCTCATTATTTAGTGTTATGCTTGTCTCATAATAGAGGGGCTCTGCCTTCTCCGTTATGTAGAGACTTCCTGTTATATCCAAATTCATGCCCTCAGCAGAGATGGAGGCGGATTCGCTCATATGCCAGGCATCCTGGCCTTTATAGCCGGTCTTCCCTGTTATCTGGTAATCATAATATCCTATATACTCCCCATTAGCAATGAAGTCATATTTCCCCCCAAGGCCCTCAAGCTCTATTGCCTTGCCTGCTTCAGGCTCTGAAACCCCAAGGCCTGCAATAACTATTCCTATTATGCAGATTATCAGGGAAACCACCACTACTAGGCCTATCTCCTTTTTCAGATTCGCCTCCCCCTTCTCTGGCTTCCTAAATTTCTTCCTCATCCAGAAGAATCCGACAAGGCCTACAAGCCCCAGGAGCATTACAGGGAGCTCAATAAGGTATATGCCTAGAAGGGTTCCTGTCCCTATATAGAGTAAAAGCAGGGGAATTATGCCGTCCAGGATGGTCTTGAATACCATGGAATAGATAAAGTATTTGAATTTCCTGGTTATTACGGAATAGACTACCAGCAGGCTTGCAAAGAGATGGATAAGAACTACAAATACCCTTTCCATTATGGCGGGTAATATGGCAAGGGTCGGGAGATTCAGCTGCTGAATAACAATAGCCTTTATTCCTTCTGGAAGGGTCTGCAACACCTCGGGATAAAACATAAGCACAGATAGGTTCAGGAAGCCTATAAGGCCTATCACAAAGGCCTCAGTGCATCCAAAGCCCAGGGAAAAAGCCACGGCCTCATTCCATTTCATTCCCTTCAGCTTCGTCTTCAGGACAGCAAGGTAGGAGAAGCCTGATTCCAAAAGTCCTGTCCTGAGGCCAACATAGACCCCGGTCACTATTGCCACGCCGAATGCAGGGTAAAGGCCCCTCAGAATGGACTGGAATCCAGGGGTAACCGTAAGGTCCAAAACAAGCTTAACCCCAATGGCCAGGGCCCAGATTCCCCCGCCCCAGGCAAAGTATTTCCAGGGGATTCTCCTGCTCCTCCACCAGTATATCAGGGGTATCAGGCCTACTAGCATCATTCCTATTCCCGAAAGGAGAAGGAGGGGATTAGCCATCTTAATTATTCCTCCTGGGCTTAAAAAACATTTCCAGGGGAAGGGTGGGAATTGTGTGGGAAAAGCTTAAATCCCTTTCCCCCAAGATATAAAGAGGCTGCTTTTGCCCCTAGTTGATGTGCGATGACAATACATAGAATGATACAGAAATACAGGCTGAACCCAGGCCCAGCGGATGTTAAACTAATAATAGGAGCATTGCTGGCTATTTCATCCCCTGTTTATGGTGTAGGCCAGTCTGGTAATCATTATAATATAACAAAGATGGAAACGGACGAGAATGGGGTAAAACTTTCCAGTGCTAAGTGGGCAGGGAACATGTGGCTGGAAGGCCCCCAGATACTCTGCTTAGACAGTTATGACGAGAATGTCATAGATACTGTGAAAAATACAAGGGGTGTAAGCTTTCTGGAAGAATACAGGCAGGTCATCTAAAGCAGCGCCCCAATCTGGTCCATGTATTCAGCATAGGACTTCAGGTCCCCTGCCTTCAGGGCGTCCTGGGCATTCTGGTATAAATCTTTTATCTGCTGGAGCTTCTCCCCCGGAGTGCCTGGGGTCGGGGTTGGTGTGGGTTCTGGCTCAGGGGAGGGAGCGGCTCCGAATATCTCCGTAAGCGCCTCATCCAGGGTCTCCTTCATGGTGAGCTTGTCCCCATAGACCGCTATCACCCTCTTCAGCTGGGGCAGGGTCCCTCTCTCGGTTGCCTCCAGGTATAAAGGCTCTATATACAGGATGGAGTCCTCTATTGGTATGACGAGGGTGTTGCCCCTTATGACCTGGCTCCCGGCCTGGGACCAGAGGGTTATGAGCTGGGATATCTCGGCATCCTGGTCTATCCTGGCCTCTATCTGCATGGGGCCATAGATAAGCTCCTGCTTTGAGAACTGGTAAACCACGAGCTTTCCGTAGTCAGGGAAGTCAGAGCTGGCAGCCATCCAG
>JAUXAC010000031.1 GCA_030615035.1 Dehalococcoidia bacterium | reverse complement strand
CTACGCGCCACTCGGTGGGATCATAGGGCGAAAAAAACGAGAGAAGGGCAAGCCCGGCGAGCACGAACAACACGGCCGCGCCGAGACTGAACCGTCTGTCCTTGAAGAGCTCTCTTAATGTCTTCATTTAGCCTATTTTCCTGTTCATTTGAACCTTATCCTGGGGTCAAACAACGGGTACAAAAGGTCGATGATCAAAATGCCAGTTATGATGGCTACGATGGAGATGGTCGTAATGCCCATGATCAGGTTGTAGTCAGTGCCTACAATGGCCCGGAAAAGCAGGAATCCTATCCCGGGATAGGCAAAGACGATTTCTGTGATCAGGGCGCCGCCGAATATCTGCCCAAGGGCAAGAGTGAGCCCGGTGATCTGGGGTAGTATGGCGTTCCTCATCACGTATCGGGAAAAGATTGTTCGTTCCTTGACGCTCCCAATTTTTGCGTACCGTATGTAATCCTCATCTTTAACACTCTGGACGATGAGCCGCATGGTTTGATGCCATATTGCCGCGCTCAACAGCATCAGGGACATGAGCGGAAGAAAGGCGTGTTTGAGGATGTCCATAACAGTGCTCCAGGTGAGGGAAATCTCCACGCCGATGGGAAATCCTCCGCCAAGAGGGAATATGGGAAGTAGATAGGCAAACAAGATGATGAGCATCAGGGCCATTATGTAATAGGGTATAGGGCGCACGAACATTGCCACTCCATCGATTATTTTTAGTATCCTACTCTGCGTAAAGTACCCGGTAAGTCCACCAGATATGTTCCCAATAATCCAGCCTAACACCGTGCTCACGACAAGCAACCCAAGCGTCCAAGGTAGAGCTCGGCCTATCAACTGGATAACAGGGGTAGGGTACATGAACAACGAAGGCCCAAAATCACCGGTGAAAAGCCTCTTCCAGAATGAAACATACTGCTCAAGTAATCCCCCTTTCAAACCATACATCTCTTGCAGTGTGCTTACCATTTTCTCCATCGCTGCCGGACCCAGGTAAGCGCCTTGGGTCTGAAGGGTACTGATCTGGGTCTCAACCGGATCGGTGGGCATCAGCCTGGGGATGAAAAAAACTATCGTAATCCCCAGCCAGATCACAAGCACATATTGTATCAGCCGCGGGACTAGATATCGCCTTACGAACCTCAACCTCTTCCCCCCTTTTTAATTAGACCGTTTAGCAACTCAAACTGTCATTGCGAGCCCTTCGCTTGGTGTCATTCTGAGCGTAGCGAAGAATCTCATGGCGCTCAGGACAGGCTCAGCGAAGCAATCTCACTATCGCTTTCACAGATTGCTTCGGGGTTTCGCCCCTCGCAATGACGAAAGAGAAACATACTCATTTCTGGACAGCCTCTTAAATTAAAATTTTAACTGGAAACCCCGGGCAGGGGATTCCCCCCTGCCCAAGGCCTCCCTCCAGGTTCGTGCCTTACCGCCCCGTGGACTCCAGGAACGGCAGCATATACTTGAGGTTGGGCCAATGAGTGAGCGACACACAATAGGGATTCTCAGCAGTGGGCCAGTTCGTCCAGTAGTAGGTGCTCTTGATCTCCGGGCCAGCGTAGTTGAAAGTGGCGATACCCGGCATCTCCTCGACAAGGAGCTTCAGGCCGGCTCTGCCGATTTCAGCTATCCGCTCGGTGTCGCCCCAGTCGGTGCCCTTAAGTTCGGTGATGACCTGATCCATGCGGGGATCAGTCCAGCGGCCAATGTGGCCATAGTGTGACTCTCCCAGAACAGGCTCCAGGTAGGCCGAGTTCCAGTGGTTAAACGTCCTGAAAAGGTCGACGTGACCACCCCAGGGTTCGTACGCCGGCCAACCGGTGGCGACATCAAACTCGCCGTGCAGCTGCAGTGAAGCCTGCACCTCGGATGTTATCACTTCTATGTCGATACCGAACTTACGCCACTCATGCGCCGCGGCGAAGGCGTTCTGGTACTGGGGATGACCCGGTATCACAGCACAGAGAACGGTAAACTTCCACGGCGTGCCGTCGGGCAGAAGCCAGTTCCCATCCTCGTCCTGGGTGAAGCCGTTCTTCTCAAGCAGCCTTGCCGCCACATCCGGGGCGTACTTCCACCAGCCAAGGCCGAAAGTCCCCGTGATATCCTCGGGGACCGTATACCCGCGCGCCTCCACATATTCGGCAAGCCTGTAGGCTGCGTCTGGGTCATAGGGCTTGAAGGTATCCCCGTTGCCCAGGTCAAGGGTGAAGTCTGCCAGCCATGCCTGCAGCGGTTCGAAATAGTGTTCCACATACAGAGGCAAACCCGAGGTGAGAAGAGCGCACAAGCGGGTTCCGCCGTCGAAGGCGGTGGCGCTATACGAAACGATGTCAATGGCCAGGGTCAGGGCCCACCGCACTTCCCTGTTATCGAACGGGGGCTTCAGGGTGTTGAAGGTGAGTCCGGTGATGCACGGGTCAAAGTTATCCGACCACGGGAAATCAGGGTAAAAGGTGCTGGCATAGGGGTCCATGACCAAGGCGGCCTTTTGGGCCTCAATGGTTATAGGAACGGCGTTATCGAGCTCATGGCGCGACACGGCCATAACCTGGGCTGTGGCCTCCCCGGGAGCGCGGAGCACTACGTACTTGGGCGCAGGCTTGCCATAGAGCATCCCGGTAGGGGTCCTGTCCCAGTCGCCCCGCCTCTCCCATCCCGTCCAGAACCCGGCCGGGTCATAACTGTGAAGCACATAAGGTCCCAAGCTCAGTGGCGGGTTGTACTCAAAGGCTATGGGATCCTCCACCTCTTCCCACACATGCTGGGGCATTATCCAGCAGCATCCCCACCGATCCAGGAAGAAGGTGTGGAACCGCGAGTCCGGCTCGGTAAGTTCGATGACCACGGTGTATTTGTCCGGCGCGGAAACGCTTTCTACTTCTTGCAGCTGGTCGTTGTAGTTCATGCCCGGAGTAGCCTTGAGGAACTCGATGGTGAACACCACGTCGTCGGCGGTGAACTCCACACCATCGCTCCAGTACACGCCCTCCCGAAGCTCAATCGTAAGCTGGGTGAAGTCCTCACTGTATTCCGGTGGAGCAGCAGCCAAGCTGTTAATGACCTTCCCGACTAAGTAATCAATGGTCCACAATGGCTCGTTCATCAGGTTCGCCATACCGCGATCCCGCCACTTCCAGCCTACCCATTCGTTGAAGTTATCGGGGCTGCCTACACGTCCCGACAGCTGGGCTATGAACACGGTTTCACTCCGAGGAAACCCTAAAAACACTTCCTCCTCTTCCTCCTCCTCCTCTTCCTCCCCTACTACCTCTTCCTTAGCACAGGAGGCCAGCATTAAAGACGCCACCAATAGGAAGCTCAGCAGCATCCATAAAATCTTCTTTTTCACCAATTTTCCTCCTATCTTGGTATTATTCCTCCACTACTACCTCACTTAAAGTTTTGTTCCATAGGCATCAACCTCCTTTATTAGAACTTTTCATTAGCTAATCCTCTGAGACATAGAAAAGGTCATCAAGTTTATATCCGGGAAAGGCCTTTTTTGCTCCAAGAATAAACCTTTCGTGGATGCCACGCTCACCTTTTCTCACCCTGTAAATTAGGTCTTGAGATATTTCCATCGTCTGGGCTAACTCAACCAAGTTTCGATATCTCCCGTTGCGTAACTCAAAAACCCTTGTCTTCAGTTTCATTGCCCTCTTACTTGTTTTCACCCTTTATTCTCTAGCAGGCCCCGCCGCTAAGCCCGATTAACCCCAGGGCTACGGATACGGGAGGAGTGCGTGCTCAAATTAAGCTGGCGGTAATCAAAAAACCCCAGCACCCTGGTTTCCCCCAACAGGACCCGCCCGTTTTTCTAGCCACCACTAAACTCTGGCTGCTCCTTTATTAATCAAGAACTGATTAAATCGTTCCCGCGACTCTGATCTTTCTGTGCCTATTTCTTTTATGAAGCGCCTAACCTCAGCTTGTTTCTCGATAGTTATTTTTTGAACGGTACGAGGGCCAAAACGGCCCTTGTCCTTGCGCGGGTAGATACCAGAGTGATAACCCTCGTCTGTTAGGAAGGTATGCACTTCCCCTATTTGGCTCCTGTCTTGGTCCTGAAAGACAATTCGCCAGCGGAGGGCTCCACTTTGCCTTTTGGTGGAATAAATATATCCATGAGCATCGAAGTACCCCCTGATGTAATCGTTATTTATCATCCGCTCTCAACCTCGTTTACTATGGTCATTACCGCTACCTGTTTTTGGCAGAGCCCGTTTTTCTACTTTGAGCTACTTTCATCCACCTTCTTTTCAGGAGCCTCGGCTACTTTTGTCTCAGGAGGCTCAGCCGCCTTTTTCTCAGCACCTTTCGCTTCCGGCTTTGGTTCTAAAAACTCCGTTTCTTCTTGATACCATTTTGCATACCTTTCTAAAAAGGCCTTAATCTTGTCTAGCACTGTCATCACTCACCTCCTTTGGGGCAGGGTGCTGCCCCCGATTACGGTCATGGCACCACACGGGACGGGGGGTTGAGCTTCCTAAAACTCGCCTTGGTTTCCCGAGCACCCTGCCTCAAGAAAACTGAAAGGGCTCAAAGAACACCCACACTCGGGGTCTCTGAGCCTGTTGCTTGACTTATCTTCGGGATTTGTTTTATAATAAAAACTAGATAAACGCATTATCTAATTACCCCAGGAAAGACCTGTGTCAGCAGGTTTTTTCTATTTTGGCTGTGTTTCTTCTCTTCCCTCCCTTGCCACCTTCTCCTCTTTCCAAGTATATCCACATCTTCGGCAAACAAACTCTTTTAATATCCTGTTTCTTTAGCTCAACCGTCACTTTTGACCTCTAACTGCTTCCTTATATTACCTCTGCGGACATATATTGTTCCTATGCGGACAATAATACTACCACTTTTCCTCTTTGTCAAGCTCCAGGTTGGTGCTTTTCAAGCTCTAACTTTTATCCCCCCCTCTGTTCAAGCTGAGAGAAAGCTGTACTCGGTGAACAATTTTCGCCAATTGATAAACGATGGCGTGTTGTGTAAAATGTGCCCATGAGTACACAAGAAGTCCCTATAGCTTCATTTTGTCCCTCCTCGGGGGGCTGACCCCCTTTCTACGTCAGCAACGTAAACTTGAAGTAGGAGAGGTTACCAAGGCTGACATCAGAGCTTATCTGGACTATCTGGCTACCGACAAAGGTAACTCCAGCGCCACTAGGGCGCAAAAACTGGCGGCAATAAAATCATTCTTCAACTACCTGGTAGAGAGTGACGGATTAGAAGTTAACCCAGCAGCTTCAATAAGGAGCCCCAGGATACCAGAGAAAGAGCCGGAATACTTAACTGAGGAGGAGTGTATCCGCCTTTTAGAGACAATAGCCCGAAAGGGTAGGCCACGAGTTCGTAAACGTGATATGGCAATAGCTATCCTCTTCCTTCACACGGGGCTCAGGGTGTCGGAGCTAACAAATCTGAAGCTAGCCAATGTTGACCTTGAGAGAAGTCAGATAAAGATAACCAGGAAAGGCAACAAGGAGCAGTATCTCCACCTTAATGGTGAAACAGCAGGTGCATTGGCAGATTATCTAGCCAACCACCCACAGGCTCAAAATGGCAGATTCTTCGTGGGCACCAATGGGGGCAATCTGGACCGCGGCTATGTTTATGGTATAGTGCGAAGATACTTGAGGCTGGCTGGCATCGACAAGGGTAAGCGAGGTCCCCATATCTTGAGGCATACCTTCTGCATCAGGCTACATCAGAAGGGAGTGGGGCCGTTCACCATAAAAGACCTCGCCGGTCATAAAAGTCTTAACACCACTATGAGGTATATTAAGATTGAGAATAAAGAGCAGGCTGAAGCGATTGATAGACTGGAGTTTGGCATCTCCTTTCAACGAGAAGGGGCGAAGCCCCTCTTAAACACAGAGCCCCACCCAAGCTATTCAAAAGCCAGGGAAGGGGGTTAAAAATTGATTCTAGGGGCTGCCACAACCTCGTCTGCACCCTGGCCAGAAAAATAGGGCAGCGCCAAGCAGAACAACCGGTGAGAGCCTTTGTTTTATGGAGTTAGAGATTGAAATTCGGGGTCCCATATGCTACTATTTGTGCGACAAGATGCACAAAACGCCAACAAAGCTAGAACTCCTCCAATACATTAGAGGCCAAGAGGTCGTTTGGATTAAGACGCTAAGCGCACATTTTGGCTACACTTACTGGGGAGCGGTCTCCAGGCTGCAGCGCCTCTGCAAAGAAAGGCTTGTGGAGACGCTTTACGTGAGAGGATTGAACCAAGGCAGGTATGTGCTGACAAATAGAGGGTTGGAGAGGCTAGCCTATTTGATAGAAAACGAGAAAAGTAAACAAGTCAATCAGCTACGGGAGGATGAGCAAGAAACCAAGGTCAATCGTCTATCACAAAAGGTGAGAGAACTTGAAAGAGAGAATGAGGCACTGGGGAAACTGAATACCCAATTGTTGATAACATTGCAAGGCAAGCAAGAACCACCACCCGGGGGGTAAACCGTTCCTTCTCAAGCTGGACGGAGCCTGGGCCACTACCAGGAAAACTCTAGCTAACCCTGAAGGAAATCCTGAAACAGCGAAGCTATTACAGCAAGCTATTACAGCACGGCAGAAAATACATAGAGAATCCGCCCGTCCCCTCAGACCGTCCTCTCGAACCGACGCTCGAACCGACGCTCGAACCGACCCTCAGTCCGACCACCAGAACCTGTGGGCTGTAACAGACACAGGGAGAGATTACCTAGAGGAACATAAGCAGCCGACAGAGTCTGTGACGGAGCCTGTAACAGAGTCTGTGACAGCACAGAGGGACAGCACGGGTGATTTCGGAACCGAAAGAAACCCGAAAGAAAGACCGACCGAAAGAAAGACCGAAGCCGTTCCCTCTCAAGCTGACCTAGAAATGAAGCAGTGTCGCTACTGAATTAAGCTTGCTCCTTGCTATGTTGTCGCCTTGTCAAGGGTAACTTCTCGCACTTTGTCGTGGATGGGGGATATGTATGGATTAGAGATAACTTTCTATCTGATGTCGTTACCACAGTAGATAGAAATGTTGTGAGGCTATAACCTTTCTCAAAGACTAAGCTATCCCCCCCGCACTTCTGAACCCTGCTAAAAGATAGCAAAAGGTTATATCTGAAAAACCAGTATGCTATCATCACGCAAGCTTTATCAACCGGGGAATGAACATCCTCAAAATTAAGTATATGGACATAGTGAGGAAGGCCAGCTACGGTGCTTGGGACAAACCAGCTTTGAGATGTTGAGCGGGTATAGGACATAACTTCGACCGGGGCATAATTTTCTCTACAGCCTGATACCCGACCCTCAGTATTATTAATACACCCTAGAGCTACAATGTGTGGGGCTTTACCTCCCAGTTAGGGAACAGCCGGCACGGCCCAGCTGAGCTGCCATTGCAATCATGATAGATTCCGCCATCTTCTCTCTGGCTGAGCTTGACTGTCGGGACTAGGATATCATTTCTGAACCACAGGGTCCCAAGAGTTAGACAGTGCGGATACTGGCAGACATACTCCTGTGTTCCTGTTGACGGCAAACGATATTTTTTTATCCGGGTCATGGCACCGAACCACCTCACACAGGCTACCATATGGCAGTCGTCCAGTAAAGCATTTTGCCGACAAACTGTTTAGCACTCCCCCAACAGGTAAATCCCTTCCTAGAAGTTCTCCCCTTTGATCTTCTGCCGGCTTATCATGTCTCAGGTTGGGGGGGCAGGCAGGCACATGGACATAGAAAAGGTAGCTAGCTATGATGTGTAGGACAAATCAGCTTTGAGATAGTTGAGGGCTATTAGGACATTACTCGCACCAGGGCATAATCTCCTCCGCAGCTCGATTAGAATACCCGAGGTATATATCTCGTTATATTTCAAATGACTTATAGTGGTGCGGATAAAAAGTTAAGCGTGAGGCTACCACTGTACGGACAATAGATACAAAGGCCGTTTGGACAACAAGAGAGTAGCCTTACCGGGCCACCATTCCCACCACTGCTGATGGGGCAAGGATTTGACATCTAAGCATTGGGTCTGGTAGACTGTTAGAAAGGAGGCAAGCGGTTGGTCTAGCAAGCGATTAGTAGCTTGTCTCTGACCTGCCTTCCAAGCAGGTTGTCGCGAGTTCGAGTCTCGTCTCCCGCTCCAAGAACGCTAGTTTAGCTACAATTCAAGGCTATCTTATCCCCAATCCCTGGGTAAAGAACCAGGGATTTTTGCTAAAAGACAAACTGCTTCGGCAAAAAGGGGGACAAGATGGTAACTAATTTCGAAGAACAATTTATCCAGACGTTTAAAAGTAGTCAAGATTGTGGATAAAGAGGTTGTAGTTGTTCCGCTTTGACATAGAGTTTTTCCGGCGCACTTTCAAAATACCGGAGTAAAGCAGGACATAACCAGCCTTCCATTAGTTGGCCTTCTACCCTATACCAATTCCCATCATACTCTTCCTTCACCCATATCAACTCTCTCTGATAGTCGGGAAAGGGTGCTGAAGAGAATATTAGCCTGAATCCACTCCTGGCATTCAGTATGCCCTTGGTCAGGTTATCAATCATCTCCGGAACACCCGCCACAAATGGTTCCTTATTCAATCCAGCGGATTCATCATCAAAGACCCAAGTACCCTGATACCAGTAGGGTACGATTACCATAAGAGTATTAGCCATTTGCACTTACCTCATAGATCTGAATTGTGTTTAACGATCCGCCAAAATATGCAATCTTACAGCAAAAACTTTTTAATAGCTTTAGCTAGACCGCTGTGGTCAACATCAAGGGTAATAAAGTCGGCTACTGCCTTGAGTTCGTCGGGGGCATCACCCATAGCAATGGCTAGACCGGCTGAGGAGAGAAGCGAAATGTCGTTAGGACCATCGCCTATAGCTATAATCTCAGTCAAGGATATTCCCAAATGCGAGGCCAGTACCCGCAAGGCTTCCCCCTTGGATACCTCAGGAGCAAGAACATTAATAAAATCAACCTCTGGGTAAGCCGGCGTTTTTGTCCGGGAGAAGCTAAGGCTATCCTTGAATTGAAGGTAAAGAATCTCGGCCCTAGCTTTCTCTTCCGGGGAGCGGACTGTCAGAACCCCTTTAATAATCCTCTCCTTCTGCCAAAGTTTGCTGATGTCTACTACAGTAGGCGGCGTATGATAGAAATCACGACGGATGTCACTTGCCCATGTTTCCCCCTCGACAAAATAATGATTTGCCGAATAGAACTCAAGGTTTATTCCATTTAGATGAGCAAATTCAATAGCCTGCTTCACTACCATTTTATCAATCGGTTGAACATAGATTGCCTTACCACGGTTAGGATTGCTTACTAAAGCGCCGTCAAAGAATATATGGTAGCTATCCAGTGATAACTGACTAATAATTCCTGAACAGGCTTTCACTACTCGCCCGGTAGACAAAGAAACCGGCACACCCAAATCGCAGACTCTAGCCAACGCATTCCTGTCCTCAGCCGAGATGGCCCCGTTTTTATCTAACAGCGTGCCATCTATATCTAGTACTAGAAGCTTATAAGGATTTACCAGCCTCACCCCCTTTAATAAGGAGAAGGTAATTTCTTTAGCAGGGCTATGCCCGTCTACACTGTAGCTTGTAGGTAATCACCAATGGTTATGGCGTTTCTCACCGCAAATGCTTCAGCATCATTATTAAAATAAATATAGACTGCTTTCAGGTTCACCGCTAAATTAGCCAGCCTCTTTGCCCAATCAGCCAGCTCCTTATCAGAGTAACAGCTAGAGTAGAGTCTGCTGCTGCCATGAAACCTAATATAGGCAAAATCTGCCGTCGCTATCAGAGGGCAGGTAAGAGATGGCATATCAAAGACACAAAATCCTATATCATACTTATGTAAAATTTCAAAAACCTTCTCCTCGAGCCAGGAGTGATGCCGAAATTCAAAGACGTGCTTCATTCCCTGAGGTAAAGTAGCCAGGAATGACTCTAACACCTCGTCATTACGATGCATATTAGGTGGAAGCTGATATAGAAGCGGGCCTAATTTTTCCCCTAAAATCTTAGCTCTACTAACAAACTTCTCTACCGCCTCCTCACTATTTTTTAATCTCTTAATGTGGGTAATAAAACGGCTCACCTTTACCGCAAAAATAAAATTGGCTGGTGAACAATCATGCCACGTAGCAAAAGCAGCCTCTGAAGGTAGCCGGTAAAAACTATTATT
>JAUXAC010000083.1 GCA_030615035.1 Dehalococcoidia bacterium | reverse complement strand
ATAACTAATGAAAAAAGAAGATCAGTGGATTGGTGAGCTGGTCGGGGTATTCTCTGACCCGATTATTGTCATGCCTGGGGGCTGGGGAGATTCCCTCCCCGAGTGGCTAAAGACCTCTATTACCCTGGAGAGGTTGGTGATGAATATGAGAGTGAGCAAAGGAGAATTGCCTACCGGGACGGATGCCGAAGCCTGCGCTTATCTCAATACCGCTAGCTTGACGGCTCCCATGGGCCACGACTGGACTCAAATCTACCTTTACATCGCCACTAAGGTCTATGAGAAGTGGCGCATCAAGGAGTCAGGGGTCACAATGCCGGAAGATATCCGGGTTGACAGCCTCGATAGAAACCAGATGGATGACCTCAATCGGCTCAAGGCCTGGATATACAGGAAGCGAATTGCTGCCAGGCTTGACAGGGAACGGGGGGACAGGCGGGAGAAGAAAAAGGAAGAGGCGGTCGAGCGAGAGAAGAAAGAGGAAGAGCTAGCAAGCCTTCAGCAAAAGTTTGACCTCGGGCTAGACTCCTAAAAGCCTGACCAAGAGCTAAAAAAGATGCGAAACAACCATAACTGGACTGACGATGAACGGGATATAATCCGTAGGGACTATAAACACACCCACGAGTCACGCCGGGAGCTCGCAGCTCGGCTGGGAGTAACGGATTATGCAGTAGCCGGCCAAATATCTAGTATGGGTATTGCCAAGAGCGACGACCGGCACTCCTGGACTACACAGGATAAGGAGAAACTGGCCAAGTTGATACCCCGGTACTGCCCTCGAAGGATAGCCAGAATAATGCACCTCTCTCTTAACGCAGTGGTGGTGATGGCCAAGCGCATAAATGCACCCAGGCGGTACCGCGAAGGGTGGTTTACCAAGAAAGAGGTATGCGAGATTCTCGCCCATGACCACAAATGGGTACAAGCTCGCATAGATTCAGGGGCTTTGGAGGCTACTTACCACTATGAGAAGCGCCCGACACAAAAGGGTATGAGTGCCTGGCATATACAGGAACACGATTTAGTCCGATATATCCGGAAATACCCGCAGGAGCTGGTGGGGTGTAACATCGACATAATAATGCTTGTCGAGCTTTTGGCTGGCATCATTAACAACCAATAGAAAGAAGGAAGAGCAACCAGCACTATTTGACTTCTAGTATATTACTAGGGGGTCGGGACCACAAATCCCGATCCCCTTTTTTGTCCTTTTAACTCTGTGTTAAGAATCAGCCACCGCTGGTAGCTGGCTCTCAGCCCAAAATTAACACCAAGCTAATAACAGCGTAGCAATTACCCCTTTCTAGTGCAACCGTTCCATTAGATTGGTTAGTTTACCATCTAGATATAGCTGCACAGCCTCATCAATACTCTCAACATCAGTGACCACCGGCTCCATATTGCGGCTCTTTAGGTTCTCATAAGCACCCCAGCCCATGCCACCGGCGATAAGAACCTGACAATCAGCAATGGTCTCAGCCATACTCTCATGCCTTACTTGTGAGCCAGCATCGTAGCCATGCCTTTCACCGGGGGCTAAATCGTGAGGTCGATGACCAGCAATTGTATGTGGATGACCAGCAAAGGTATGATGCCCAGTCTTGGCTCGTGTTTCTTTGCTCACGATTTTGCCAGCCTCCACCGTGACCACTACATAGAATAGTGCCCTGCCGAAGTGTTGACTGATGGTAGTTTCATTGTCTGATATTGCTACAATCTTCATAACTTCCTCTTATTATTTATTCTTATTTTGTTCCTGTGCCCTCAGGGTGTCGCTTCATCTTCATAGACGCATATACCAGTTTCAAAATAGGTGCAGAGCTTTGAGTAACCAGAATACTCACATATTCTACAATTTTTCTTCTCTTGTAGCTTCCTTGCCTCCCTTAACGCTTCTTCATAGACACATTTCCCGGTCTTGAAGAAGTCGCAAAGCTTTGAGTAGCCACTATACGAGCATAGCTGACAACTAGGATGGAAAGGTGTGAAGACCGTATTCTTAAATTTAGTGCTTTCCATTGTCTCCTCCTTTTGCTTTTCGGATGTCTCAATTGAGCAGTCTTAGGAATAGCTTTCCTTTAAGGCCTCTCGCCGGGCAGCCAGCTTAGCTAGCTTCTGCTGAAGAGTATCCTCCATCATTTGACCAAACTCGCAGGTTGAACACCGGAAGAGGTGAGTGCAGAGCCGGTAGGAGACATAACCCTTAATGGCATAGAGACAGAGCCTTTGATTACCGGGTAGCTCCTTAAATCTTTCCAGTGCTGCGTCAAGCTCTGGAGCTTCCCAGCTAGCCATCTTGTCCTGCATTGTCTGGTCAAACTCGCAGGTGAGGCAGTCATAGTTCTTAGTGCAGAGGCGATAGGAGACCATACCGAGTCTCATCCAGATGCACTCCTTGCGTTCGTCAGGAGCAGACTCTCCTTCAGTTACTACCTCAATCTTTGGCTTGGTTAGCTCTTTATTTACCTTTCGGATCCAAACCCGTGTCTCAATATTGCCCGGAGCAGTCTTGAGAATGGCTTCAAATTCCTTTAAAGCCTCCGTGTAGCGAGTCGCTTCGAAGTGAATCTTACCCCGTTGGAGGTGGGCTTGGATTTCCTCTGCAGCTATAGCTATGACCTCTTCTCCTTTCTCTTCGGGGGGCGTCCTTTCTATTTTCTTACCTCCTTTCTTATGACTCACTTTCAGATTACTCTATTGGTTACCGAGTGCCATCTGATAAATGGCCTAATTAGAAGCTCATTTACTAAGCATTTTCTACTATCCGATATGCTGAAACTAGGCCATTTTGCTTATGCCACGGAGGAAGGTTATAATTGTAGTGGAGGGGATGTTACGGATAAGATTAAGGTTTTGCTGGCTGAGGACCACGTGATAGTGCGGGAGGGCACTTCCGAGTTTGTGCAGCGTGAAACGGATATGGAAGTAGTCGGTGAAGCCAGCGATGGAGAGGAAGCCGTCAAGCTGGCTACCGAGTTACAGCCAGATGTGGTTGTAATGGATATCCGTATGCCTAAGCTTAATGGCATAGAAGCTACTAAGCGGATAAAGGAGCTTTACCCCTCTATAGCTGTGCTGATACTTACCGCCTATGATTATGATCAGTATATTTTTGCTCTTTTGGAGGCGGGAGCGGCAGGCTACTTACTGAAGGGTGT
>JAUXAC010000091.1 GCA_030615035.1 Dehalococcoidia bacterium | reverse complement strand
TGATCAAGAAAAAAGCCGTTTTCATCGCCTGAATTTATCGCAATGTATTGCCGATCTCAACACAGTCATTATCCCCGATTTAACCATAGTCGATGCTACCCTATGTTCTCTGGAATGGGAATTGGGTGGTATGCCAGTCCGATTAAACACTGTTTTAGCTGCTAAAAATGTTTTGGCCGCTGATATAGTGGCTGCTTCTATGTTAGGATATCGTATAGATGAAGTCGAGCACCTTCTCTTGGCAGCTCAAGCTCATCTGGGACCAGCTGACCTCGAAGAAATTAAGATTATAAGCCCTAAAAAATTAAAAGAGGTGCAATCTGACCGAGTTAATAGTAAAGAATTCCCTTTCTACTTGCCAGGATTAAAAGTCATCGAAAAAGGGACCTGTAGTTCCTGTAAGGGAGCTTTACTGGCTGCTATGCGACGTCTTTATAAGGAAGGAAGTTCTCCAGACTGTACCATACTTCTTATGGGGCAAAGATTGAGAGATAGAGAATGTGAGTTTGTCCCTATTATTAAGTATGGTACAGTCAAACCAAAGAAACCTTTGGTGAGCATAGGAAGGTGTTGCCATTGGGTAGCTGATCATTATCCAATTGAACATATTAAAGGATGCCCGGTAAAGGCAGAAGCTATCTATCGTTATTTAAGAATGATAAGTTAAATCTGGAATTAAATTATGGAATAATATACAAGGGACAGACACCTATTTTCATTGAAATCACTTCTCCTAAGACATAGAATAGATATATGCCAAGAATAGCAAGAATCGTTGCAGCGGGGTACCCGCACTATATCACTCAAAGAGGGAAATCGGCAAAAGATAGTTGATTATATTGAGCAAGAACCAAAAGCCTGGATGGAATGGATAGAGGCACCTGATAATCCCGATGAAATGAAAGGGATCAGGGAAAAGACCAGAATAGGCCAGCCTCTGGGAACGAATGATTTTATAGAAAGACTCGAAGGGCAGCTTAAGAGACTTTTTAAGTTAAGGCCGAAAGGAAGGCCTAAGAAGAAAGTTGGTAAATAGGTGTCCCTATTTAACTAACATAACTAACATTGAAACAGCAGGTAGACATGACCTCATAATAGGATATATCTGTTGTAAAATATTAATAGGAGGAAAAAGGACGTGAAAATTTTAAATAAATCATTTTTAAGTTTATTTTTAATTATATTTATGATGTTTTGCTTAATACTCCTCAATACATCTTTTATTCTTGCTTCAGAGACAATCAAGGTAAAAGACTACATTAAAGGAAAGTTTCCTATAATATTTAGTATTTATCTTACATCTCTTGAGGAACTTGATCAGTACGAAAAAGAATTCATTGATTTATTGCAAAATTTACCACAAGAAGAACAAGAATACTTCGCAAAAGAAGTCTATAATAATGGGTTTACTTTAGAGATCTTAGAAAAGGTAAAAAAGTGGGAAAAACCTGAAACACCAATTAGCTTATCTATTGCTCTTAGCAATATCGCCCACGTGTGGGCCAATGAAGGGGGCAACAAAGTGACACGCGGTGAGTTGCGGGCCACGAATGATCCCAATGCAGTGCTCAATTCGGTGTGGGATGGCATGGGCATCTCCCTATTCGGCGCTCGCAACGAAGTGGTAGCTTTCAACTTAGTACTCGAAGCTCCCACGATGGATGTTGCTAATGTGGACGTGAGCCTAACAGAGTTGATTGGCTCTGACGGTGCCAGCATCACCACCAAAACGGTGATTGGCGACGGTGTTTTCAACTATGTTGGCCGCAACATAGAATTGTTTTACGTACGTTACCTGGAAATCAGGGGGATCAGTACTGACCTGTTCTATGCTGGCTATGACTATGATGAGCGGCATATTCCGGAGCGCTGCCGTCGACCTTACGATACTGATGGTGAAGGCAATGGCACATGGGAGAATCGTCCGTGCCACAATAAGTTTTATCCCGAGATTGCCGTGCCACTTGAATTCAACTCACCTTTCACAATTTCCGCCGGCACCAACCAATCTGTTTGGGGCGACATCTACATCCCGAAAGATACGCTTGCCGGCGATTACACTGGCACGATTTCTATCACAGAAGACGGAGTACTCACCCGAAAGATTCCCATCAACCTGCGTGTGCGGGATTTCACCCTTCCCGACCTGCCCAATGCCAGGACGATGCTATACTTGTGTCGTGAATACATCAACGATCGCTATCTCGGCAAGGACAAGGCATATCCAGAACCTGGGACTCCTGTTTACGCCCAATCCCTCGAACTTGTCGATCGGCATTTCCAACTCGCCCATCGTCACAAGATTTCGCTTATTGACGACTATACCGAGATCGAACAAATGGATGACGCTTGGACATCTCGCCTGAACGGTACACTCTTCACCTCGGCCAGGGGGTATGAGGGTGTTGGCGTCGGGGTGGGTAACAACGTCTACTCAATTGGCACATACAGTAGCTGGCCATGGCAGGATGGCTCCCAAGAGGATATGGAGGCTAACACCGATGTGTGGGTCAATTGGTTCAATACCCAATCGTTTACCACACCAACTGACTACTTTCTCTACCTGATAGATGAAACTGACGACTACGCCCAAATCGAGCAATGGTCTCAGTGGATGGACAATAATTCGGGACCTGGCCAGTGCCTGATGTCAATGGCGACGATTGACCTACCCACGGCAACGACAAATACACCATCCCTCGATATACCTACTTCCTGGTATTCGGTTGGCCTCACCAATGTTTGGCAGAATGCGGTCGACAGTTACCTGGCCAACTCTGATAAGCGGTTCTACATGTACAACAGCAACCGTCCCGGTTCTGGTTCGTTCGCCATTGAAGATGAGGGGGTGGCTCTGCGCGAATTAGCCTGGGGGCAGTACAAGATGGAGGTTGACCGCTGGTTTTATTGGGATTCCA
>JAUXAC010000008.1 GCA_030615035.1 Dehalococcoidia bacterium | reverse complement strand
AACTCATAACCTGGGAGTAGTCGCCCGCTATGCCGACCGGGTGAATGTGATGTATGCCGGGCGGATTGTGGAGATAGCAGCGACAGATATCCTATTTGGCAATCCAAAGCATCCTTATACTGTGGGGCTTCTGGTATCGGTGCCTCGGTTGGACTTGGCCCGAGCCCGCAAGCTGGGTTCTATTGACGGTCTGCCGCCTAATCTTGCCCGTCTACCCAAGGGCTGTGCCTTCTGTCCTCGCTGCTATCTTGCTATCGATAGGTGCCGAGAAGAGAAACCAGAGCTAGAAGAAGTAGACGAAAACCACTACTCGGCTTGCTTTAGAAGTGGAGAAGTGCAAATAGGTGAGGGAGGTATTGCTTATGGCGAGAGATGATATTTTAGTTGAAGTAGAGAATCTGGTTATGTATTTCCCGGTAACCGCTGGCGTTATGCAGAGAAAGATAGCTGACCTTAAGGCGGTAGATGGGATAAGTTTTTATATAAAGAGAGGCGAGACTCTGGGGCTAGTGGGCTAAAGTGGCTGTGGCAAGACTACCACCGGGCATTGTATTCTGGCGCTTTATGAGATTACGGGGGGCAAAATATTCTTTGAGGGAAAGGACATCACCAAGGTTAAGGGCAAAGATAGGAGAGTTCTGCGGCGGAATATGCAGTTGATATTCCAGGACCCCTATGCCTCGCTCGACCCCCGTATGACCGCTGGTGATATCATCGGTGAACCGTTACTAGTTCATAACCTGGTCAAGGGCAGGGAATACAAGGAGCAGGTTGCCGAGCTACTTAGAATGGAAGAGCTTGAGCCTTATATGGCGGAGCGCTATCCCCACGAGTTCAGCGGTGGGCAACGGCAGCGTATCGGGATAGCTCGAGCGCTAGCGGTGAGGCCCCACCTTATCATATGTGACGAGCCGGTTTCGGCACTGGATGTTTCCGTCCAGGCACAGGTCACCCGACTGCTGATAAGGCTCCGAGAGGAACTGGGGCTGACCTATCTATTTATCGCCCATGACCTTGCGGTAATTCGTTATATCAGCGACCGGGTGGCAGTGATGTATCTGGGCAAGATTGTGGAGATTACGGATAGTGGTGAGCTTTATGATAATCCGCTTCACCCTTATACTATTGCCCTGCTGTCAGCAGTTGCTATACCTGACCCGGTGGTTGACCGCCAGCGAAAGCGGATTCTGCTAACCGGTGATGCGCCCAGCCCGGTTAATCCCCCCAGTGGCTGCCATTTCCACCCCAGATGCAGTATGGCAATTGACATCTGCGAGGAGCAAGAGCCAGAATTGAGAAACATTGGTGGCGAGCACTGGGTGGCGTGTCACCGAGTCTAGCCGGTTAATGTTTCGGTAGACCAACAAGCCTGATTGTAAAGATTGCCAACGAGAAAGAGAGCAGATTCACCCATTTGCCATAATCTTTCATTTTTGCTATAGTAAATAACCTAGAATACCTATTGAATCAAATCATTTAGCAAATCGCTCAAAATACCTTATTGGATTAAAGAAGGCATGCCTCAACTTAAAAAAAAGTCATCCGGTAATAACCCAGCAGGTAAAGCACCGGGTTCAAAAGCCATAGATAGAGCCCGTAAAGGGAGACGAACAGCATTTATTATTGCCTCGGTGGTTATTGTCCTAATCCTGATTATAGTAGGCGTTAGCCTTTATATGAATTCAGCACCTTTTCGCCGCATCATAATTACAGTGGATGACATCTCCATCAACATGGACTACTTTCTGATGAGAACTCGGTTAGCTGGCGCCGACTCTATGGAAATGCTTAATACGCTTACTAACGAACAGCTCATTAAAATAGAGGCACCACGCTATGTTGCCGAAGTCAGCCCGGAGGATATTGACCAGGAGTTGAGGGGGATAGCCCGCGGCGAGAGCGAAACTATCTCTGAGAGTGAATTTAAGGAGTGGTACCGTCAACTACTTAATGAAATTGGTCTCTCAGATTCTGAATACAAAGAAATTATGGCCACTAGTCTATTAGCCTTTCGCCTCCATGAATATCTAGCCGAAAGAGTATCCACGGTAGCCGAGCAGATTCACCTTCATGCCGTTTTGCTGAGCACAGAGGAGGCAAGGAAGATATGGGAAAAGGTGGAGGAGGGAGAGGATATGGACAAGCTTACCAGGGAAGTATGGCAGAATAAACAGTCTGAGGGAGAGGTAGATGACCTTGGCTGGCTGCCTCGTGGCGTTTTACAGTATGGGTTCGACGAGATAGCATTTAGCCTTGCTATTGGTGATGTAAGCAAGCCCCTAGCCTATGTAAGCGACCCCACGTCAACTGAAATATTCTACTATCTCCTTATGGTGTCAGAGAAGGCTGACGCCCGGGAGATAACCGGGGATGCCTTACAGACACTGAAAGACAAGGTTCTTGATGTCTGGCTTTTGGAAGAAGTCAAATTCCATGAAGTAACATGGAACTATAATTCCGAAATCGATGCCTGGATAAATTGGCAACTGGCAAAAAAATAAAGTAGCTGGTATAGTATTGTCTGTTTCTGACTAGTTAAGGTAGGCAAGGGAAAAGTGATACGAGTTGAAAATTTAACCAAATATTACGGAAAACGCCTCGCCGTGGACAATATTAGCTTCAATGTAGAAAGGGGGGAGGTCGTAGGCTTCCTCGGCCCCAATGCAGCGGGGAAGACGACTACGATGCGCATCCTTACCGGGTTTCTGGCACCAACCCGAGGTAATATATGGGTCGCCGGCTATGACATGAGCCAGCATTCCCTGGAGGCACGCCAGCACATTGGCTATTTTCCGGAGGCGATGCCTTTATATACCGACATGACCGTCCGCTCTTACCTTGACTTTTCATCCAGACTCAGGGGTTTAGATAAAAATAGGATAAAGACCAGAATAGAAGAGGTGGTGGATACATGCCACCTCGAAGAATATATTGATGTGCTTATTGGAAAGCTATCAAAGGGATTTAGACAACGAGTTGGTGTGGCTCAAGCCATTATCCATGAGCCAGAAGTATTGATTCTGGATGAGCCAACTATAGGCATCGACCCTATTCAGGTAGCTATGACCAGACAACTTATCAAGGAACTGGGCAAAGAGCGCACCGTCCTTCTCTCTACCCATATCCTCCCCGAGGTAAGTATGACCTGTGAGCGGGTGATCATCATACATGAGGGTAGGATTGTAGCTGAGGACCGTATTGAGAACCTTTCCTCCTTAATAAGCGGTTCAAAGCGTATCCGATTGGAAGTAGAAGGCCCCTCTGGAAAAGTAGCTGAGCATCTGCGCCAGATTGAGGGTGTTCTTCAGGTTAGCCGTGAAGACTCTCACTACATCATTGAATGCTCTGAAGGGCAAGACCCTCGTGGCAAGATAATGGAAACCATAGTCCAGGGCGGGTGGACTCTGCTCTCTCTAGAATCCATGGAAATGAGCCTTGAGGAATTTTTCCTTAAGTTAACCACTGAAGAGGAAACGAGCCAGTGAGAAACACGACAACTATCGCCCTGAAGGAGTTCAAGTCCTACCTGGCATCGCCTATGGCCTACGTAGTGACTGGCATCTTTCTGGTGCTCACTGGCTTCTTCTTTCAAAGCAGTCCAACCACCTACTCTGAAACCAGCATCAATGGCTTTTTAGTATGGGGTAGTATCCTGTTGCTGCTGTTAGCGTCAGTGCTCACCATGCGTTTGCTTGCTGAGGAGAGGAAAATGGGCACCCTGGAATTACTGCTCACGGCACCGGTGAGAGACAGTGAAGTAATAGCTGGAAAGTTCTTGGGGAGCCTGGGCATCCTTACCGCAATGCTGGCACTCACCTTTTATTACCCCATTCTCTTAATGTGGTTTGGCGACCCTGATTGGGGGCCCATTGCTACCGGTTACCTCGGGCTCTTTCTTGTGGGCTGTACCTCCCTGGCAGTAGGACTGTTTGCTTCATCGCTGACCTCAAACCAGATCGTAGCGGCAGTGGTCGCTGGGGGGATTCTCTGTGCCCTGTGGTTTATAGGCATGACTGCCGATTTACTTCCCGAAGCCCTGGGAGAAGTCATCGGCTACTTCTCGCTCTCCCATTACTTCCCTGACTTTATGAGGGGAGTAATTGATACCAGGGGCGTAATTTATTATATAAGTATCACGCTGTTGTTTCTATTTCTAGCGATAAGGTCTCTCGCAAGCAGCAGGTGGAGTTAAATGCAGACTAACCCCAGAGGTTATAGATTTTCCGGGCTAATCGCCGTGCTTGGGCTGGTAGCTCTGCTGATAGGTTTAATAGTTATGCTACTGCTGCCCAGCATTCAATACGCAGCTTGGGGTATCTTGGTGCTGGGAATACTACTCTTGGCCACGGCCTTTATCATTGATTTCAGGCGAGTTAGCCGCGCCCTAACTGGTAGGCGTGGGAGGTTTGGCGTTAGCGCTACGGTAATGGCTTCAATCTTCATCGGCATCATCCTTTTAGTTAACGCTATTAGTATCGGAAGCTATCACCGTTTTGACGTCACCGGTGTGGCGCAATTCACTCTCACTCCCCAGACAAAGGAGGTTCTCAGCGGACTAGAAACGCCGGTGCAGATTATGGCCTTCCATATTCCCGGTGAACCTATCGGCGAATACGCCGTTAATTTACTGGAGGAATACCAGAACTATACCGACCAGTTGAGCATAGAATCTATTGACCCGGCTGAGCATCCAGACATAGCAAGAGAGTATGGCACAACCCTAATCCCGCAAGAATACAGGTATCCGACAATCGTATTTGAAGGAGAGAGCGGGAAACGGATGGTATTGTGGCCGGAGTACTGTGCACTCGAACAAGAGCAGATTGTTCCGGTACAAGCAGAACACGCCTTTACCGGTGCTATCCTAGAGGTTACCGGGATTGTGCAGAAAAAGGTATACTTCCTCACCGGGCACGGTGAGAGTGACATTTATTTTGACTATAGCTACGCCAGGCAAGAGCTGCTCGATAACCTCTTTAAGGTAGAGACACTGAACCTTCGGGCTACTTCCAGTATCCCCGAGGACTGTGCCGCCCTGATAATTGCCGCGCCGCAGCTGTCACTAGCGAGCAGCGAGGTCGATATTATTGAGCGCTACCTGGAAAGTGGCAGACAGGCACTGATTCTCATAAATCCCAACCCTCCGCAAGAAATGAAGCAATTACTCTCTTCCTGGGGGATTAATATAGAGGATGGAACTATTATCGACTCGTCATCATATGTTTCCCCCAATAAGGATACCCCTCTGATAACACGGGAGAGGAATTACTTCGGTTTTGAAAAGACCCACTTCCCAGGGGCTACCGCTATAATCCCTCACCTTGAATATACGCCTAAACTCATTCAAACAGAGGAAGGTGGAATACAGGTCGTCTGGACGAGCGAGGATAGCCAGATTCAGATGTTTATGCTGCTGGTGGCGACCGGGGATAGCTGGCTGGAAAAGGATTTTGACCCCTTAAAAGAGTCTGAGTTTAATGAGGGAATAGACCTGGAGGGGCCCCTGTTTCCTGGCTTTATCATTTTAGCTCCTCTAACTGATGAAGCTGGTGAAGTTGTTGAGGGACAAGGAACTACCCTGATAGTCATTGGTGATTCAGACTTCGCTTCAAACGAGCATTTTTACAGCGGCAACAACGGTGATCTCTTCCTCTATGCGGTAGATTTACTTACCGCCGGGACGGAGATAATTTCAATCGAGCGCAAGGTCCTTCCCTTCCGCAGATTAATCGTTGGCCCAGAGGCAGAAAGGTTCATCAATTATTCCAGTATAGGCTTGCTGCCGTTGCTAGTACTGGTAATAGGGGGCATCATCTGGTGGCGAAGAAGGTAGTAGAAGGGACTTATCTCGGGGGGAAAATCGCTTGAGACTCAGAAACATTCTTATTCTGCTCGCTATTCTCCTTGCTCTAGGAGGCTATTTTTACTTTTCCAATGATGCTGAGCCTCCTCCAAAGGTGGAACCAAGGGTGTTCGTATGGGATATTAGAATGGATGAAATACAGCACATTGAAATAAGGCTCCCCCGTGAGGACAAAAGTGAGGCATTCATCAAAATATCAGAAGGGGATAAGTTCCCCTGGCACTTCGATGATGCCGAGAAGACTAAAGTAGATGTGGTACGATGGGGAGGAGGCATACCGCTTCTTTTAAGCGGCCCCGGAGCAGAAAGGGTCATTGCCCTAAATGCCACGGAGGAAAAGCTTGCTGAATTCGGCTTAACTCAACCACAAATGGAAATAATCCTAACCCTAGAGGATGGAGATATCCTGAATATTACAGTAGGCGATAGAACACCGGATGGGGATGCTTTTTACATACAAGCCCCCAACTCAAACGACGTAGGTCTGGTAGATTATACTTGGTACGAAGTACTTGAACGCCTAGTCAAAGAACCACCCTATGCTCTCCCTTCAGCCGATTAGCTAGTGAAACTCAAGCAGTATGCGTGCTTATATAATCAGAAGGGTACTACCAATGCTACCCACCGTGTTTCTAGTCAGCCTCATAGTGCGCTTCGGTACCGGCCACCGGCTCCAGAGGTCAGGATGTCTGTTATTCTAACTTAAGAAGTGGTATCCTTTGTGGAGGCAGGTCAACTGGACAGACTCTTCCTATAGATGGTGGCAGAACCAGACCTAATGTAGTGGGGAATAGAACTTAAAGAGGCACTAAAGGTAATGGACGTAATCTAATACTAAACTAACGGCCACAGTACAAAGGAGGATAGAGTTGGTAAAAAGAAAATTTAAGGTGATGTGAGTGGAGAGAATACAGTTTATTTTGGAGGTGTCAAATGCAAGATATATTTAACCTGAAGGATAAAGTAGCCATGGTCACTGGTGGCAACGGTGGTATTGGTAAAGGTATTGCCGATGCCTTGGCCTCAGCTGGAAGTGACATCGTGATCGTAGATCTGAATGAAACCAAAACCGCTGAGACCGTAAAGGACATCAGAGAGAAATTTGGCGTTCATGTACTGGGGTTGGTGGTGGATATAGGTCAAGAAGTGAGCATTCAGGAGGGCGTGAAGAAAGCGATTGATAAATTTGGTAAAGTCAACATCCTGGTTAATTGCGCCGGTGTTATTATTCGCAAGATGCCCGAGGGCTACAGCGTCGAGGAGTGGGACTGGATACTGAACATAAACCTGCGTGGTGCCTTCCTGTGCTCCAGGGCAGTTTATCCGTCAATGAAAGAGGCTGGAGGCGGTAAGATTATAAATATTGGCTCGATGACCTCGCTATTTGGCCTAGGGAAGGTAGTGCCCTATGCCTGCAGCAAGATGGGGATTCTGTCACTAACCTATTCTTTAGCAGTCGCTTGGGCAAAAGATAATATTCAGGTAAATGCCATTCTGCCCGGCTGGATTGATACTCCTATGACGGTATCGGCACGAAGAGACTTCCCTGGTCTGGATGATTTCGTACGTCTCCAGACACCAGCAGGGCGGTGGGGTAAGCCGGAGGATTTTGCTGGAGTGGCGATATTTCTGGCAAGCCATGCTTCTGATTTCGTGACTGCTGATTACATAAAGGTGGATGGTGGCTTTGCTCAGGGGGGTCTCACGCCAACATCTGTTAGGAGATAGAAAAGTAGTGACTCGAAATAATGTTGCGATGAGCCTTTACTGATATATAGTAAATTTGTTGAGGAGAATGAATTATGGGAGAGACTAGAGTGCTTGGAGACCCGTTGAAACAATTCGCCAAGGAGATATTTGTACGGGTAGGAATGCCTCCGGAGGATGCAGAAACTGAGTCTACAGTGTTAATATGGGCCAACCTGCGAGGGGTAGATTCCCACGGCGTGCTACTAATTCCGTGGTACGTGGAAAACGTGGACAAGTGCATGATGAACCCAAAACCTAACATTCAGATTATGAAGGAGACGCCCGCCACCCTGTTAATTGATGCCGATCGTGCTTTTGGTGCGGTAGTCACAATGTTCGCTATGAACCGGGTGATTGAGAAGGCGAAAGAGGTAGGCGTCTGTTGGGCGGCAATCCGCAACAACACGCACCAGGGAGCCATAGGTTACTATGCATTGATGGCAGCGGAGAAAGGTATGGCGGGACTCACTTTTGTTAGTAATCCCCCCAACATGGTACCCTATGGTGCCAAGGTTCCGGGAGTGCACAATAGCCCGATAGCCATCTCCGTGCCGGCGAAGCGTCACCGCCCACTAATTCTGGACATGGCCACCAGCGTGGTCGCTGCGGGGAAGATCCACCTTGCTCTCGACAAGGGTGTTCCCATACCGGTGGGCTGGGCGATAGACAAGGACGGAAATCCTACTACCGACCCTAAGGAGGGAACGGCACTGCTACCCTTTGGTGGTCCCAAGGGCTCCGGCTTGGCACTTATGTTCGAGTGTCTGTCCAGTGTCATGGTGGGTAACCCGCTGCTAGAGCCGGCACTACTGGACAAGGAAGTAGGTCCCCTAACGCAGGGCGAGAAACCAGAGGTCATACAAGTTCGCCCGGGCTACTCTAGTCGTCATATTCAGAACAGTGTTGTCGTTGCGATTGACATCAGCACTTTTACCGATGTGGAAGGTTACAAGGAGCATATTGATAATCTCATTGATGGTCTGAAAGCCCTGCCCAAGGCGGAAGGATTCAGCGAGATATTCGTTCCCGGTGAGCCTGAGAACAGAATCTTTGACGACCGTTCTCGGAACGGTATTCCCCTTCCTGAAGGAACCGTTCGAAAACTGCGGGATATCGCTCAGAGGTTTGACATCAGGCTACCGCTAGGGTAGTTATACTGCGTCCATAGGTGAGAGAGCTCATAAAATACCATTAGCGGGCTGTGCAAGGGAAAACTGGGGCAATATAGGCGAATATTCCCCTTCGGTGTGTTTTTCCACCGCCACGAGAGGTCTCGTAGCAAAACTAAAAAGGTCTGTGAGGGAGGGAGAAAATGCAAGACAAGTGTGAAACCCTGAGGCGTATTCTCGAAGGTGGCATAATTGCCATAATCCGGGCACCTGATGTTGAACGAGGATACAATCTAGCCGAGGCGGCCCGCAAGGGTGGCATCACCGCCATTGAGATAACGATGACCGTCCCCGGAGCTCTTGAGGTAATCCGCGAGCTGGCATCGCGATACCAGAGCGGAGAGATAATAGTTGGGGCGGGCACCGTCCTAGACCCGGAGACAGCCCGTCTGGCTATTCTCTCCGGAGCCGAATACGTGGTTAGTCCTTACTTTGACCTCGAGACTGTCCGGATGTGCCATCGCTACCGCAAGGTCAGCATACCCGGGGCGATGAGTGTCAAAGAGGTGGTTGAAGCCCTGGAGAGCGGGGCTGATGCCATAAAAATCTTTCCCGCCAGTCTCTTTGGGCCCAGCATTATCAAGGCGATAAGAGAACCATTACCACAGGCAATGCTGATTCCAACTGGAGGGGTAAACCTGGATAATGTGGCGGAGTGGTTTGAGGCGGGGGCAGTGGCGGTGGCGGTGGGGGGCGACTTAACCAAGGAAGCCCTAGCTAAAGGAGATTACGGGATATTGGAGCAAAAAGCGCGAGACTACATTGTCAGGATAAGAGAGGTCAGGCAAAGACTCAAAGGAGGTAAATAATGTTTGACTTGGTCACTTTCGGGGAAGCAATGCTAAGACTCTCTCCACCACATTTTCAGCGGCTGGAGCAAACGACAAGCTTCGATGCCTATATCGGTGGTGCTGAGCTTAATGTGGCTGCTACCGCAACAAGGCTGGGACTGAGCACGACTTATATAACTCGTCTGCCTCGTAACCCCCTGGGAAGAATGGTACGAAATAAGACGCGCGAACAAGGTATTGATACTTCATATATTATCTGGTCAGATGAGGATAGGCTCGGTATCTATTTTCTTGAGTTCGGGGCACTGCCCCGTCCAAGCACAGTGTTCTATGACCGGGCTAATTCGGCGGTATCAAAGATACAACCGGGCATGGTTGATTGGGCTAATCTGTTCTCCGAGGCAAGGGTTTTTCATCTAACCGGGATTACCCCGGCATTAAGTAGTAGTGCCGCCGAGACTACCCGGGAAGCCCTGAGCCAGGCACGAAAGGCAAACTTACTGGTCAGTTTTGACCTCAACTACCGGGCTCGCCTCTGGAGTACGGAGCAAGCAAAGAATACCCTCACCCCCTTAATGGAGTACATTGATATCCTGTTTACCACTGAGGAAGATACCGCCAGAGTTTTCCAGCTGGAAGGTAAGGACTACAAAGAGGTAGCTCTAAAGCTTGCCGAGCATTTCAACTTCAAAGTGGTAGCCATCACTCTGAGGGAGAATATCAGCGTGTGGAGGAACTACTGGACAGCTATTGTCTATCATCAGGGCAAGTTTTATGAAGACCGAAAATATGATGTTGAGATAGTGGACCGGCTTGGTGCCGGAGATTCTTTCGTCGGTGGCTTTCTGTACGGTTATCTTACCAACAAAGAGGACATTGAACGAGCACTAAAATATGGCACTGCAGTGTCAGCATTGAAACATTCAAATCCCGGCGACCTTAACTGGTTTGCTCCAGAGGAAGTAGAAAAGTTAATAGCCAGTGGAGCAAGCATGAGAATAACTCGGTAAGTTTTGTCGATGGCAGATGGCTGTCAAGATAGCTTAACCGAATCAAAAAGTTTCCGTATATTTCAGGCGGGCTCTGCCAGGGGAAACTGGGGCGCTAGGGGCTTATGTTTTGACCCACTGGCTTAAATTAAGGAGGCGAAAGAAATGAGCATACTGGATCAATTTAGACTAGATGGAAAAGTTGCCTTGGTAACCGGTTGTAAGCACGGAATTGGCAGATCCATGGCAGTGGGACTAGCGGAGACCGGTGCTGATATCGTTGGTGTCAGTCTTACCTTGGAGGAGTCCGGGAGTGAAATAGAGAAGGAGGTCAACGCTCTGGCCCGAAACTTCAAAGGCTATAAGTGTGATTTTGGTGACCGGCAGGCCCTGTATAACTTTATCTCCCGGGTGAAATCTGATAATCCTGTCATTGATATTCTAGTGAATAACGCGGGCATCGTTCTACGTAAACCAGCCGTCGAGCACCCGGACGAGTATTGGGATAAGATAATTGAAATCAACCTGACCTCTCACTTTATTTTGACCCGCGAAATAGGGAAGGATATGCTGGCGCGTGGTTCGGGCAAGGTAATCTTTACTGCCTCGATGATAACATTCCAGGGAGGTATATTGATTCCTAGCTATGCTGCCAGTAAGGCTGGGATTGGACAGCTCACCAAGGCGTTTGCCAATGAGTGGGCGGGGCAAGGGGTAAATGTAAATGCTATCGCCCCTGGCTATATTGTCACAAGGAACACAGAAGAACTTCGGAAAGACCCTGTACGTAATAGGTCAATCCTTGAGCGGATTCCGGCTGGCCGCTGGGGGGAACCTGATGATTTGAAGGGTGCGGTTGTCTTCTTGGCATCGGCAGCGTCTAATTATATCGATGGTGCCATATTAAACGTAGACGGTGGGTGGCTGTCAAGATAACTCTGGGATGTATCGGGTGAGCCTTGTCATATACTAGCTAGGCGGGCTCTGCCAGGGGAAACTGGGGTAATAACGCATCTTCCCCCTACCGCGTGGTGCCTCAGCCGTAATCGGGCAAAGGAGGATAAGGGTATTACTTATGATAAACGCATGAGGGAACATTGCAGGGTCTAACCTCTTCTCTCTAGTTAGCAAATTATTAGCAAAACCTAAAATAAAAGCCGTCTTTACAGCCAGTTTAGCTTCAAACAGACGGCTTTATTATGCTTGAGTAGCGCATACCGGATTCGAACCGGTGATCTCCTCCTTGAGAGGGAGGTGTCCTAAACCCCTAGACGAATGCGCCACATAAAGTAGCTAGAAGGTCGTCTCACAGAGTAGGCGCCATTCGGCATTATCGCCTTTGTCAAATAGAAAGTCAAGCTCACCTGCCAACTGCAAAGCTATTAAAGTTCCTTGCCATTCTGGAGCAAGAGTGATAGGATTATGGTGTTGATTGGAAGCTCTGGCGATATTCTGATGCCTTTTGGCGCGTGGCAGCTTGAACATCACCCTGAAAAACCTGTCTATTAACAAGTTTGCGAACTAATTAACTAACTTTTCGAACCTTAAGGAGGAAAGACATGGAAGTTGTAACTGCCACAGAGTTGAAGCAGAAGGCAATCGGAATCCTGACATCGGCTGGGGTCTTGGAAAGTGAGGCGGCTCTAGTTGCTGACCATTTGGTTGAGGCAAATCTAAGGGGGCGTGATTCTCACGGCGTCATGCGCCTACTGGGCATTATGAAGGGCATACAGAAAAGTACTATAAGCCCTAGCACAGAGGTAAGCGTTGTTCGAGAAACCCCTGCCGCTGCATTATTAGATGCCAAGCATAGCATTGGCCAGATTGTAGCGGTGAAAGCTATGACTCTAGCCATAGAAAAGGCACATAAGGTTGGTATCGGGATTGTAAGCCTGAGAAATGCCTCCCACATAGGTTTCCTCGGTTACTATACTGAGCAGGCGGCAAAGCAGGGAACAATCGGCATTGCCTTTACTAATACCGAACCAGCCATGAGCCCGCCGGGTGGGGCGGAGGCTATTCTTGGCACCAACCCGATATGCGTCGGAATTCCATCCAGAGGGGAGCCCATTGTGGTTGATTTGGCGACAAGTGTTGTTGCCCGGGGTAAGATCTTAGAGTTCTCGCGGAAGGGGCAGAAAATACCCAAGGGATGGGCAGTAGATAAAGATGGGGCAGATACTGAAGACCCAGCAGCTGCACTGGAAGGGGCTCTGCTCCCCATCGCTGGTCCCAAGGGCTATTGTTTGGCTTTCGCCATTGATGTCTTAACTGGTGCCCTTGCCGGAGCTTCCGTGGGAGCTGATGTCAAAGGCACAGTACATACTGAGGACATCTGCACCAAAGGCGACCTTTTTATCGCCATCGACCCCCAGATGTTCACTAGCTCCCCGGACTTCCTGGACAGAGTAGAGCGGTTGCAGGAACAAATCAAAGCCTGCAAGAAAGCTCCAGGAGTTGCCCAGATTTATCTACCCGGTGACCCAGAGCTGATAACTCGCTCAACAAGGATGAAGGAGGGAATTTCATTGGACGAGAAGCTTTGGCAGCAGCTCTGCGAGCTAGGGGGTTAAACTTCCGGTTAAGATGTGTTATCCTTAAGTCGGTGCCCAAGCTCGGAGAGCTTGGGCACTCTAACATTAGTAACGTTTACTTTTGACTTTGGAGATAGACCGAAAAATTGTAGACTGAATTTCTAGAACTAACTGGGTAGGCTTCAACTTTAGGCTGCTTTCTCCGCCAAGCTCCTGGCTTCGGCAATGCCGGCATCAATAGCCTTCAGGTTTAAATCTTCCGTTCCTGCTTTCACGGTACTTGCCACTGATTTTTTCACTGCATCAGGGGGCAGGACACCGATTAGTTCGGTAAGGGCACCAACCATAACCATGTTGGCTACGATCCTTCTCCCCAAGCGTTCAGCAGTTGCCGCTGCCCGAATTCCATAGAATTTAGCGTCAACATCCTTGGGCACATCTGAGATTAGGTCGGGGTCATAAATGACTATCCCTCCGGGTTTGACATCCTTTAAATACCTGGTTAGCGCCGCTCCCCCCATAGCCACCAGAACGTCATTCTTACCTGAAACCACTCCAGGGTAATCAATCACTTGGTCGGAAATTATAACTTCTGACCGGCTTGCTCCTCCCCTTGCCTCAGTGCCATAAGATTGCCTCTGCACCGCTTCTATGCCAGCATACATAACGGCAGCTCTAGCCAGCACCATTCCGGCTAGAACTAGCCCCTGTCCACCAAAGCCAGCTAACCTGATTTCTGTTCTCATCTCAAGCACTAACTCCTTTGACTTTTTCAAGCAGCTCGGCATACCGGTCAACCAGACTCGGTTTCTCAATATCAACGTACTCACCAACTATGATTTTGTCCTTCAACTCCTCCTCGGTCATTGTCTCCGTCTTCTTCAAGTCAACTGTCTGTTCTTTAGTCCAGATGGCTAGCTTTACCGGGTCGCCGATCTTAAGGATATACCTTCCAAATTGAGTGGGGCAAGGGGTAAAAATCTCTATATAGGAAAGGCCGTTCTTCTGTAGCCCCTTCTTGAGGGAGGACATGACGCGTTTGGGCTGGAAAACAGTCCACCGGCAAGCATATACCGCACCGGCTGCCGCCGCCAGCTTGCAGCCATCAAAAGGCTCTTCAATATCACCATAAGGAGTGGTCTGGGTTTCAGCACCCACCGGGGTAGTTGGAGCCACCTGCCCTCCAGTCATGCCGTATATCATGTTATTGAACATTACCACCGTAACCGGAACATTCCGCCGGCAGGCATGGATGAAATGGTTACCCCCGATAGATAGACAGTCACCATCTCCAGTATAGACCATTACTGTCAAATCAGGCCGGGCTAGCTTAAGCCCGGTAGCCGTAGCTAACGCCCGCCCATGGGTAGCATCAATACAATCTCCCAGCCAGGTAGCGTAGGGGAGTCTACTGCTACAGCCAACCCCGGTGACCCAGGTAAACTTTTGCGGGTCTATACCTAGCTCATCAATAACCTTCAGGGTATAGTTCATAACTATTCCTATCCCGCATCCCGGGCAGGCTAGGTGAGGCATTCGGTCAATTCTAAAATACTTCTCAACAAGCGGATGTATCTTCGTCTCAGTTACCACAGTTTCACCTCCTACTTAGTCACAGCCGTGTGTTTTTTAATCGCTTCTATCACTTCATCCGGCGTATGCATTTCAACTCCAGCCTTCCCAATGTGTATTACCTCGGCTTTACCCAATGATGCCCGTTGAACCTCACGGGATAACTGCCCATCTAAATTACATTCCACCACATAAAGAGTATCCATCGCCTCGGCTAATTCATAAATCTGCTTATCGAGGAACGGCCAGATGGTTATTAACCGGAAAAAGCCAATCTTTACTCCTTCCTCCCTGAGCCTCTTTACTGCGGTTAACGATGACCTTGCCGAGCATCCGTAGGAGACAACCGCTGATTTAGCATCATCAAGGTATGCCGTTTCAAACTTTTCTAGCTTATCGGCATTGGCGCGGACTTTCTGAATTAACCGCCTCGCCATGCGATCCTGCTCCCGAAAGGCGGTGGAAGGATAGCCCATCTCGTTGTGAGTATATGGAGAAAGACACAAACCGTAACCATCACCTGCCGCCGGGAAGGGAACCGAAATTGCCTCGGGGGTGGCTATATGCCCGAAGGATTTATAGTCCTGAGGTGGCACATCTGGTTTCCTTATGCGGTCGACTATTCTTGGTTCTATCTCCCTCCACGGTGGTACAATCAACTTTTCCCTGGTGTGGGCGGTAACCTCGTCCATCAAGAATATAACCGGGAGCCTGAATATTTCGGCCAGGTTAAAAGCCTCAATTACCAGGTCAAACACCTCTTGGACAGTGCTCGGCGAGAGGGCAATAATTTCATAGTTTCCACCATGAGTTCCGTATTTGGCTTGATAAAGGTCTCCTTGACCAACCAGGGTGGCTACCCCATTACAGGGACCGGCTCGTTGCACATCAACAATGACTAGCGGTATCTCATTTTTTATTGCCCAGCCATATCCATCCTGGTGGACACTGCACCCGGGACCGGAAGTACCCGTCATTGCCTTTAGTCCAGCTATGGAGGCACCATTAGCGGCATGTATTGAGCCAATCTCATCCTCCATCTGTATGGCTATTCCTCCTAGCTTTGGCAGCATGGTAGCCATAGCTTCAGCGCACTCACTAAACGGTGTGATGGGGTAAAAGGAGCAGAATCGGCATCCAGCGGCAATACAACCCATAGCAAGCGCCTCATCACCCTCAACGAAATGCACTCCCTCTTTAATAACATCAGATATCATTTTTTGGCTACCTCCTCCTTTTCCTCCTTTTCAACCACGATAGCGAAGTCGGGGCAGAATAACTCACACACACCACAAGCATTACAGTCCTCAATGTGGACTATTGTCGGCATAGGGAACCCGCGCTTATTTAACCTGGTTGAAGTCTCGAACACATTCTTGGGGCAAAAATGTATGCACAAGTTACAGCCCTTACAGTAATCCTCATTAACGTAAATTCTTGCCATAAAATACCTGCCTTTCCTTAAGATTTAACTAGAGCTTTGCCACCGCTGCCTTTAGAGTGTCTCCGCGTAGACCACACCTTAGCGCTTCCAGAGCCAGGATGTCCTCGGGGGGCACATTGCCGATGTTAACATTGGGGCCGAACTTTCGAATAAGGAATAACTGCTGACTCTTAATGGCTGCTTCCCAAATCAGGTCATTAACATCGTCAACTCCGGCGACAATGGCATCTACCTCAGATTCCTTTACCGCCCCTGAAGCATCATAAATGCCCACGCCTTTACTGGCTTCCCGCGCTTCCACAATAACTTTAAAGACTCCCAACGACAGGTCAAATTTGACTAAATCTAGCTTCACTTCTAAAGGCGGGTCGTCTTTCGGGTCTTTTTTGCCTACTTCCGAGATTACCTTAAAACCCTTATCCAGGGCTTTGATAATTAGCTCTTTGCGAAGCTCTTTGGATATTTCAATGGTCCCGTCAGAGACCTCTATAGTGTTAAATCCGAGCTGCTTGCACCTTTCCAGATATTTATCATAGGCTCCTTGAGCTACCGCTGCTTCGAGGAAGGTGCCACCGGGATAGACATCTACCCCAGCCGCTTTTATTATCTCAATCTTCTCCTTGAGCAGCTTCTCGTCCAGGAATGCCGCCGTGCCGAACGTGTTCTTAACTGAATCAATATAATCGGCAGCCGTGTTCATCAAGTCTTTAGTGGCGTTAATACCCGAGCCTTTCTCAATGACCATGGTATAGCCTGAAGTGCGCGGCTTAACACTTCTCCCCTTGACTGGAATTGGGACATATCCTTCCCATGCTTTAGTCATATCACACCTCCTTCATACAAGTTGTTGGGCTAGCTAAGATTGTTTTAGCCCTCTTAATTTCGAAAAGCTCACCGGAAACGAATTTTTCCATCGCCTTCAGCCGCTTCTGCATAAGCTCTGGACTATCCAGACAGCCTACCGGGATGGTATCGTACAGGAGAGCCGTGTTGGCAATTTTTTCCGTGGCATTATCAAAAAGCGACTTTACCAGCTTGCGCTTGTCAGTGATATCCCCAAAAATAGCCTCGTCACGACCCTCCTCTATTTTGGGAAATATTAGGGTTACCTTTGGATTGACCAAAATATCCTCGCTGGTAGTCCTGTCATGCAAGTCAACGGTTACCTTCGTGTTCCATATATCCTTAACCTTAGGCAACCTTAAGTTCAGCAACCGGGGCACAGTGGGGAAATCGTAAACGAAATTACCAATCCGCACATTATCAATGAGCGAACCCTTGAAAAAGAGGCATTTATCGCCTTCAAACTTGATGTGGGTCATCTCGGTGCTGAACATCTGATACCCCCGATTCAAACCCTCCAGCAACAAACATGTCTTACCCGCTCCGGCCCCACCTACGAGAAGAAGAAGCTCATCTTCGTCAGGGATGTACATTGCCGAGGCGTGGAAACTAAAAATATCGTGATATCTCTCCAGAGTAGCTAGGGAATATCTGAAGAAGAGCCCAAGGTTGCCAAAGAGACTATATCGCCTGTCTGACATCTGCGCATCGAGCTGGCTGATATTGCCCACCAACCGTACCTCTCGGTTAGTTACGGTAACAGCTGGTGGGACACCCTCAACATCATGCACATAAATACAGGCATCCAACTTTTCATTAAAGGGAATATCATCAACTCGGTATATATCAGTTAATAGACACTGTATAACTTTGCGATTCTCAAAAAACTCTGGGTTAAATATTAATTCCCGCTTATTCGACACTAAGCCGAACTTTGCTCTAACAACTTGAACAGCCCGCTTATATAGTTCTTGCACTTTTAATGCACCCTACCCGTTATTATTCTGTTTTTAAACTGTTATCTGCTCTCAGTGCGTCCATCAAATTATATCTCACACTTTAGTGCACTACCGGAACTTACTTAATCATGCTCCTATTGGCTTCTTAATCATTGTGCCGGGAAGCCACATACCTATCTGGGGGAATACTATACATAAAGTCAAGCCAATTAATTGAAGTATGGTAAAGGGGAAAATTGAGCGGTAAATATCTCCCATGGTTACACCTGGCGGCACAATACCCTTCAGCCAGAACAGGACAAAGCCGAAGGGAGGCGACAGGTAAGCAATCTGTATATTGACGATGAAAATGATGCCAAACCATAGCTTGCTGAAGCCCAGAGCTACAATTATAGGCACATACAGGGGAGTAACCAGCATTATTATCGCCCAGTCATCCATAACACACCCAAGTATCATGATAACGAACATCATCATAATCAGGATACCCCACCTGCCACCGGGCATCGCCAGAACAGTTGAAGTCACCACGTCTTGGCAGCCTAAAGCGCTAAAGACGTTGACAAAGAGGTTAGCTCCAATAAGAATCCACACACCCATAGCGGCTAGCTGAACGGTAGTAGACAGTGAGTCTTTGAGCACCTGCCGGCTGAGTTTGCGGTATACAGTATTAATGATAAGAGCGCCAGCAGCACCAAAACAGGCTGCCTCTGTCGGCGTTGCCACTCCCAACCAGATTACGCCGAGAACGATAAAGATAAGGACTAGGAATGGCCAGATGGCGGTGACCGATTTGGCTTTCTCACCCCAGGAGACCCTCTCCTCCGGCGGTATTGCCGGACCCATGTGCGGCTGCAGTTTGCACCTTATACCAATGTAACTTATATACAAGGTAGCCAGCAACAATCCGGGCATGACTCCCCCCATAAATAGAGCCCCTATTGATTCCTTGGCGATAACACCGTAGAAAATAAAGGGAACGCTGGGGGGAATGAGGGCACCCAGTGCCCCCCCTGCTCCTACACAGCCAATGGCTATTGTCTTATGGTACTTACGCTTTAACATAGATGGGATGGCTATCAGTCCCATGGTAATAGTAGCTGGGGGAGTTATCCCGGTAATAGCGGCGAAGAAGGTGCAGATGATGACAGTTCCCATTGCCAGTCCGCCGCTGAGACTACCAATCAACTTGTATCCCATATCATAGGCAGCGTCGGCAATACCTGAATATCGCACCAGATTCCCCATGAAAATGAACATAGGGACGGTTACAAGGACAGCCTGCCACGGAGTGTAAAAAAAGGTCATAGCAGCAGCTAAGAGAGTCCGGGGACTCATCAGGACGGCGAATAGAATTGCAGTGCCACCCAAACCAAGGGCAACAGGCAATCCCATGAACAGGGAGCCAAAGAGGCACACAAACATTAATATGGTAATAAGTTCAACACTCAATCTCGTGTGTCTCCGGTAATTCTAAAATTCCTAAGCATATAAATCTCACTTAGCCATTTACCTTATTAATGCAAAGGGCTTGAAATCCTTCTTTATCTTTTGCTACTCTTGACTTTATGCCCCACCTTAAGAGAAAAAACCAGAGGGCTTACTTCCGCTCGGCACTGCTCCTTTACCGAGCACTATCCTGACATCTAGGACAAATTTCTTTATTGCCACCAGCAGAACCAATAAACCCCCCAGAGGTATCAGTGACTTTAGGTGGTAGAGGGGTAGCCGAATCGCAGTTGACGTCATCTGGCGAATGGTAAAAGATGCGTTAGCTGCCTCTATCCCCTTCCATATCAATACGGAACAATATAGCAAAGTGAAGGAAAAAGTAATTATATCAAGAATCGCCTTGGTACGAGTAGGAAGGCGACCGTAGAGTATGTCTAACTTGACGAATGCGCCTTTTTGGAGGGCGTATCCCCCACCAAGGCAAGCAAATGTAACCATAGCGAACTGAAGTGTTAGCCAAATCCATAGAGAGGGCTTGTTGAACAGATACCTCATCATTACATCGAATACACCCAAACACATCAAGTAGATGATAACGACCCACACTGCCCTCCCCGCCCATTCATTGGTGGACTCAATTGTTTGGCCTATCTGGCTCCAAACTTTCACTAAGGATACGCCCTCCAATTTTTACTCAAGATTACAGCCGACCAACGTCCCTGAGGAATTCCTTCTGCAATTCGATTGCCTGGGCAGAGCCTGCCGATAGTGCAGCGACCTTGGGGTATACTAGCTCCACGCACCTCTGGGTCATTCTGGCTATTTCTGTATCAGATAGGTATATAACCTCGCCGCCGTAATCCTCAATGGCTTTTAGTGCCTCAATTACTCCTGCATAGTGCAGTCGACTGGACTCGAAGTAGTTGGGCATGAACACATCGTCGATGCGGTCCCTCTGCCACTGCGTCAGGGCATTCCAGCTATCAAGGCCTACGTATATTTCCTGACACTGATTTGGACACCATCCTGGCTGGATTGCATAGTCTACAACCTCGTAGAATTTCATGTCATCCGTGCCGCCGGTGTCCCAGAAGGTGCCTTCAATGGTGCCCAGCTTTATCGCCATATATATCTCACCACCAGGCATAGCCACCGGTACACCACCCATGGCTTCAAGGAATATCGCTTGAGGACCACCAGCCCTCATCTTGATCCCCTCGAAGTCCTCCCATTTGCGTACGGGCTTGTTGGGGAATGCGGCATTGGGTCCCTGGGAACACCAACCAGCCCAGTGCATATTGACCCTGTTAGCTCCTGCCTCAACAATATCATATACACGATATTTAGGGTCTCCCTTTACCCAGGCCCAGCCTTCAAAGTGATTTGCACAACCAAACGCGTTTCCATAGGCGTGCATACCCTCGGGCAAATCTCCGCTATAGACAGTGGCCCAACCAGCATAGACGTCGGTCATCCCCGAAGCAGCAGCCCCGAACGCCTCGTCCGAGCTGGTTATGGAGCCAACAGCGAGTAGCTCGATTTTTACCGTGCCTTCAGTCGATGCTTCCACGTCCCTAATCCAGGGGATTAGACCAAGTGGCCAGCCGGCGTCTGATGAATCAAAGCATGGCTGGAATACCCAGTCGGTCACCTCTGATGGAGGCCCGTATTCTGGGGCCGGTGTTGGCGCTGGTGCTGGTGCCGGAGCTGGAGCTGGTGCCGGAGCAGGTGCTGGTGCCGGAGCTGGAGCTGGTGCCGGACAGCCAATAGCAGCCAGGCTTATGGCTAACAGCAATGCCAATGGGATTAACAATATTTTCCTTTTCATCTTTTTCACTCCTTTCTTTAAAAATTTGTCTTAGTCTGTTTTCTTCCTAAATTGATGCTTCTTATATTACCACCCCCTTTTTCTACATTATTTCAGTGCTAGACAAACTTAGTACTTAGCTCGGCCTCAAGGCTAATAAAGTCTTTTATATATAATTATAGCAATTATAGCACTATGTCAAGTCATTGAGATAATCTTGTCGGGTCTCTTTTCAAGCCTTTCGGCCAAACTGATGATGGCCGATGTTGTATTTGGTTTCATCTAGAACCACCTCTGGACAACGACTTTACTCTCGGTGAAAAAACGGATGACCTCTTGACCTTCCCCGTGCAAGACTCCAAAGAAAGAATCCTTCATCCCTCCAAACGGGAAGCTTGCCGCCGGCGCCGGTACCCCTACATTTATACCGATATTGCCAGCCTGGACCCGGCATTGAAATTCTCTGGCAAGCTTGCCATTCGAGGTAAAGATAGACGCCCCATTGCCGTAGGGATTACTGTGGATCATATCTATCGCTTCATCAAAACTCTCGGCTCTCATAATGCTCATCACGGGACCAAAGATTTCTTCCCGGCCAATCGTCATATCCGGTGTTGCATCCTGAAAAATTGTTGGCCCAACAAAGCATGCGTCCGGGTAGCCCCCCACGATTTTCGGGTTTCTCCCATCAAGCCTAAGTTTTGCTCCCTCCTCTATACCTTTTTCGATGTATTTAATTACCCTCTCTTTACCATCCACTGATTTGAGGGGTCCAACCTGAATTGTTTCATCAAGCCCGTGGCCAACCTTTAGCTTGGAGGCTGATTCCACAATCGTATCTACAAACTTATTATAGAATTTATCGTCACCAATAATAACAAGATTGCTAGCGGCTAGGCACCGCTGGCCGGTATTGCCAAAAAACGATGGCATCATGTGTGTCACCGATTTTTCTACATCGGCATCCGGCATTACCACCAGGAAGTTCTTGGCACCACATTGCGCGATAAATCTCTTGCCGGTCTCCCCACACTTTCGGCAGATGACATCCTTGCCTACTTTAGTGGTGCCGACAAAAGCTATTCCCACGATGTCTGGGTGCTCTAGCATGACTAACGAAGCTTCGGCGCCGCCATGGACTATATTCCATACGCCAGGCGGAAGGCCAATTTCATCTAGTAGTTCGGCAATCTTTACCTGGCTGATGGGAGCCAGAGGCGATGGCTTTAGAACCATGCAGTTCCCGGTGGCAATACCGTGAGGTAGAAACATAAGTGGGAACATAAATGGGAAGTTGTACGGAGCAATCATGCCAAAGACCCCCAGGGGCTGTCGGATAAGATACTCATCTACGCCCGGCTCGACATCCTCCGAGTTACATCCCATCATGAACGAAGGTATCCCGGTCGCAAATTCCACGTTTTGATTGCCACGCCTTGTTTCTGCTCTCGATTCATGAATTGTCTTGCCGTGCTCCATGGTTTGAATTCTGCTAATTTCTTCGGCACGTTCTTCTATCAAGTTCCGCAGCTTGAAGAGATAACTCACCCTGGCATCTGCAGGAGTGGCTCTCCATTTAGGGAAAGCTTCCCTGGCTGCAGCTACAGCCGCATCTACCTCATCCTTGGTTGATACCGGAACTTTGGCAATCACCTTCTGAGTGGCAGGGTTGATTACATCTTGGAGTTTACCCTTGGATTCAACCCATTTCCCATTGATATAGTTCCTGAGTTTTAATACCTCTTTTATTGGCTCCGCTAAGATTACTATGTCTTGTGCTCCTTTTTACTGATTTTTGGTATCAGGAAATTAAGCTCATCTTCTCTTAGACTATAAATCATTATCTAACTTGGCTTTAGGGCAGCTATTACGGGCAATACGCGGTCAAGCATTTTATCTGCCTGTTCCACGGTTATTATGCACGGTGGGCCAATGAAAAGTCTGGTTCCCCCATAGCCAGAGATTGGTCGAGCCAGGACTCCCCTCTCCCACATCTGACGCTGGATATTACCCCTCATCTCTGGAGAAAATGCTGCCTTGGTAGTCTTGTTGGCAACTATTTCCACTCCAATCATCAGACCCAGCGCAGTGTAGCCGCCCACGCAGGGAAGGGGCATGAACTCAGCCTCAAGGCGTTCCACGATATGCTTGCCTACCCTGACAGTATTCTCGACTACCTTGTCTCTGGCGTAGATGTTAAGGGTTGCTATTGAGGCAGCGGCACCAACCGCATGCCCGCTGTAGGTATAGCCGTGCCAAAATGGGTTACCCTTCAAAACCTGGTAAACCCTATCGTTAATTGCCACTCCTCCAAAAGGAACGAAGCCGTTGTTAATCGCCTTGGCGAAGGTCATTATGTCCGGTGTGACATTCCAATTTTGCAGGGCAAACATCTTACCGGTTTTGACAAAGCCGCTCTGCACCTCGTCACCAATCATCAATACATCATGCTCGTCACATATCTTTCTCACCATTGACCAGTACTCAGGCGGGGGTGCAATCAGGCCAGCGGCACCCATCACCGGCTCAGCCATAAAGGCGGCTACAGTTCCCACTCCCTCGCTCTGAATAACTTCAGCAAGATATCGAGCACACAGCATATTACAGTCGGGATACTTCATCCCGAACATACAGCGATAGCAGTAGTAAGATGGGATGAAAACAAAACCGGGCGTTGGTGGCCCGATACCTTCCCACGCATTCCCTCTGCCTAGAGATGTGCTCCACGTGGCGCCTCCAAAGCCGTGGTAGGCACCATAGAAGCAGATGATTTTCCACTTGTTCTTGCCTTGAAGCGACCAGTATAGGCGAGCCATTTTAAGAGCGCTGTCCACGGCTTCCGAACCACCTGAGGTGAAGTGAAAATAGTCTAGCCCCTTTGGCATAAACTCAGCTAGCTTCTGGGCACACTCAATAATCTTTGCATTGGACCATCCAAACCATAAATGGGTGGTGCCGAGGTTACTTATCTGCTCATGCACTGCATCAGCGATTTCCTTCCGACCGTAACCTAAGAGGGCATATCCCAACTGTGCCCCCATGTCAATATATTCCTTGCCCTCTGTGTCCACCAACCAGATCCCGTGGCCCTTTTCAATCACCAATCCTGCATTTTGCCCAACGGGAACATAGGGATGTATTATGTGTTCCGCATCCCATTTGATAAGCTCTTCTGTCCTCTTACTAACCATTTTTCTCCTCCTTATATTACTGTTTACCCTTAATGGTTTTAGATATTCCCTGTATTACCGGGCTGATATAGGGTGCGAACCCTGGATGTCCATCTGTCATAAGCTCCGGGTCACTAAAACCCAAAGCGAGCTCACCTCTCAATAATTTCAGTAATATCTTCGTGGGACCATGAAACCTAAAATCCTGGTCTTTAAAGTGCAGTAACCCCGAACCCCCGGAGAGTTTTCCCTGGCTTATGGCGAAGTGACCGCTTAAAGGGCTATCCGAAGCTTCGATATTGACATTTAGCTGCTTAGTCCTCTTTAACACTGACATCAATCTCTCCGACTCTAACTCTGACATTAACTCTTTAGATTTTACAGCAAGTACGCCTACGCCTTCCCATAGGAAATCCATGAACTTGTCTGAAGCTTCAGGCACCTCACTTATAAACTTTGCCGCATCAACTTCTATCAGCTTTCCTATTATCTTAGATAGTAAATCTGGCACTTCCTTCAGCATTTTTTCAATGCCGTAGTTGCCTATTTCATCAAGAGTAAGAGGTAAAGCTCCTTTTAACTCTTCGGCAGGCATTTGAAGTATTCCCTCTATTTTCTTTGTCAACTCTCCTGACATTTTTCTTCCCTATTGAGATTCAGCCTTCCATACCCGGCAGAGAAAGGCTCGACATTGCATAACCCCTATGGCAGGGTCGTAGGGGGGGTCAAGAGTCAGCACAGCATTTATATTTGAATCAAAGCAACCATGTTCCGGTCCTGGTTTCTCGGGAAACCACCAACCATGGGGTCCGGCGACCACATCCGGATGCATTTCAGGGATGAGCCGTGCTTTAAAGGTAATACGCCATTTACCTTTAGACTTAGGTGTTTCAAGGTAAACCCAATCCCCTTCATTGATGCCGAGTTTTGATGCTGTTTCCGAATTAATTTCTAGGTAGGGGTCCGGGGTTAACCGTCGTTGGCGGTCGATTTGCCTGCCCTCGCTGTGCATGTAGCTTAGTGTTCTATAATGTGTGTAAATCAAGGGGAATTCCTTGAAGAGCTCGGGCGTGCTTATCGGACCATCAGGAGGCTCTTGGTAGTTAGGTAATGGGTCATATCCTACCGCCTCAAAAACTGATGAATATAATTCAACTTTGCCGCTAGCAGTGCCAAAAGGAGGTTGACTCTTTTCATATCGCCTGAACTCTCTAGGCAGTGTTATCCTTGAGCCTGGTCTCTGGTAAAGTTCATCGTAGGTGAGACCCATGTATTTCAGCCTCCAGTTAAGCCAGTCCTTAACACTCTCCCAGGGAGTAACGTCCATTCCCATCCTTTCAGCTATCTCAATCGCTACCTCCCTGTCGTCCTTACATTCGCCCAGAGGTTCTACTAACTTTTGCGCTGCGAAGATATAGTTGGATGGATAGCCAAAAGCCCCGACAAGCAAGTCAATTTCCTGATAGAAAGCGGCTGGGAGCACAATATCAGCCAGTTCGGCGGTTGGTGTCATGAAGAATTCTGATACAAAGATGAAGTCCAGTTTGTTCTTCATGACTTCCCATATCTCCCAGCTACCTATCTCCGCCACGATTAGATTATTGCAAACACACCATAACGCTTTAACCCTGCCATCTCCCATGGCTCGGATAGTACCAGGGATGTCACAGACCCTGCCCTTATGCATAAATGGATATTCCTTGGCTCCTATCCGCTTTGCCTCTACGGAAGCGGGGCCCATAATACCCTTATCCATGTCATAGATATGCCAGAACAGCACGTCGCGATAAGTCCGGTAATATAACAAGTTGCCTCCGGGAACATCTACATTGCCACATAAGGCTATTAAAATCGATATGGCTCTGGATTGTTGAGTGGAAGTAATTATTTGAGCACCGGCACCTAATCGCACGTAAACACATCCGGGTGTATTAGTGGCATACAGCCTGGCGGTCTTAACTATATCCTCTTCGGATAACCCGGTTACTTTAGCCGCCCACCCGGGCGGATATTTTTGAACATGCTCCTTCAGTTTATCAAACCCCGCGCACCATTTCTCAACGAACTCTTTATCATAAAGCTCTTCATTTATAATCACGTGCGCCATAGCTAAAGCCAAAGCCATATCTGTTCCCGGTCTAATCCTCAACCACATATTAGCTCTCTTCGTCATGGGCACCGGTCTGGGGTCAATGACTATCAGTTTGGCCCCGTTACGCAGACCCCTGTAGACCGCTCGTGTTTGAGATGGAACACCTACTTCTGGGATTGAACCCCAAAACACGATGCATTTTGAGTGCTCGTAGTCTGGTCCAAACTCATAAGTGATTGAGTCTCCAAAAGTTATCCAGTTCTGAAATTCGTCTGGAGTTTGACAGGTATACCGCCCCCAGTGAGTATTTGGACAGGGCCATAGTTTCTCAGCTATCGATATAGTCTCCAGTCCGACATGCTTTTGACCCGAACCACACGAGATGTGGATAGCTTCTGGCCCGTATTTCTCCTTTATCTCCTTCAATTTCCCGGCAATGGTGTTTAGAGCTTCATCCCAGGATATGCGCTCCCATTTGCCCTCTCCTCTTTCCCCAGCCCTCTTTAATGGATACAGTAATCGGTTAGGATGATACATGACATCAGGGATGGTCACTCCTTTAATGCATTGGGTAACGCAGTTCATACAACGGTTAGCCTCTTCAATCCCCGTCCGGTCACTGTAACCCAGCCTGACCTCTTGGAAAGAGCCGACAGCTTCAGCAGGTGTTAGGGTGGGCATTCCTTGGCGGCTCTTTTCACCGATGAAGTCAGTCACTATTTCTGGCATGAGTGCTTCCTTGGTTTCCGGCTTCTCTGGCTCAGGACCACCCAAGTACTTGATGATGGAAGAAGCCGCCTTGCGTCCGGTGGCTATACTATCTACCACTGTGCCGGCACCGACGATAACATCTCCAGCGGCGAAAAGACCAGGAATATCGGTGGCTAAGGTCTCGGGGTTGACCACCACCGTGCCGCGGTGAGTTAGCTTCACTTTACTATCTCCCCCCAGGGATGAGATGTCGGCGGTCTGACCAATAGCGACTATTACCGCATCAGCATCTATTGAGTGTTCGCTGCCCAGAATGGCAACGGGGCGAGGTCGGCCAGTCTCATCAAGCTCACCAAGCTCCATCTTATAGCACTCTATACCCACCACCTGGTTCCGCTCGTTGCCTAGAAATCTCTTCGGATTAGTTAAAAATTTAAATTGGATACTCTCCTTCTTGGTATTCTCCACCTCCTCGCGCCAGGCTGGCATTTCCATCTCTGAGCGCCGGTAGACAATAGTAACTTCATCAGCACCAAGCCTGCAGGCACACCTGGCTGAATCTACAGCCTCATTACCGCCACCAATTATTACGACCTTGCCACCAAGACGAATCTTCTTGCCCTGTTTGATATCTTTTAGGAAGGGTAGGGCATAATAGATACCATTCAAATCTGAGCCTGGAATAGCTAGGGTGGCAGACTTCTGGCAGCCAACGGAGACCAAGACAGCGTTATACTTCTCGAGGAGGCTATCAATTGTCAGGCTCTTGCCAATCGGTGTGTTAGTCTTAATTTGTACACCTAGAGCCGTAATATAATCGATGTCGGCTTGAACCGTAGCTTGGGGAAGTCTGAATTCGGGAATTGCTGTGGCTAGTATGCCGCCAGCCACTGGGGCGGCTTCATAAACGGTAACACCGTATCCCGCTTTCACCAAGTCGTGGGCGGCAGTGAGGCCGGCCGGCCCTGAACCAATAATGGCAATCTCTTCCTTCTTCGTCCTCTTGGCGGGAACAGGTTTCCCCTCAGACTTCAGCGAATACTCAGCCGCCAGCCGTTTGACCCACTCAATTGCGAGAGGTTCATCGATAGCGATTCTACGGCACTCAAGTTCGCAGGGATGGTGGCAAACCCTTCCGGTAACGGAAGGAAAAGGATTGGTGTCCCGTATTATTTCCATAGCTTCCTTGAACTTGCCCTGGGACACGGAGTTGACATAACCAGGAATATCCATACCTATGGGACAAGCCTCACTGCAGGGCGGTATCCTGTTTATCGGAGACGCATCCACAACACTTACTACTTTTCCGTTAATGACCTCCGCAGTTAGAACGCACTTTTGGTGACAGCGGAGACAAACTGTATCAGCCTTCATCCATCTTCCCTCGGGAGACTATTTAGTTTTGAAAGCTCTTACTTTTAGGTTCAAATTTAGAACCACTATGGGCAATACCACACCCGTTAGGTGCGTTCTATCTGTTCAAAAGGAGTATATTCTAAGCCAAGTGACTCAGCCACCAATCTATTGGTAACTTTACCTTTATACACATTAAGCCCTTTCCTCAATGACTCATCGGACCTCAGAGCTTTCAGATAACCCAGATTGGCCAGCTTTAAGGCGTAAGGCAAGGTAGCATTGGATAAGGCCATGGTGGAAGTTCGGGGGACCATTCCTGGCATATTGGTAACACAATAGTGGATAACATCATCAACAATAAAGGTAGGTTTATCATGGGTGGTAGGATGGGTAGTCTCAATACATCCACCCTGGTCTACGGCAACATCAACGATAACCGAACCGGGCTTCATGCTTTTGACCATCTCTCTGGTAACCAAAATAGGTGCCCTACCACCTTTAACTAGAACCGCCCCAATGACTACATCCGCCTCTTTGACCGCATTAGCAATATTATGTGGATTTGAAACTAGTGTCTCACAGTGACCGCCCAATACCTCACTCAGGTGGCGCAGGCGCTCGACACTTATGTCGACAATAATAACGCGGGCGCCCATACCGTAAGCAACCTTGGCAGACCCGGCACCCACGTTGCCAGCACCGAGGACGACTACAGTGGCAGGTGGCACCCCCAGGACACCGCCCAGCAATTTCCCGCTGCCTTTATACATTTTCCCAAGATACTGAGCGGCTATCTGAGTAGCTAGTCTCCCGGCGACCTGACTCATGGGGTCAAGCAAGGGCAGAGTGCCATCGGGTAGCTCCACTGTCTCAAAGGCAATAGCAACTACTCCCTTATCCATAAGCACCTGCGTTACTTCCTTAGCTGCCGCCAGGTGAAGATAGGTAAAGAGAATTTGGTCTCTCCTTAATAGCGGGTATTCAGGAGCGAGCGGTTCCTTAACGTGGTAAATCATCTCTGCCTGACCATAGACCTCTTCAGCTGTGCTTACTATAGTAGCTCCAACCTTGGCATACTCTTCATCAGTAAAGCCGCTTCCATCTCCAGCTTTAGTCTGAACCAGCACTTGATGACCTGCCTGAGTAAGTACTCCGGCTGCCATAGGTGGGGCACCAACCCTATATTCCTCGGTCTTTATTTCTTTAGGAACACCAATAATCATTATTTTAAGCCCCCGTTAATATTAAATTTTTTCTTCTTCTATTTCCCCACAAAATAAAAAAGGCTTGGAAACACATTAATCGTGTTCATCAGCCTCTTTAATCGCTTACGCCTTTTTCTTTGTTTACTTTAGCCAATTGTACTTGCTCCTCGCCACCAAATATTTAACTGTTCGGCAGAAGCACTATGAAATGAGAGTCAGGCTATTGAATTTTTAATAATGCAGCGTGGCTGATTATTATTAGCACCAAAAAAGTAGGTTGTCAAGCTAATGACGGTAATTTTTACGTATGGGCTAAGCTGACAGTGTGCTTCTAGATGAAATATTTCTTGGGAAAATGTAAAAATTCGGTCATTTCATAATATTTTGTTACCAAAACCGTAACAAAGGCATTGAGTTATCTTTGCCTGCCGACGGGAGTCTGTTATAATTAACTATCAAACTTTACTTGGGAGGTTGCTATGACTGACGAGCTTGATAGAAAACTGATACTGGAGTTGCAAAAAGATGGCAAGAAGGGCTATGTAGACTTAGCTAGCGGGCTGGGGGTGGTTGAGGGCACGGTACGGAAGAGAGTTAAGCATCTTCTGGATAGGAACATCATAAAGATAGTTGCTGTGCCAAATCTGCGTAAGCTGGGTTATGGCTTCGTAAGCATTACGGCAGTGCAGGTTTCGGTGGCAGATATGAGAAAAGTGGCAACGAAACTAGCTCAGAATCAACATGTGTGCTTCCTGGCCTTTGTCACCGGCAGATTTGACCTCATCGCCATCGTTGTCACCCGCTCGCCAGAGGAGTATTCCCACTTTTGGGAAACCGAACTGGCCACCATCCCCGGTGTATTGAGAAGTGAAGCCTTTGTCAACCTAGATATCATCAAAGGGTCGGTAAGCCTATTAGATACTATCGAGCTCGTCCGTAACTTTGATATTCCCTCACCGACCAAAACCCAGAAATAAGAAACCAGTTTTCCAACTAACACACCCGTGAGAAAATCTAATGCGAATGATGTCTAGTGGCTATTTCTGCATAATTTGACAAGGAGCTACCCTGAAGTGAATAGGTTGTGTAAACTGGTTGGGGGAAGAGCCCCCGCAGTTTGTCTTTACTTAACCGTACTTTCTGAGGTAGTTTCCCCACAATTCTTCATCGTTAGGAATTACCTCGGGTATGGTTCTCACCAGTTTAGTGTAATTAATGAGATGATAATAAGTTAAATTGTCGTCGGTGGTTGTACCCCCCCATGAACCACACCCCAGCGATAGGGTAAACCATAGTCCATTATTAAAGAAACCGCCATTACCAAAAACATGAACCTGATTTACCAGGACGCGGCATACCGGGACAGCTTTGGCTAGTCTTTGAATATGCTCCTCGTTATGGGAGTGAATGCCACAGGAGTGGCCTGGAGCGCTAAAAGAACAGATTTGATTAACCTTATCAATAGCTTCTTCAAAGGTACTATAGTTATAGAGTGTCAGTATAACTGACAGTTTTTCTCGAGAAAAAGGATAATCCTTGCCTATTCCTTCTTCCTCGACAAGGAAAAACTTGGCCTGTGCTGCCTCCTTGCTAAGACCAGCTTTGCTGGCGATAACTTGGGGAGACCGAATGATTACGTCACGATTCAGAACCCCATTCACCCAGAGGGTTTTCTCCAGTTTCCCTTTTTCTGTGTCAGATAATAAGTAACCCCCTTTGTTTTTTAGCTTTTCAAGAACCTCGTCATAGATACTGTCTTCAATAATTAAACAACTTTCATTAGAACAGCTGCTATTGTAATCAAATATTGTTCCGATAGATATTTTTTCAGCAGCGTCGTCAATATTTGCCGAGGAGTCAATAATAACTGGGGGGTTTCCTGGCCCAACACCGATAGCTGGTGTTCCGCTGCTATAGGCAGCTTTGACCATTGCTCCGCCCCCGGTGGCAATAACAAAATCGACGTTTCTCATAAGTTCCTGACTCAGTTCTATGGTGGGTTCAGGAATGTACTGCACCGCTTCTAGGGGAGCGCCAACTTTAGCCAGTTCTTCATGAATGAAGCGCACTACTTCGGCGCATGTCTTTTTGCCACGCGGATGAGGGGCGAATATTATCGCATTAGCTCCCTTTAAGGCAATCATTGCGTTATGAATAGGGGTTGCTTCCGGATTAGTCACCGGAATGAGAGCTCCCACTATCCCCTTGGGTTTAGCTATGCGGGTAATGCCCGTCTTTTCATTCACATCTATCACGCCTACAGTTTTTTCGCCTTTAAGGTCTCTTAAAGTACCTCTCGTTTTGTTCCGAATCTTTTTTATTTTATCTTCAACGTTCCCATAGTCCGTTTCTTCCGTAGCCAGTTTGGCTAAATACTCAGCATTTCCTGGTTTGCCGCCTACCCAGGAAATTGCCGTTACTATTTCATCGATTTGTTCTTGATTATACTTCTCCAACTGTGGCAGCACTTTTCTGGCGGTGGCAACCAGCTCCTTAATGAGCTGACTCTCTTGTCCACCTTGCGTAGAAACCATTTTTAGCCTCCCTTTCTTATTCTAGTATTTCCTTGACCTGAAAAAGACACAATATCTGCACCCAAAGAGAGCCTCTCTTTCTTCTAGGTTGATGTCTCCTCTGAAACTGAGATGGCTATCTTGTATAGGACGGTGAGTATTAAGAATCCCAGTGCCCAGATGCCAAGGGTGATTAACGCCTCAGGCACCGTTGGCCAATACTCAAATATTTCACCCGTAGGCGAGGGGATAAATCCGGGTACAATCAGACCAAGCCCCTTATCTATCCAGATGGAAACAAATACCATCACACAGGCTATGGCTAGGATATTCTCCCTTCGGCGTGTGCTGGGGTTGATCAAGAGGACAATAGACGTTAGGGCAAGTATAATAGAAATCCACATCCAGGGCACAAGTGTCGCTTTCCCATCCAGACCAAAGAACAGGTACTGGAAGTGAATCATGTGCTCGGGTATCTTACTGTAGAAGACAGTGAAGAGTTCGACCAGCAGGAAGAACATGGTGATAATCATGGCGTAAGTGACAATCTGTGCTACCTTTTGCAGTGCTTCCCTTCCGGGGTCAAATTTGGTGAACCTTTTTATGATGAGGCACAGTATTATCAGCAGGGCGGGTCCGGAAGCGAATGCTGAAGCGAGGAAGCGGGGCGCCAGAAGGGCGGTAAGCCAGAAAGGCCTGGCACCGAGACCACAGTAGATGAAAGCGGTAACCGTATGAATGCTGATTGCCCACGGGATAGAAAGCAGTATCAAAGGTTTTCCCCAGGCCGGCGGTGGTTCTGATTTACGCTCTGCATCCAATGTGGACCAGGCAATCACTAGATTAAGCAGGAGGTAAGCTGACAGGACAATCATGTCCCAGACTAAGAGCGAGCTGAAGGACGGATGAAGTATCATGTTGAAGACCCGAGCCGGCTGACCGAGGTCAACAAAGATGAACAATCCGCACATCACCACCGCCGCAACGGCTAAGAACTCTCCCAAAGCGGTAATCTTCCCAAATTGTTTATAGTTGTGCAGGTAGTAGGGCAGGACTACCATAACCGCTGAAGCGGCTACACCCACGAAGAATGTAAAATTGGCGATGTAGAGACCCCAGGAAACATCCCGGCTCATGCCGGTTATTCCCAGGCCGTAGCTCAATTGCTGGAGGTAGAAGGCAAAGCCCACCGCACTAACTGCGGCCAGCAGAGTTATCCATCCCCAGTATCTTCGACTGCCACTGAGTGCCTTTTCAAACATACTGCCTCACACCAGGTAGTAAACTTCGGGCTTTGTACCAAGACTAGGTTTGCGGCGAATGGTATGGTATGAACGAAGAATTTTCCTTACCTCTGAGCCGGGGTCTCCCAGGTCACCAAAAACTAACGACCTTTCCGGGCACGCTTCCACGCATGCTGGAAGAAGACCCTGGGCAAGCCTCTCCTGGCAGAAGTTGCATTTTTCCACAACCCCTTTCGCCCTGGTCGGAAAGTCTGGATTTGTCTCGCTGATAAAAGGTCGGGGGTCTCTCCAATTAAAGCTTCTTGAGCCGTAAGGACAGGCGGCCATACAATATCTGCAGCCAATGCACCGATGATAGTCCATCATGACTATTCCGTCTTCTCTCTTCCATGTAGCCTTCGTGGGACAGACACTTACGCAAGGGGGGTTATCACAATGATTGCAGAACACGAGAGCAGGGCTATCTTTTAAAACCCCTTCAGTGAATTCGTGTTTCTGTTCATGGAACGCCTCATCATACGGAATAGTCCAGATCCATTTGATTTCATCCTTTGAATTGCCAAAAACAGGCACATTGTGGATGCGGTGGCAAGCATCTATGCACTCTCTACATCCATCCTTTGCCAGGCACGCCTTCAGGTTGACAACCATAGCCCACCTTGCGCCCACCAGAGCTCCTGCTGCCGGCGAAGCCTTTATCAGATTGAGCCCCGAGAGCATATCAAAAGCTGGCTTGGCTACAAGCCCCAATGTAGCCAGTCCGGCTATCTTTAAGAATCCTCTCCGGTTGACCTTCATCTATTCATCCCCCTCGGGCGGGTTATGACAATCCCAGCAGTCAGGTTCAACTGCTACGTAATCGTGGCACTGGTCGCAAAATTCAGCCTTGTTCGAATGACAGTCCATGCATGTGTCGGTAAGACTGATATTATACTCCTGACCATCGCTGGCTACATAAGTCCGGTTGTCCCCACGAACGACTGACTCTCTCCACTCATTCAGCAAGTCCGTGTGGTTATCTCTCATGTATTGTGCTGACTCTATGCATTGCTTTTCCTCGGTAACGATTTCTGGTTCGGGCACATAGTCGGCTTTCCCACTAGCTATAACATACCAGACAGGCAGGGTTATTATACAGAGGAAGGTAAATAGTCCAATCATGATCTTATCGGCATCATGCATCCACTTCTTCCTCCGTTTCTTTGAGGGATTCACCGCGCAGGTCAGTGGTTCTCTCTTTCTCTCCCTTCATCACCAGCGCATTCCCCACCAGTTCGTGAACGCCGGCGACCTCTATTCCAGGAATCCAGTATTCAAAGAGGGGTGGGAAGGAAGCTTTATCAATGGCACAGATACAGGCCATTAGATTCACCCCGTATTTCTCATGAACGTACTTTATGGCGTTTGCCCTGGGAAGGCCTCCCCTCAACCTCATTTCTATATTCTCGTCGGTGCCTATGCCAGACCCGCTCCCGCAGCAGAAAGTCCGCTCTTTTATGGTATTCTCCGGCATTTCATAGAAAGAGTTGCACGCATTTTTGATAATGTACCGTGGCTCCTCAATGAGTCCCATAGCTCTAGCTGGGTTACAGGAGTCATGGAAGGTTACTTTCCATTTATCATTTCGGCGAGGGTCCAGTTTTAATTTATTGTTATTGATAAGGTCGGCAGTAAATTCGCAGATATGAACCATCTTGGTGGACTTTGTGTTTTCAAATTTGGTGCCGGTTATCGGAGATACCGGTTCCTCCAGGAAATCGGCGGGGCCGTTGAAAGTATCCATATACTGGTGGAGGACCCGCCACATATGACCGCATTCTCCACCCAGAATCCATTTTACCCCTAGCCTCTTCGCTTCGGCGTATATTTTGGCGTTTAGTCTCTTTGTCAGCTCCGCGGAGTGGAAGAGACCGAAGTTACCACCTTCAGAGGCAAAGGCGCTCCAGGTGTAGTCGAGTCCGATTTCGTGGAAAAGCATAAGATAACCCATGAAGGTAAACCAGTGGGGCATGGCGAAGTAATCAGCAGAAGGAGCGACAAAGAGCACTTCAGCGCCCTTCTTGTTGATTGGTGCCTCCACCTTGATGCCGGTTAGCTCCTCTACCTCTTCTACAGCAGCCTCTATAGTCGGTTTGAAGGCATGAGGGGGAACACCGAGGTGGTTTCCTGTTCGGAAACACTTAGCCGACGGGTCAAGGATCCAGTTTATGTCGCAACCAACCGAATCAAGCAGCTCTCTGGCCATCATCGTTATTTCACAGGTATCAATGCCGTAAGGGCAGAAAACCGAGCAGCGGCGGCATTCGGTGCACTGATAGAAATAGTAGAACCACTCTTTCAGCACATCCTCGGTGAGTTCTCTGGCTCCGGCAAACTTGCCGAAGACCTTTCCGGCCAGCGTGAAGTATTTTCTGTATACCGACCTCAGGAGCTCTGCCCTGAGAACAGGCATATTCTTGGGGTCTCCGGAGCCGATGAAGAAATGGCACTTGTCGGCACAGGCGCCACACCTCACGCAGATATCCAGAAAGAGCTGAAACGAACGGTACTTCTTCAAGCGGTCTTTCATCCCGGCCAGTATTGTCTTCTTCCAGTTTTCCGGGAGTTTCCAGTCATCTTCATAGGGACGCCATTCCCTCGGGTATGGGAGTCCAAGATATTCCAGGTGTTTTGCTGGCGCACTGTAGCAGTAAGTGCCCTTTCTGAATTCAACAGTCGGCTCCAGCCAACTCTTTTTGGGAGGCGTATAATCTATCTTCAACAATTCCTCTGGTGCTGATACGTTATCTGGCATTTTTATTCCTTCTCTAGGGGCAGTCCAACCTTTTTTATTTTTTCTCTGAATTCGTCCTCCCACTCCTCATAGGTGTGAACTTTGACCGGATAATCCCAGGGATTGACGTGTCGTTGCATGCGGCTATTATTCTTCAGGTTTCTCGTCGGGCTGAGGAGGATCCCCGCCGAGTGCATTATCTTGCTGAAGGGAAAGTAAGCTAGCAGAGTGCTAATAAGGAATAGATGGATGTAAAAGGGTAAGCCGATCCCCTCCGGGATGACAGGGTGAAAACTGAGCACTCCCAGTGCCAACTCCTTCACTGCCACAATATCCACTTTGAAAAACAGCCGCATGAGAACCCCGGAAAGAGCCACGCCAAAGATGAGCAAAACAGCAAAGTAGTCAGAGGGGAGGGAGATGTAACGTATCTGCGGGTAAATAACTCTTCTAAAGAAAAGGTAAGTCAAGGCTACCAAAATAACGAAATCGGTTATGTAGAGTGTCGGCACCGCTAATTGGAAAATCCCGTCAAGATTCTGAACGAAAAGAACGACGGAAGGCACCGGTTCAAGCAGGAATCTTGAATGCCGGAAGAGGATGATTAAAAGAGACCAGTGAAAAGCCAGGCCTCCTAGCCAGAGGTACTTGTTGCCGCCATATACCAGCTTTTCTGCCCTTTTTACTTCAGCCCTTTCGTTTCTGAACAGGGAGCGGAAAAGAAGCACTTCAAGGACCATCCTGGTTATCACACCAGCGGTACTAGAGGGGCTCTCAATATTATTGGATTTAATCCAGGGGAGAGATTTCTGCTGTCCGCAGACTGTTGGTATATGGAATGGGACCGGTGCCCTTGCCCATTTTAGGACGCGATAAATAAATCCGACAATGAACGTGGCAATGGCTGCATAAGGTATTATAACTGCGAAGAGGGAATACAAACCCAGTCCCCATACTCCGATGAAGACAAACAGAACAAGTATTGCGACTGCTAAGAGGGCATAGAAGGCACTCATTCTATCTCTCGCTCTGACTCTCCATAGTTAGATTTGTTCTTTCCAACAGCTTGAGTACCCGCTCTCTTTCCGCTTTTGCCTCGTTTACTCTGATTTCAAAGACCTTCTCCCGGCATTTCATATATATGTCAAGGGCAAGCAGAACCAGTTGATCTATTTTGGACTCAAATTTCAATAACTCCTCAAGGACCCGATTTTCCGCAATCTCACTTGTCAACTCTTCTCTTATCGCTTTCTTTAGAAGGAAGATAAAGGCAATGGTCTGGGATGGAGGAAAATCCTGGACTGCCCTGATTCTGATAATATTGTCGAGGCAGGCAGCGAGTTTGTCAGAATTCATTTCTTGGAGGAGTTCATCATATAGTGCCTCTATCTCCTGAGAAATCGTATATCCAACCGGATTAATGAACCTGTCCTTTTCCTGTTTTAAAAATCTTGAAGTATCAGCTGGGTAAGTTTCCAGTATCAGTTGGAACCACCTTTCCAAAATGGCGGCTCTTTTTTGTGGCAGTAAATGTTCTAAGACCATAACCTAGCCCATTGTGTTTGACTCTGGGTAGTAGACTTATACCGAGAAATAATAACCGAATTGGGGCTATGTTGTCAAAACTTCTCGGGGTTTGTTAAGGAATCTGAAAATCTATAACGGTGACGGACAAGAATTACCCGTTGACAACCATTATACCGAGTGCTATAATGCCAAACGGCGTTCTTAAAATTATATTCAATAACCATTTACATAATATCACATAAAAATCACATATACAGGAGGTAGCTAAATGGCTAAAAGTGAGACCCCCCAGCTTGATGAGCTTGAGAAAGGTCCGTGGCCAAGCTATGTTACAGAAATTAAAAGGATGGCTAAGCGGAACCCGGCAGCAAAGGACCTTTTAAGAGTTCAGGAACTATCTTTCAAGGAGAAGATAACCCACTGGAAACACGGCGGTATAGTTGGCGTTAGGGGCTATGGGGGAGGGGTTATAGGTAGGTACTCCGATGTTCCCGAACAGTTTCCTAATATTGAATCTTTCCATACTTTGCGGGTAAACCAGCCCGCAGGCTGGTTTTATACTACAAAAGCCCTGAGGGAACTTTGTGATATGTGGGAGAAGTATGGCAGTGGCATGACCAACTTCCACGGTTCAACTGGCGACATCATACTTCTGGGAACGACCACCGCCAATCTACAGCCTTGCTTTGATGCACTGACGGAAATAGGCTTTGATTTAGGCGGGTCAGGGGGAGACTTGAGGACGCCAACCTGTTGCGTCGGACCGGCTCGGTGTGAATTTGCTTGCATAGACACCCCTGACATAATTCATGACCTGACTATGACATTTCAAGACGAGATACACCGACCGAGGTGGCCATATAAATCCAAAATTAAGGCTTCTGGTTGCCCCAACGACTGTGTGGCAGCTATAGCCAGGTCCGATTTCACCATAATCGGTACCTGGAAGGATAGCCTCAGGATTGACCAGGCTGCGGTCAGGGAATATGCAAAAGGCGGCTTTGATATTAAGACTGTAGTCATTGATAAGTGTCCCACTAACGCGCTGGAGTGGGATGAGAAAGCAGCCGAACTGATACTGAAGGTGGAGGATTGTGTCAGGTGCATGCACTGCATAAACAGGATGCCTAAAGCTCTGAGGCCGGGTCTTGATAGAGGGGCGACTATCCTGATTGGTAGCAAAGCGCCTATAATCAAGGGGGCTTACCTCTCTTGGGTATTGGTTCCCTTCATGAGGATGGAGCCGCCATACACCGAGTTCAAGGAACTGGTGGGCAAGGCGTGGGAGTGGTGGGATGAAAACGGCAGGACTAGGGAAAGAATTGCCGAGCTTATTGAGAGGGTAGGGCTAAAGACATTCCTGCGTGCCATGGGACTGAAGCCACTTCCACAGATGGTATATAAACCGAGGTCAAATCCCTATGTTTTCTTCGATTAATTGAAAGGTTAGTAAAAAAGGAGGTTAGCAATGGCTAAAACTGATATTGGTCCTCCCGATTACAAGTTGATGATGCCGGAAGTACTAAAAAAGAATTACGGGAAGTGGAAATATCATGAGATATTGCGCCCGGGAGTATTGAGGCACGTATCTGAGACTGGGGGTGAAATCTATACGGTGAGGGCAGGCTCCCCCAAGCTGGTAAGTATAGACTTTATCCGCGACCTCTGTGACATAGCTGATAAATACTGTGATGGGCACCTTAGATTCACCAGCCGATATAACATTGAGTTCATAACTCCAGACAAGACCAAAGTCGAGCCAATAATTGGGGAGGTAAAAAAGCTTGGTCTTCCGGTAGGCGGTACCGGAAAATCTATCTCCAACATTGTTCATACCCAGGGCTGGGTGCATTGTCATAGTGCAGCTACAGATGCCTCGGGAATTGTGAAAGCGATAATGGACGAGCTTTATGACTACTTCATCACTATGAAACTACCAGCCAAGCTGAGGATTGCCTTAGCCTGTTGTATAAACATGTGCGGTGCTGTTCATTGTTCGGATCTAGCCGTTGTTGGCATACACACCAAGCCGCCAAAGATAGAGCATGAAAGATTAGGTGCAGTATGTGAAATTCCGACAACTATGGCCTCCTGTCCTACTGGGGCTATCCGGCGACATTCCGACCCAAATATAAAGAGCGTTGTCATTAATGAAGAGCGGTGCATGTACTGCGCTAACTGCTTCACGGTGTGTCCGGCACTGCCGATTGCTGATGCAGAGGGTGACGGTATAGCTATTTATGTCGGGGGCAAAGTCTCCAATGCCAGGAGTGCTCCCAAGTTTTCCCGTTTAGCTATTCCTTATTTGCCGAACACCCCGCCACGCTGGCCCGAGGTTGTCAGTGCTATTAAGAATATTGTCGAAGTTTATGCCAAAAATGCCCGGCCGGAGGAAAGGGTGGGCGAATGGATAGAGAGGGTAGGCTGGGAGACCTTCTTCCGACTTACCGGAATACCTTTTACCGAGCAGCATATTGATGACTTTACTCATGCTGTAGAAACTTATAGAACGACAACCCAATTCAGGTGGTAAATACCTCACAAATTCACTGGGAAGATAAAATTAGGACGACCCTCGGTCAGAGGGAGGTGATGTGATTGAGCGAGTTGGTAACTGACGAACTCAAGCAAAGGATACTGAAATACATGGGAACGGTGAGCAAAGCTAAGAATAGAGATGTAGCTCGGGCGATTGGTGTGGAGAAATACCTGGTCGATAAGGCAATGGGCGAACTGGCTAAAGAAGACAAGATTGAGTATCAAAGCTTTGGCGGCATCACCTGTGTAGTGCTCAAAGGCAAGTAGCAGGGTTAAAGCAGTAATGGTAGGTAGTCAATCACAGGCTCATGCTAACCAGTGGCCGCCCCGTGTTATTATTGCTGCCCCTCAAGGTCGCTCCGGAAAGACGATTATCAGTGTCGGATTATGTGCTGCTTTCAGGCGGCGCGGCTTTGTAGTGCAGTCGTTCAAAAAAGGCCCTGACTATATTGACCCTTCATGGCTTACCGCCGCAGCCGGCAGAAGCTGTCGCAATTTAGATGCCGTCTTAATGCCTGAAAGGACATTATTGGCTTCCTTCCAGCAAGCATGTCAGGGGGCAGACCTGGCTCTTATTGAGGGAGCAATGGGTCTATATGACAGCTTTGATTCAACAGGTCGGGGGAGTACTGCCCAGATATCCAGACTACTGCGAAGTCCGGTCATTCTGGTAATCAATACCGCCCGTATGACACGTAGTATAGCGGCAATGGTAACTGGATACCAGCGTTTCGAGCCAGAGACCAATATCGCTGGGGTAATTCTGAATAATGTGGCGGGAAGCCGGCATGAGCACAAACTGGTAACCGCCATAGAACAATACTGCGGGATACCTGTCGTCGGAAGCATACCAAGAGATCTCAGCCTGAGTATCACTGAGCGACACCTTGGTTTGATACCTTACCGGGAGGCTGGTCAGGAGACTGTAATCAACAATATTTGCCATCGTCTTGAAGAGACTCTCGACTTAGATAGTATTTTTAATATCGCCCGTAGTGCCAAAGGCGGACGCGTAGTGGCTACTGTCGCCGAAAGTAAAACAGCTGTGGTCAAGTTAGGAGTAATGCTTGACTGCATCTTTACCTTCTATTACCCGGATAACCTTGAGGCGCTGACTCGGGCCGGCGCCGAATTGGTGTTTATCGACTCCATGCGGGACCAACAGTTACCTGAGATTGATGGTCTTTATATCGGTGGCGGCTTCCCTGAGTTATTTTTGCCAGAATTGGAAGCCAATCGTCGACTCCGCCAGCATATTGCTCAGGCAATTGAAGACTATTTGCCGGTATATGCTGAGTGTGCCGGCCTTATGTATTTATGCCAGGGTATACGTTGGCGTGGAGAACAGCATGATATGATTGGCGTAATCCCCGCTGAAGTAGAAATATACCAGCAACCTCAGGCTCATGGCTATGTAATGGTTGAGGTTGCTGATGAAAACCCGTTATTCCCCATCGGCTTGACATTTTGGGGTCATGAATTCCACCACTCAAGACTGTCTAAATCAAATGGCCTCAAATTTGCCTATCGGATGCGACGTGGGCAGGGGATAGGTGGCAGGGCAGACGGCATCGTATATAAGAATGTTTTCGCTGCCTACACCCACCTACATGCTTTAGGTGTGCCCCAGTGGGCAGACGCTTTCGTATCCCTGGCATTACGGGAACGGAAACGCCAGCCCTCATTTTCAAGACTCAAAACTTAAAGGAGGTAGATGATGGCTGAAGAAAGGGGAACTGTTAAATGTCCAGTATGCGGTATGGAAATAGAGGTGGGGTCTGAAGTGGCTAAACTCTTCGGGGCAGTAAGAGCCGCCCCAAGGGCTACCAGCACCTATGAAGGTAAAGACTACTACTTCTGTAGCAAAGCTTGCAAGAAAAAATTCGACGAGTCCCCAGAAAAATTTATTAAGAAATAGGAGGTAACACATGCCGAAAGCTGTACTTGGAGGAATGGAGCTCGAAGTTGATGAGGACGGTTTCATCCAGGAGCCGGAAAAGTGGAGTAAGGAAGTGGCTGATGACCTGGCCAAGGAAGAGGCTTCTGGCCCCATGGGCGATGACCACTGGAAGGTAGTGAATTATCTCAGGGATTATTTCCTCGAATATGAGATTGCTCCACCGATCCGGATGTTGACCAGACAAACCGGACTCGACCTCAAATATATTTACCAGATGTTCCCCAAGGGGCCGGCAGCAGGAGCCTGTAAGGTGGCTGGCCTGCCCAAACCTACTGGATGCGTGTAGCTTGAGTCTTTAATTACCAGGCAAATCGCGTCTAACGCAAAAAGGAGAATAGATGGGTGGTATTGTTCTCGGTATCTTTTACGGAAGCATCCTATTTTGTGTGATTGCTTCTATAGTGAGGGTGGTCAAGTACGCTAATGCCCCCTTGCACTTAAGGTGGGAACTTTATCGTGGAAGTTCTGTTTACGAACTGTCTGACTGGTGGACTAAAACTCACGTAAGCTTTAAAGAAAAGCTTATATCGGTAGCAAAAGATATCTTTCTTTTGCGGGAGTATTACCACCGGAACAGGGGGTTCTGGTACTTCTTATTTCCCTTCCATATTGGGCTTTACTTGCTTATTCTTTGGCATGCCTGGCTTTTTATCGGCGCTGTGACCATAGATATTGAAACCGCCTCTATCTGGAGTTTGGTGTGGGGTGGTGTTGCCACGGCACTGATTTTCGTTGGCGGTGCTGGCATACTCATAAAAAGGATAACAGACGAAAAGCTAAAAGTTTTTTATCCCCCGATACATTATTTGAAGTGGGTATTTGTGCTGGTGACTCTTGGGGGAGGGTTTTATGCGGTTCAATTCTATTATGGCGCCAGCATGCCTGCCGTTATGGGATACGTAAAAGGCCAGCTTGCGTTTGAATGGGAACATAAGCTTAACCCCCCTTTGTTTAGTGCACTCCATGTACTGTTTGTTGTACCTTGGTTGATATACATTCCATTCAGCCATATGATGCAGCTTTTCTTCAGATATTACCACGAACTGCGCTGGGATCATGTACCAAACCTGAGAGGAAGCGATATCGAGAGAAGGGTGAAAAAACTTCTCAATCAACCTATAGGTTGGTCAGCCCCTCATATTCAGTCTGGAAAGAGTTGGGGTGAGGTAGCCCAAGGAATGCCAGAAGATACCTCTGGAAAAGAGAAATGAAAAAGAAAAAAATAAGACTGAGTGACATCGGCAAGAATCCAGACGAACAGCTTCTGGATATTACCGCTGAGGAACTGGTGCCGCTTCCTTACCCTTATGATAAACCGGATAGCAAGGTGCCAGTTAAGCCACTTACTGAGGAACAAAAGAACACATATGAATCCTCTTTGGATGGAGTATCGGTTGTTGGTATACCTAAACCGAAAAGCAAAGAGGAAGAGGATAGAATGGTTAAAAGGTTCCTGAGCGGGCTGAAGAAGCTGCTGTCTAAAGAGGATAACTGGACTTTTTGGCAACAGTTGATGCTTACGCTGGATAGCTGTGTCAGATGTCAGACCTGTAACGAAGCCTGCCCGATATATCTTGCCAGTGGGGAGCAGGAGATTTATCGCCCGACTTACCGGTCGGAAGTGCTGCGCCGGATTAAAAAGAAATACCTGGATAAAGGAGGCAAAGCCTTCGCCAAGCTCACCGGAAATGATGTTGAGCTCAATTGGACAACAATTGCCAGATTAGCCGAATTAGCTTATCGTTGCACTATATGCCGGAGATGTGCTTCGTGGTGTCCCTTGGGCAGCGACAACGGCTTGATAACCCACGAACTCAGGAAGTTGTTCAGTCAGGAAATGGGCATTGCCGCCAAGGAACTCCATGAGCTGGGCACGGTTCAGCAACTCAAGGTGGGCGCCAGCACCGGAATAAGTCCTAAAGCCTTTAAGAATATGGTCCAGTTCATGGAGGAGGAAATTGAGGAAAAAACGGGTAAGAGAATAGAAATACCCGTTGATAAGGAGGGAGTGGACATCCTGGTTATCCACAACTCTGGGGAATATCTGTCATGGATGGAGAACCCGGAAGCCTTTGCCATCATCTTTGAGGCTGCCGGGATAAGCTGGACTTTGTCCAGTGAGGTAGCTGGTTACGAAGCGACCAATTACGGAGTGTGGTACGATGATGTCCAGCTCGCTAGAATAGTGCTCAAACAAACCGAGATTGCCCGGAAACTCAAGGTGAAGAAGATAGTTGTCGGCGAATGTGGGCACGCTCATAAGGCACTTATCGTTATTGCTGATAGGGTAATCACTGACGAAGCTAATTTCCCCAGGGAAAGTTGCTTGCCACTGCTTGAAGACCTGGTATGTAATGGTAAGCTCAAGCTTGACCCCAAAAAGAACGACTTTCCGGTTACCCTGCATGACCCCTGCAATATAGTGAGGCTGATGGGAATTATTGAGCCTCAGAGAAGAATCCTAAGGCAAATCTGCCCGCAGTTCTGGGAAATGGAGCCACACGGTGTGGACAACTACTGCTGTGGTGGAGGAAGCGGGTTTGCCATTATGTCCCCGATGAATTTTCCGGATTGGAGGGGGAGTGTTTCCGGCAGAATGAAGTTTAAACAGATTCTGGAAGTTTTCCAGGACGTGATTAGTCCTGAAATCAAGAAATATGTGTGCGCACCCTGTTCCAACTGCAAAGGTCAGCTTAGAGACCTATTCAATTACTATGATATGTGGGAGAAATGTGGCATTCTCTATGGTGGCTTGGTTGAGCTAATAGTGAATGCGATGGTAGATATCAAAGAGCCATTCATAAAGTGGGAGTGGCGTTAATCTGAGTTCCGTATAAAGGAGAGGCAATGGGTGAATCAAGGGATAAAGTTATCTTATTAAGTTCTGAAGGCTGTGGTTCCGGCGATGCTGACCTTGGCTTGGAAATCTTGGCTACATTGCTGGAGGCTCTACCCGAACGTGAGGACAGACCGATAGCGATTGTCTGCTGGAATACTGCTGTCAAGTTGTTGACTGAAGACTCTCCCTTACTGGCACGCTTAAGACGCCTCGAGGAAAAAGGCGTAAGTATTCTGGCGGGACAATTGTGTGTAAGAGAATTAGGGCTTACTGGTAAGATAGTGGTGGGTAAGCCGGCGACTTTGGGGGAAATCTTAGACCTGATTCTGCATAATGACGTCATTAGCCTGTGAGCTAAAGCACTGTTACCAGCCCTGAAGAGTTGGAAATAAGCAGCTCCTGCCAGCCGGCAGGAGCTTTTGTTTGGCGAAAACGAGTTTGGAATGTTTTCAGACTGGCTGGGGAAGAAGGATTCGAACCTTCCCTTACGGATCCAGAGTCAGCTGCCCAGTTCCCGCAACACCCCCATAATATCACGCCCCTCTACCACCATCAACCTGCCCATTTTCTATAACTTTCGTCATGGCTCGTTAGTCACGTGTGTAATTTCCCTTCGTGAATTTATAAATCGGCAGTCAAGGTTGCCTTGTCTTTCCCTGTCCAAGTGTCACGATGCAAGTAGGGAGGTGGTATTATGCTAACTGAACAAGCCGTTCAGGAATTTATGCTCAGCCGGGGCGGACTCCGCCCCAAGACTCTGAAGGATTATCGGATGCACCTGGTGCATTTTCAGAGGTCCTTCCCCGATTTGCCCACGACACCCCAGCCTCTTCAATCCTATCTCAACAGCTTCACCATCACGTCCGAAGCTAACCCCCACGGTGTTGAGCCGGAAACTGTCCACGCCCGCTTCCGCACCATCAGGGCTATGTACAACCAGCTCGAACTCTGGCACCCCACACTGCCTGGTAAGACACCGGAAATACCCAATCCTATGAAACTGGTCAGGCCGCCGGAGTTAAAGAAAAAGACCATGCGGATATTCGCCGACCGGGAGCTCTACTCCCTGTTTAGCCTGCCGCTCTCCTCCAGGGACCGCGCCCTGTCCACCCTTCTCCTAGACGTCGGGCCCAGGGCGGACGAGTGTGCCAACCTGGTCTGGGAGTACGTGATACCGGGCTTCGTGGTTCTCAAGGGGAAGACCGGGTCGAGGACGGTCCCGATCAGCGAGACCACCTACCGGCGTCTGCTGGCACTCAGGAATGGTGGCGGCATCGAGCAGCACGTCTTCCTGGGGGAGCGCGGGCCGATGACCTATCAGGGCATTTACAAGTTGGTGCGTCACCTTTGCCACCGGGCAGGCATTGAAGGCAAGCGGTGCTCCCCGCATACCTTTCGTCACACATTTGGTACAAATTATGCCGCCGCCGAGGGCTGCGACCCATCGGTTCTGCAGGAAATCATGGGTCATAAAGACTTCAAGACAACCCTGCGGTATATCCAGAACAACCCTATACGCATGGCACGGAACCATCAGCGCTGCACCCCACTTAGGGAGGTGCTGGACAGGGCCGCCCAGGGGCTTTTATTCGAGACCCAAGCTGTTAAAGAGGCTGAGGCAATACTAGAAGGGAGGTCTACATGACAACACAAGCGCAAATTCAGGGTCTCGGTGAGTTTGCCGACCGGGGGTTTACCTTGGAGCATCCTGATGACCACGTTTTACTGTTAATGCACGAAGGCGAACAGATAGCGGTTTTCAGCCAGACAGGAGCCACGGAGCAAAGCCTTCAGGAAGAATGTGCTAATCACTTGGTTAAGAAACACAAAGCCGGATTGGAAATTTATAAAATATTGGGATGGAAACGCCATAGTAAGCGTAGCCTTTACGGACATTACTTCCGAAATAATAAGTGTCTGGATTGTGGGCTCACCTTTGAGGAGTATACCAAGAGAGTGGGCATAAAGGAGACGATAGACTAATGCGTAGAGAGCCAGCTCTGAGTAGCGATGGTCTGGACTGGGACCGGGAGCTCTGCAAGGAGGGCTGCGAGGAGTGGATTCCGTGGTGGTACAAGAATAAGAAGGGCGAAACAGTCAATGGCTGCAGGCTCGGGATGATCCCTGAGAGAAGAATCGGGCAGTGGTATTGCCGATGTCGTAAACCAACGAAGTTTGAAAGGAAACCGTAGATGATAGGAACTTACTGCACTCTTGTTAAGAAGTTTAACAAAGGTCACCTCTTCCGGCGCCACTGTGTTGGTTGTGTCCATAATACCGCCCACCTTGGTGCTACTGAACTTCGCTGCCGATTCCTAGAGTACCGGGTCATTTACCCCGCCAATAGGAAGGGGGAAGTAATCCCTGACCGGAAGCCTTTTATCTGCATACCAGCTGACTTGAGGGAATAATAGCTAGGCTTAATGGAAACATCTTTCGAGCAGCAAAAGAGCTCCTTAAAACCAAGCCCATTTCGGCAATGACTCAGGAAGAGGTAACCACGGTCAAGGCTGCCACCATCCCCTTGGGCATTTTGCCCGAGCTCAGCGATTTAACGACATTGGATGGGTTAGAAGAATTAGCAAAAATGTTTGATGAGGCAAGGTAAAAGACGAACGGTAGCGGCGTCGCGGGGTGGAGTAGTGGTTGCTCAATGGCCTCATAAGCCGTTTACGCAGGTTCGAATCCTGCCCCCGCTACCAAAATAAAAGGAGGTAGGTAGAAAATGATACAC
>JAUXAC010000030.1 GCA_030615035.1 Dehalococcoidia bacterium | reverse complement strand
GACCGCTACTTAAGTGGAACCGACTTACGTGAAGGAAGACCAAAGGAACTTACCAAGGTCAAAGAAGTCTCAAAGGAGGGAGTACAACCAAGGTCAAGGACAGCGATGCCGATACTTGACCTGAAGCGGAGAGAGGGCTTTACCGAGGTTGAGCTTGGCTTTGACGAAAAAACAGCAATTGAGGAGGCTAAGCGCTGCCTGAACTGCGCTGCCTGTTCGGAATGTCTGGAATGCGTAAAAGCCTGTGAACCTCAAGCTATCAATCATGAAATGGAGGATGAGATTGTTGAGGTTGATGTTGGCAACATCATTGTCGCCACTGGCTTTCAGCAGTTCGACCCCTCGGCAATCTATGAATATGGCTATGGGCGCTATGATAATGTCATCACCGGTCTGCAGTTTGAGAGGATGTCCAATGCATCGGGACCCACCAGCGGTGAGATTTTCCTGGCTGATGGGCGGAAACCGGAGAGCATAGCCATCCTGCACTGTGCCGGCAGCCGCGATGAGAATTACCACAAATACTGCTCGCGGGTCTGCTGTATGTATTCGCTGAAATACTCCCATCTACTGAAGGAGAAAGTCCCTGAAGCAGCTGTCTATCAGCTATATATTGACATGCGCTGCCCCGGCTCTGGCTATGAAGAGTTCTATGAGCGCCTCCAGAGAGAGGGAGTCAACTTTATCCGGGGTCGCGCCGGTGAGATTACCAATATTACCGAGACTCCTGAAGAGGAGGGTAAACTGATTGTCCTTGTTGAGGACACGCTAACCCGGCGTAAGCGGCGCCTTCCCATTGATTTGGTCATTCTGAGCTGCGCTCTGGAGCCCACCGCTGACGCCGAGCAGTTAGCCAGAATCTTCTCCCTGAGCCGAAAAGCAGATGGCTTCTTCCTTGAGAAGCATCCTAAGCTCGACCCGGTAGCCACCATGACTGACGGCGTCTTCGTTGTTGGTTGCTGTCAGAGTCCAAAGGATATCCCCGACACTGTGGCTCAGGCTTCAGCCGCCGCTGCCCGGGCGCTGGCAATGATTAGCAAAGGCAAGGTTGAGATTGAAGCCGCCACCGCCGTCATTGATGAGGAGCTTTGTTCTGGCTGCAGGATATGTAATGAACTCTGTCCCTACAAAGCAATTTCCTTTGACGAGGAGAAGAAAATCTCCAGTGTTAATGAAGCGGTGTGCAAGGGTTGCGGTGTCTGTGTGTCTGCTTGCCCCAGCGCTGCCATTACTGGCAAGCACTTCACCACTGAGCAAATTTTATCTGAGATTGAGGGGGTGCTGGTATGAGCTTTGAACCAAAGATCTTGGGCATTCTGTGCAACTGGTGTTCCTATGCTGGCGCCGACCTTGCCGGCACTTCTCGCAAAAAGTATTCTCCCAATGTGAGAGTGGTGCGAGTTATGTGCAGCGGCAGGGTAGAACCCGCCTTTATACTTAAAGCCTTTGAGAAAGGGGCTGACGGAGTGCTCGTCTGTGGCTGCCACCCCGGTGATTGTCACTACTCTGAGGGGAATTATAAGACAATGCGGCGCATGCCCCTGCTGAAGAAACTGCTGTCCCAGATGGGAGTTGAAGATGAGCGGGTACGCATGGAATGGATTTCAGCATCAGAAGGAGACCGCTTTGCTTCCATAGTTGATGAGATGACAGAACAAATAAGAAAGTTGGGACCATTCCCCCGTAATGGAGGTAGCGAGAATGGCTAAACCCAAAATAGCACTATACTGGGCGGCTAGCTGCGGCGGCTGTGAGATTGCGCAGCTTGAGATTGGTGAAAAAATCCTCAAACTGGCTGAAGCCGTTGACATTGTTTTCTGGCCGGTAGCCATTGATGTCAAGTACAAAGATGTTGAAGCTATGCCCGATAAAAGCATTGATGCCTGCCTGTTCAACGGGGCGATTAGAAACTCAGAACAGGAACACATAGCTAAGATGCTCCGTGAAAAATCCAAGGTAATGATCGCCTTTGGCTCCTGCGCCTATGAAGGCGGTATCCCCGGGCTGGCTAATATGTTCAATCGGCAGATGATTTTTGACCGGGCTTACCTGGAAACAGAGTCAACCGACAACAAGGAGCAAATCACACCTCAGACAAGCTGTAAAGTACCAGAGGGTGAACTTACCATCCCCGAGTTCTTTGATACCGTAAAGACTCTGCGCCAGACGGTGGATGTGGAATATGTAGTTCCCGGCTGTCCGCCAGAAGAAAAGACAATCTGGCTGGCTCTGGAAGCCCTGATTGAAGGTAAATTACCCCCTCCGGGAACGGTGATAACCCACAATGTCAAGGCGGTATGTGACGAGTGCGAGCGAAAGAGAGATGTCAAGAAAATTAACAAAATTTACCGGACCTGGGAAATTATTCCCGAACCAGAAGTATGCCTTTTGGAGCAGGGAATACCCTGTGCCGGCATTTCTACCCGGGGTGGCTGCGGTGCTCTCTGCCCCCTGGCCAATATGCCGTGCACCGGTTGTTACGGACCGGTAGAAGGAGTTATTGACCAGGGAGCCCATTTCTTGAATGCTTTGGCTTCCGTGATTGACTCTAACGACCCTGAGGAAATCCAGAAAATTGTTGACGATGTCCTCGACCCGGTAGGTACTTTCTACCGCTACAGTCTACCTGATTCCCTTCTAAGGAGGGCGAGAATAAAATGAAAAAGATAACAATTGACCCCATCACCCGATTGGAAGGTCACGGCAAAATAGAGATCTTCCTCAATGATAAAGGTGAGGTAGAAAATTCCTACTTTCAAGTTCCGGAACTGAGGGGCTTTGAGAAGTTCTGTGAGGGGCGGCTGGCAGAAGACATGCCCCAGATAACCCAGAGAATCTGCGGGGTCTGCCCTGAAGCCCACCACACGGCATCAACTAAAGCGCTGGATGATTTGTTCCACGTTGACCCACCTAGCCCCGCTAAAAAACTTCGTGAACTTCTTTACTCCAGTTTCTATGTTACCGACCATACCACCCACTTCTATATCCTTGGTGGACCCGACTTCATTATGGGGCCGGACGCTCCTGTAGCCGAGCGCAACATCCTGGGAGTAATTGCCAAGGTAGGCATGGAATTAGGTGGCGCGGTAATTAATGCCCGCAAGCAGAACCACCACGTTATCCAAATGCTCGGTGGTAGAGCTGTGCATCCGGTTTTTGGTCAGCCCGGCGGTGTCAGCAAGGGGCTTAATGAAGAGGAAAGAAAAGAAGTCGAGCAAATAGCCAAGGACTCTGTGGAATTCGCCCAGCTGTCACTGAAGGTCTTTGACGATATAGTCCTCAAAAACAAGGACTATGTTGATATGATAGTCAGTGACGCTTATACCCACCGTACCTATTACATGGGTCTGGTTGACGAGAATAACAAAGTCAACTTCTATGACGGCAAGGTTAGAGTAGTTGACCCTGAAGGCAAAGAATTCGCCAAATTTGCTCCTCATGAATACCTTGAGCACATTGCTGAGCACGTCGAGCCGTGGACCTATATCAAATTCCCCTTCCTCAAGAAAATTGGCTGGAAAGGGTTTGTCGATGGCAAAGACAGCGGCGTTTTCCGCGTGGCTCCCTTGGCCCGACTCAATGCTGCCGACGGCATGACAACACCGCTTGCCCAAGAAGCCTACGAGAAGATGTATACCACTCTAGGGGGCAAGCCAGTCCATCATACCCTGGCTATGCACTGGGCTCGCCTAATAGAACTCCTGTACGCTGCAGAAAGGATGGTGGAACTCGTCCAGGACCCAGAAATCACCAGCACTGATATCCGAACTATCCCCACGGCAACCCCTGACGAAGGTGTCGGCATCGTGGAAGCACCCCGAGGCACTTTAATCCATCACTACTTCACCGATGAAAGAGGAGTGATTAAGAAAGCCAATTTGATTGTAGCCACAGTCAATAATGCCGCTGCAGTTAACATGTCAATAAAGAAAGCAGCTATGGCACTCATTAAACCGGGTAAAGAAATAACCGAGGGACTGCTAAACCGGATTGAAATGGCTTGGCGCCCCTATGACCTCTGCCTTGCCTGCGCCAGCCATGCGTTCCCTGGAAGCAACCCCTTACCAATACACATCTACAATAGCAAGGGGGAACTGATTAAAAAATTAGCCTGAGATTGATTAGGGCAGGCAAGGTGGTGAGTGGGGATATTGAAAATGAAAACATTGATTCTGGGAATGGGCAACCCTATTATGGGGGATGATGGTGTTGGTATCTGGGCTGCCCGGGCGCTTAAAGATAGAGTCAACGAAGAAGAGGTAACCGTAATGGAGACCGGCATGGCTGGCCTGAACTTGCTGGAACTGCTGGCGGACTACGATAGAGCCATCATCATTGACGCGATAAAAACCGGCGAAGGAGAGGTTGGAAAAATTTACCGCCTTGAGCCTGAGACACTTAATAATACCCGACACGCGGCTTCCACTCACGGAATAGACTTTTCTACTGCGCTTGAGCTGGGCAACCGACTCGGTCTGAATTTGCCCAAAGATATCGTCTTTTTCGGTATTGAAGTAGCTGATGCTAATATCTTCTCCGAGAAATGCACGCCCAAAGTAGAAAAGGCAATACCGGTAGTGGCTGATATGGTGGTTCAGGAACTGAATGGAGGCAGCCATGCATGAGTTCTCCCTCGCCAAAAACATCGTAGGGACGGCGCTGGCTGAGACCAAGAAACACAATGGGAAGCGCATCGCCACCCTAAGTGTGAAATTGAGTAATTTAAGCCACATCACACCGGACAATCTGGAGTTCTGCTTAACAGCAGCCGCCACGGGAACTGCTGCCGAAAAGGCAAAGATTGAAATTGAGACTTTCGACCCAACTGTCCTCTGCCAAGGTTGTGGTCATACCTTTTCCTTCAAAAAGAGTGAGCCATTTTGTCCCCAATGTCGGAGCAAAAAACTGAAGATGGTCGATGTTAGTGAGGCATTTCTGGAAAGCCTGGAGGTGGACTAAGTCCTGGGGTGAAATATGTGTGTAGCGATACCATATCAGGTGCTTGAAGTCAAGGAAAATTCCTGGGCGGAGATTGAGGTTGCCGGCGCCAGGCATAAGGTTAGCTTAACCCTCGTTCCTGAAGTGAATGCCGGTGATTGGGTGCTGGTCAACCTGGGCACTGTGATTGCCAAAATTGAGGAGGATGAGGCCAAAGAAATAATTAATTTATATAAAGAGATAGCCGAAGCGGCAACGCTCTAAGACACTTAATTGATAGAAGGAGGAACGGGAATGAATGAGACCAAAGGGCTTTTAAACTGGGAAAAGCACAGGAAGGGGCTTTACTTCGCCCTGGCAACAGCCCTCATCAGCGGCTTAGCTATCTACATCAACAAGTTCGCCGTAATGGAAATGCAAGACCCCTTCATCTTCACTGCCGTCAAGAACGTGGCTGTGGCGGCGTTGCTTTTCGCCTTCTTGATATTACCCAAGGCATTACCAGAACTGAAAAGTTTATCACGCAAACAGTGGCTAACCCTGGGGGTTATTGGCGGCGTGGGCGGTAGCATTCCATTTTTATTATTCTTCTACGGCCTGAGCTTAGGTACTGCGGTGAGTGCTGCCTTTATCCACAAAACCCTCTTTATCTGGGTTGCCATCCTGGCTGTACCTTTCCTTGGCGAACGACTGGGCAAATTCCATATAGCTGCCCTGGCGACCTTAGTCGGAGGTAATATCCTGCTACTGGGGTGGCCAAAGTCATGGCTCATCAGCGGGGGCGAATTAATGATATTTGCAGCTACTCTCCTCTGGGCAGTTGAGGCTATCATTGCCAAAAGGGTAATGAAGCAGGTTAGCCCAAATGTGGCCGCCTTCGGGCGGATGTTCTTTGGAGCTATCGTGATGCTGGTTTTCTTGGCTGTGACCGGGAAACTAAGCACTATAGCCAGTCTCAGCGGACAGCAGTTCGGCTGGGTTATCCTGACCTCGGTGTTCCTTTTTGGCTACGTTTCCTGCTTCTACACCGGACTGAAGTATGCCCCAGCCTCAGTGGTTGCCAGCATTCCTGGTGCTGGGTTCGGTCATCACCAGTCTGCTCTATGCTATCCTTGACGCCAAGATATATTCGCTGGAGCAAATAGCCGGCATGTTGCTCATTGCCGTAGCTACTCTGGGGCTATGGTATATTGCACCAAAGGTCAGAATCCAAAAGGAGGCTTTATCACCAGTTCCCGTGGAGAAGTGAGATGATTATAGATGGAACCATTAAGTTCGCCCGATACGCTTTTATGCCAAATAAGCTCGGTTATTGCGGCGGCGACGATAATAGGACTCTTTTTGATTACTGCGCGGCAACGCATACTGATCCGGGACTGATTATTATCCTGCAAAAGTTTGAGGCAGCCTATCCCTATCTCAAGCTGATTGCCAGTAGCAATCACATCCCTGATGCTTTTGATGCTCGTGTCGTGGAGGCATACTGGCTGGGTAACGAGCTACTGGACCGGGTCGACCTGACCCAGTTCTACAATTCCCTACGTGAGCGATTCGCCAAGCGATTAAACCCGAAGACACTAGGGCACCTACTGAGCAAGCCGCCTCTTGGTGCCCGGCCTTTTCACAATTTCCACGTCTTTGATGTACACAGCCACACGGGCATGCTTGGCCATAGCTTGGAGACTATGGAAAACTGTCGCATTGGCTGGGGTCGGGTCAAGGAAATGGAAGCAACTAACTTGGTCGTGGAACATCAACCACTGGTATTGGAATGCGGCAAGCTGAAGCTGGGTGAACCGAGGGAGAAAAGGGTGCTACGTCAGCTCAATGGCACAGGATTTATTACCGACTGCCAAATAGGTGCTTTTGTCTCCTTCCACTGGGACTGGGCTTGCGAGATGCTGAGCCCAAGGCAAGTGCAGAACCTGGAGAGGTATACCAGGTATCATCTTGAGCTAGCCAATCAGACACTATAGCTACTGTGGTGCAAAGAGGGAGCTTCGCTCCCCCTTTTCCCCCTCTCCCCTTTCCCTTAACAAGGGAGGAAGTCAGGGGGATAGCTTACCAAATAGTCTCGTTTTAACTCCTTGACATTCGCTATTTGACGAACTACTATTTAGACTACTAGCAAGAAGGTACAAACATGCAGACCAGGTATGAAAGGGAAGCCTACCAGTTTCTAGCTGTCTACCGCTTTTTGGCGTACGCACTGGCGGTGATGTTCACCCAGGTTCCACTGGGGAGCTATCTGCAAGTAATGCCTACCATGCAATTCTATATAATCCTGATGTTTGCACTCGCCGCCTATTCCGTCTTGAGAGTCTTCTCTCCTCTCCGCTGGCGGGAGAGAGGCACGATGACCTATCTAATCCTGATAGGCGACTTTTTGATTTGCATCCTGCTGGTTATCTACACCGGCGGCCTGAACAGCCCCTTTTTGCTCTATTCCCTCGCTCCCATTATGACCGCCGCCCTTCTCTTTGAGGAAAAGATTGCCCTTACCCTGGCAGCCACTGCCTCCCTCTCCCTCTCCATTGCCCACCTGACTCTGAGCCAGTTCACGGAGAGAATTGCCTGGGTTATGCAGGGATACAATCTCACCCTGCTGATAATCTACACCCTTTTCTGTTTTGTCGTTGCCATGGTGCCTTACCGCATCAATCTGAACATTCGCCGGCGCATAGAAAGGGAGGCTATTATTGAAGAGCGCCGAAGAATTGCACGGGAAATACACGACGGCGTAGCACAGTCACTGAGTTACCTTAATCTGAAAACAAAGGCAGTAAGTGATTCAGTCGCCTCACAGAACACGGTGCAAGCACTCACCGAGATTGGCGAAGTCCAGAAAGTAGTGCGGGATACCTACGAGGATATCAGGGAATCCATCGACCAATTAAGCACCGAGATAAAAAGTCTTCCCGTAACAACAGCCCTGGCCAACTATATCCGGGAATTCAGCAATAATAACGCTATTCCAGTTAAATTTCGTGTCTCTAAACCCTTCACCAAGCTTTCCCCGGTTGTCGAATTGCAACTACTGCGCATCGCCCAGGAGGCACTGACTAATGTCAGAAGACACGCCCTAGCCAATGAGGTAGAAGTGAAACTGGAAAATACCGATACGTCAGTGGAGATGATAGTCAGGGACAATGGGCAGGGCTTCAACCTTTCCGACCTTGAAAAAGCCCCTCCCGGCTACCACGGGTTAAACATCATAAAAGAGAGGGCAGAGGGGCTCGGAGGCAGTTTGACCATCACTACCGCCCCGGGGGAGGGAACAGAGTTAAGGGTCAGCCTCCCCATTGAGAAAGTGAGGTTGTGAAATGAACCCCATTAAAGTGCTGGTGGTGGATGACCACGCCCTATTTCGTCGTGGCATCACTGCGGTGCTGGCCAACCATGAAAATTTGGAAGTGGTGGGGGAGGCATCAGACGGACTGGAGGCGATAGAAAAGGCCGAAGCAATTGTCCCCGACATAGTTCTGATGGACCTCAATATGCCACATTGTAGCGGCTTGGAAGCCACTCAAGCTCTCCAGACAAAGATGCCTCAGGTCAATATCCTCGTCCTGACCGTCTCTGACAACGAGGCTGACCTCTTTGCCGCCGTAAAATTTGGTGCCAAGGGCTACATTCTTAAGAACACCGAACCAGAGGAACTGATTCAGGCTATCCTTCATATTACCCAGGGTGGAGTAATAGTCTCTCCCATTATGGCAACAAAGCTGCTCACTGAGTTCAAAGGCTTGGAAGCCGAGGGGAAGAGGGAAGCTATTCAGGAAACTGATTCTAACTTGAGCCCACGAGAGGGAGAGGTGCTGCAACTGGTGGCTCAGGGGGCAACCAACAAGCAAATTGCTGATTCCCTGTTCATTTCCGAGAACACGGTGAAGACACACCTGCGCAATATTATGGAGAAGCTGCACCTGGCAAACCGAAGTCAGGCAGCGGCTTACGCAGTTGAAAAAGGGCTTGTCAAATACAAGGAACAATAAGATTGTTTATTAACCCCCTCCCCCATTATCCCCCATCCCCAAAAAAAGGGGAAGGGGGTAGTAGTTATGTTAGAGGGGCTTCATCCCTCTAAATCTCCCATAAACATATTTGGAGGCTTCGCCTCTCGTTAACTTTCCTTGCTCTTATTTAATGATTGTCGGGGCGTTTAAGAGGGGCACCAACCTCTCCTTCCAGTTTCGGGGTGTTTAAGAGGGGCACCGGCCCGTCCCTCCAGTTTGGGGGTGTTTAAGAGGGGCGCTAGCCCCTCTTTTCAAAATATTCCCCCTCTCCTTATCAAGGAGAGGGGGACACAGGTCGAAGACTCTTTGAGGGGTGAGGTCACCCAATAACCTCGCACTACAGCGGCGTAATCACCCAAAAGCACTACCCCCTTACTTCAAAAATCACCCATTCGCAGGATTGCAGGTAACATCACCATGCCCTATGATTTATGATGGTGTTGTGCCACCAACACCTGGTTAGTCATTAAAAAGGGCAAAATAATTGAAAAGGAGGTGAAAAATGAGAATGCCCAAAAGAGGCGAGAAGGGGTTCACCCTGATTGAGCTGCTGATTGTGGTCGCCATCCTCGGCGTGCTGGCGGCGGTGGTCATCCCCAACGTGGGGCGGTTCATCGGCAGGGGCGAAACGGAGGCGGCGGCAACCGAGAGGACCAACATCCAGACAGCGGTGATTGCCATGATGACCGATAACGGGCTGAGTGAATTACCAGCTTTGACGTTCGTCTTAGAGGCTGCTGCTACTGACAATATGAGCCAATTCCCCTCTACTGCGACAATCGCAAGCGGCAAGAAGCTGAATGACCCGAATGGAGATGCATACACCGACGGCTCTGACAAGGATGGCTTCATCCTCTATCAGCACGATATAGATGCCGACGCAACGACAGACACCCTGGTCAACTATGTCGCCACCGAAATCACCAAGGGCACCTACTATGTTAATGCTTCGGGAACGGTAGAGCAAGATACCACCGGTTACGAGTAATCTGTGCTAAATATTAGCCAAGGGAAAATAAGGCAAGGAGGAGGTGAAAAAATGAGAATGCCAGGGAGAGGAGAGAAGGGTTTTACCCTGATTGAGCTGCTGATTGTGGTTGCCATTCTTGGTGTGCTGGCAGCCGTGGTTATCCCCAATGTGGGGCGGTTCATCGGCGCCGGTGAGGAGGAAGCGGCAGCAACTGAGTTTGCCAATGTCCAGACAGCCGTGATTGCCCTGATGACCGATAACGAGTTGAGCGAATTGCCCAATCCGGTAGCCGTAGCTACCAGCAATATGGCTCTCTTCCCCGATGCTACGTCAGTAGCGGGTAGCGCTGACAAACTAACTGACCCAGAGGGAGCTACATACGTAGCTTTGGACGGCAATGGATATCTACTCTACCAGCACGATATAATTGCTGACGGCGATGCCGCAATCGGGCTGGTCAACTATCTTGCTACAGACACCACCAAGGGCACCTATACTGTTGATTTACTTGGAGCGGTGGACCAAGCAAGCACCGGGTATTAATAATCTGTGGCATATTTACCTCAATAAAATGGGGTGAGGTGAGAAGGAGGCTAGGAAATGAGACTACCAAAAAGAGGAGAGAAGGGATTCACCCTGATTGAGTTGCTGATTGTGGTTGCCATCCTCGGTGTGCTGGCAGCGGTGGTTATCCCCAATGTGGGGCGGTTCATCGGTGCCGGTGAGGAGGAGGCGGCAGACACTGAGTTCGCCAACGTCCAGACAGCCGTGATTGCCCTGATGGTTGATAACCAGTTGAGCACACTGCCCAATCCGGTAGCCGTAGCTACCAGCAATATGGCTGTCTTCCCCGATGCAACCTCGGTAGCGGCTAGTGCTGACAAAGTAACTGACCCAGAGGGTTATGACTATGAAGTAACTACTGATAAGGATGGATACCTACTTTATACTCATGACATAACAGGAGGAGCCGCGGCTCTCCCTAATCCCAGCCAAGGAGATGTCAACTATTTGGCCACAGACACCACCAAGGGCACCTATACTGTTGATTTACTTGGAACGGTGGACCAAGCAAGCACCGGGTATTAATAATCTGTGGCATATTTACCTCAATAAAATGGGGTGAGGTGAGAAGGAGGCTAGAAAATGAGACTACCAAAGAGAGGGGAGAAGGGGTTTACCCTGAT
>JAUXAC010000111.1 GCA_030615035.1 Dehalococcoidia bacterium | reverse complement strand
ATATCCGTCTCCATCCTGGTCATTTTCTTCTCGAGGTGGACCGCCCAAAGAACCAGGGCAATGATAAGAGGGATGGAGTTAAGGATATACTGTAAATAATCCATCAGGGGCCTATCTTCATTATCATTTCATGGTGAGCTCTCTCCTCGGTAGGTGTCTCGATATCTATAGTATTTAAATGAATTGAAGTACCTGGACTTAAAAAAATCAAGGTCCATATATCGGCGTTAAGGTGCTCAAAGAATAGGGCGGAAGCAGTAGCAAAAGACCTGTCCATGGTGCCAATATGTCCGTTTTGAATGGTACCGTCAAGCGCTATAAAGTAAGTCTTTATCCGAAGTGTAGTAGCATCGAATCTATAACCAAGTAAAAAATATCCCGCTCCCATTTCCGTCATTTCCAGGGCGGTATGAAGTACTAACTCGACCTGCTCGGTGTCAATATAGCTCTTGTTGATGGTTCCATTTGCGTTAATTGAGAACGTGTGGATCTTACCTGTGTTATCTGTATGCTTGACAAACATTGCATATACGGTGTTTGAGACCTTAGAAAGTGCCATGTGGTCACCTGAGGGAACTGCTATATTCCAGTCATCAATGACACTTGCAGGCAGATCGCCACCAGCTGTGCAAGAGTAGGTTACTATATGGATCTGGCCAGCGTCCCGGAATAGCTCAACAATCCTATCTCCAAGCCCATGTCTCATTCTTTGGATCCTGGGACGTAAGGGAAGGTCCATGGAATCTTGGGGACTGGCACCCATCAATCCGGCGTCTGTGATAAGCGCGGTCTGAACCATTGTAGGCGTAATGGAATTGGTCTGGCCAATTAACAATACACCGTCATGGGGTTTAAGAAGGTCTGACCTGATAGACATATTAGCTGCGCCGGCAAGGGCCATGTAATCAGTGTAAGTAGCTGGTATAACGCCATTTGCGTCACACTCTACTGTCCAGAGGTGTTGAGCGCCGCCTGAGTCATTAGAGATAACTGCGAATATATCATCAACCCAATGGATCAGGCCCATGTCTCGCCCGGCAAGGGCACCTAAAGAAAGAAAATCCTCGGGAGTGGCGTCAATAATGCCTGAGTCGCTAATAGCAATCGAGCGAACATAACAGGGAACAGCGGTCGGAGCAGAGGAGCAGAGCAATACTATATTTTTATTGCGTTTGCGAACGATGCAAGGCTGAGATTGATTCTGTGCGAAAGTCTCTGAATCAAGCAAGGCTATAATGTCACCCAGGGCCATGAGAGAGCTCCTTTACTATTCCTCGTAATAAACAACGTAGCCGGATATGCGTGCGGTGGTATCGCTTTCTATCTTGAACGCCTCCCCTACGATTGTCTTTAAAGGAAAATTCCCATGGTTAGACACAAAGCCCCTGGGTTCGTTTGCGGCTCCAAAATCCATAGGGCCGCTCATGTGGTTCGCGTCACTATTAAGGTATATGTCGGCCTCTGCGTCCACCGTGAAAGCAATATTGACAATGCATAGCTTCTTAAGCAAGACAAGGGGTATGACCTGGACATTAGCGATCGTATTTTGCGAAATAACAGCCCGCTTGACCTCCTGGGAAGTACCCTCGATCTCCACCTTGCCAATTAGCTGGTCGCCTACTCCAATTGTGACATCAATCGGGTTCAAAGGATCTGAGCCGGCAAGGTAAACGTGCAACTGTCCATCTTCTGTGCTCTTGATCGTAACAAAACCGTCGCGATACTCACCTATAACCTGAGCGATTACCCTTTGAATAATATTTGAGATCTGAAGGTTTAGAGTACTCTCGAGTATCTTGTTGATATTGACAATATCTTCCTGGCTGTGGATGGTAAGATATTGCTCGATCTTGTCTACGGAACCAAGAAGGTGTCTAAACCTGGTAGGACTAGGGCTTTTGGAAGTGTGGGTGCCCGGGTCAAAGATGAAGTGCTGATCTTCCATGATAATTCCTCCTGAGGTGTAAACAGATTTAAGGGATTATCTCGTAACGATAGGCACCGTATAAATCTGACTCTGTGGTCCCGCTTTCCAGAGCAACCTTGAAGGTGGTCCCGACCGGCATATCAACACCGACCGGAATTTCATTAAGGGCGTTCATGCTCATAGGAAAGTCATCTGAACCAACAAGCTCCTGGGTATCAATAAGGGCGTCCGGGAGCTCAAAGACCTTTTCTCTCTCAAGCCAGCCCTGAACCTTGTTTCCCTCGCGGGCCGCAACGTTAATCATGATACTTTTTAGCCGCTTGGGGGCCTCTGCGCTGCTGGTCAAGCCATCGGCATACTCGGTTTTACTAGCAACACCGGTGACCTTGAAGTATTTAAAATAATCCATGTCAATTACTCCTATTTAAGTTATTGAACTGACTGATAAAATAAAACCGTCCAGGATCCCG
>JAUXAC010000212.1 GCA_030615035.1 Dehalococcoidia bacterium | reverse complement strand
GCAGAGCTTAGTAAAAATGCACTGAAATCATCCAATGATATTGGTGGCGCGGCAGAAAGGGCAACTGAACTGTGTAAACAGATGTTAAAGAACCAGACTGCTTAGTGAGCCTGGCTTCAAAGATATCTTTATAAACCCCCCTTTCAAAGTTATTATCGCGCGAGCCGCATAGATAGCGCTAGAGGGCTTAGTACTTTGTGCGAGGCCCTTTGGCAGGAAGCTCCACTCACCCACTCAAGCACCGCGGGAACGCGGGGGCTGAGAAGCCCGTGCCAAAAATGCAGAAATAAACTTTGGCTCCGGAGCAATGATAGAGGGACTATCCGGCAACGGAGAAATGCCTTTGAGCTGGGAAAGAGCCGAAGGTGAGATTGTTGGCGATGCCGGGTGCAAGGGACATTGACTCCCGCTAAGACAGATGCTATCACCCCTTTCAGGCTTCAATGCCTGGGGGATGACAGAAAGTGGGCTATTTGCGGCACGCGCTTTATTTATTCCAGGACCTGCTTGACGAATTTCCCGGGGCTGAACTTCTCCAAATCGTCATAGCCCTGGCCCATTCCTATGAAGAGGATGGGCTTCTTTATGGCATAGCAGACCGAGAGTATGGAGCCGCCCTTTGTATTGACGTCAACCTTTGTCATGACCACGGCATCCACCCCGACCATTTCATTGAATTCCCTGGCCTGCTCCACTGCGTCATTTCCTGTGAGGGAATCCACTACAAGGATTTTGAGGTCAGGCTTGTTCACCCTGCATACCTTCTTAAGCTCATCTGCAAGGTTCTTGTCCACATGGGTCCTGCCTGCTGTGTCAGCCAGCACAAAGTCATAGCCCTGGCCCTCTGCGTGCCTTACGGCATCGTAAATCACGGCAGCCGAGTCAGCGCCGTACTGGTGCTTTATCACCTTGAGCTTGAGCTTTTCCCCATGGTGCTCGAGTTGCTCAATAGCTGCTGCTCTGAAGGTGTCGCCTGCTGCCAGGAGGGGTTTGAGCTTTTTGTTCTGAAGGTATCTGGCAATTCGGGCTATTGTGGTTGTTTTCCCGCTGCCGTTGAAGCCCAGGAACACGCAGGTCAGGGGCTTCTTTTTCCTGGCCATCTTTACTAGGTTTAGGGAACCCTGGTCCAC
>JAUXAC010000127.1 GCA_030615035.1 Dehalococcoidia bacterium | reverse complement strand
AAGAGGGAACCCAGAGTTCCCCCTCTTGTATCATCCCCTCCTGATATTGAGGGGAGATAAACGGAAATCCAGCCTAGGGCGTATGGAAGCCATGCAGTTCATACTCCAGAGATTCGACATAAGGAAGCTCAGGACAGGCTGTAATGCCAGGGGATGCAAAAAGACCCCAACCAGGGAGCTCCTTCTCCTGGAATTCGACCAGAAAAAACCAGCCAGGAAGATAGCCTCCCTCTACCTCTGCGAAAAGCACTGCAAGAAGGAGGCAAATTCCATTCCAAAAGAGTTCAGGAAAGCCGGGGGAAAGCACATAGGGGGCAGGATTTATAACATCCCTCCAGTCACGCACTAAGACCTGTTCAGCCAATAGTTTTATAAAATCTGGTTCTAATTAAATAGTATGAAAGAATATAAATTTCCCCATGCAGACGCAGCGCTTGCTTTTTTAAAAAATCATGGTTTCCGTTTATTTTGCGCTGCTACTGGTATAGTGCCAGCCAATCTAAAGGGTTATCCAACATACCCTGACTCCAATACTCCCTGGCCTTTTGCCCGTTTATATGGTGATAAATTGGTTCCAAGTGTTAGCACAGAAAATATTGGAGATGTAGACCTTTCTGTTCTCGAAAAATATCAAAGGAAGCTTGTAAGAGCCCTGAAAAAAGAAAAAATACCCTTGGAAGATTCAGTCCCAGCCGCCCCTTAAAGAAAGATTTATAATATAAATACATAACCATTATTAATTACATCACCGGACCGGGGCGGTAGCCAAATAATCAGGCCGCAAGCTCAGTCCGGGAGAGCACACGGCTGAAGACCAAGTTTGATAGTCACCGTGGAGTCGAGGGTTCAAACGCACTGCTCATTGCGCTCGCAGGCGCTTTCAGCAGCGCTGAAAATCCCTCCCGCCCCATATGCCCAGAAAAGCGACAAAAAGGAAGCAGGAGAAGGCAAAGCCAGCAGGCAAAATCCCAGAGGCAAGACTCCTTGTCAACAAGGCACTGGTTTCAAAGGGCTTTGAAGAACTCCTGGAGAAATCCTACGGCAAGGAGATATCAAACAGAATGGAGCTCGCCTTCACAGAAGCCCTCTACCTCCTAGAAAAGGGCAAGATTAAACTAAAAAAGGACAGGAGGCTTGTAAAATTCGACCAGCTCCTGGAACTCGCACTCAAAAAAGACAAGAGGATTCATGAGAAATACACAGTCTACAAGGACCTCAGGGAGCGCGGTCTGGTTGTGAAAACAGGCTTCAAATTCGGCTGCGACTTCAGGGTCTACCAGAGAGGCGTGGGTGTGAAAAAGGGCCCAAAGGGCCATGGGGAGCACACCAAATGGATAGTCTTCACAGTCCCCGAGGACTACACATGCTCCTTTGCAGAGCTTTCCAGAGCAGTCAGGCTTGCCCACTCCATAAGGGCCAGGATGCTCTGGGCAATATTGGACAATGAGGCGGACGTAACCTACCTGGAGGTCGTGAGGACAAAGCCATAAAAAGGCTTTAAACCTTAATGATATAGGATAGATTCGTATGGGACGCATTAAAAGCATCGCAATAAAGAGGCTGGGAGAAGAGCTGATAAAGGAGCACGGAGGCAAGTTCTCCACGGACTTTGAGAAGAACAAAAAGGTTTTGGGTGAGGTCAAGCCCATAAAATCCAAGAGGACCAGGAACATACTGGCAGGCTACATCACCAAGAAGATGCAACAGATTAAAAGCTCCGGAATCTAAATACTATTTATGAACCTTCTTGACATTTCGGAACCAGCCCTGGTTTTAAAGCCAGGGGAAAGGGTCTCCAAGGCAATATCAAAAATGACCAGGCACAGGAAGCCCGAGGCCCTGGTGGCAAGGGATGGAAAACTCCTCGGCATCCTGGCAGCCAGGGACCTGGCAAAGAGGAAGATAAACAACCCTGACCAGGTCGGGATTTCAAAATTCATCAGGAGCATAAACCCTGCCCTTCCGGATACCCCTATAAGGGAGGCAATAAGCTCCATACTTGTGAATGACTACCCGGCCCTCCCCCTCCAGAAGGACAGCAAATTCTTTGTCCTGACAAAGCTGGGAATCCTGAATGC
>JAUXAC010000217.1 GCA_030615035.1 Dehalococcoidia bacterium | reverse complement strand
AATAGGCTGCCTCCTCCAGCCGAGCTACGGCAAGGTCTTCCTGGACAGCACCGACACTGGAAAACTGGGTGAAAAGGGGCTGGCAAAACTAAGGAGGGAGAAGCTCGGGTTCATATTCCAGCAGTATAACCTTATTCCCAGTTTCACTGCGCTGGAGAATGTTGCCTTTGCCATGAGGATTGCAGGCAGGGGAAAGGAGGAGAGCTTCAGAAAGGCAGGGGGGCTGCTTGAAACTATGGGGCTGGGTAAAAGGGCAGAGCACAGGCCCAACCAGCTCTCCGGGGGTGAGCAGCAGAGGGTTGCAATAGCAAGGTCCCTGGCGAATGACCCTGAGATAATCCTGGGGGATGAGCCCACTGGGAACCTTGATACAAAGACAGGGATGAAGATACTGGACCTCCTGAAGAATTTAAACAGGGAGAAGGGCTATACCATAATAGTTGTAACCCATGATATGAGGATTACGAAATACTGCGACAGGGTTATCCATATAATGGACGGGGAGATAACAAGGGAGGAGCATCTGAGAAAACATATAAGGAGGGGAAACAGGTAATTTAATATGAAAAGGTTTATAATTCTGTCTTTCATCCTGGCCTGCCTTTTGGCACTGCCACTGGGTTTAGGGATTCTGGAAGGTTCAAATCTGGATATAGTTCTGGCAGGACAGAGTCCTTTGCCTGTAGAGCCAGGGAACAATGTGGAGCTGGACATAAACATACAGAACACAGGATACGGGGAGGCGAAAGAGGTCATAGTTGAGATAAGGCCGGAATACCCCTTTACCCTGATATTAGGGGACAGGGTAAAGGAATTCACAAGCATTGGTTCATCAAGTTCTGTAAAGTCCTCATACACCCTCTATGTGAATGACTCTGTCATTACCAATACATACGAGGTAGAGTTTTATGTATATTCCAACAAGACGCCGATGGGAACCCAGAAGATGATGATTCCTGTCAGTGTGAGAGGGGACCCCAAGCTCATCCTGACGGATGTCCAGGTCAGCCCCAGGGATATAGAGCCCGGGAGTATGGTAGATATAAACGCAAAGATAAAGAATGTGGGGACAGGGAAGGCAATCTACAT
>JAUXAC010000041.1 GCA_030615035.1 Dehalococcoidia bacterium | reverse complement strand
ATTCTTACCCTTCACCGCTTCCGCAATCACCTTCCCCAACCTTTCGCACTTCTTCATAAATTCCTCAGAATAGCCCGCATTCATTATGCAAACAGGGACAAAGGAGAATTTCCCGAACCTGTGCTGGAGAAAGGGAAGCTGGACCTCAATGGAATGCTCCTGCATATGCGCTGAGGAATCCTCATCCAGGAAATTGCACCCATTGTTGAGGGTGTTTGCCAGCCCGGAATCTATCCTAACATTCCCCAGGGGGGTCTCCCATTCCCCCTCCAGCATTATTGAGAAGGGCTTTCCCATCCCTGTATGGTTCGGGCCCAGGATAATAAACCGGTCAGCCTTCCTGAGCGAATTTATCGCAAAAGCAGAGCCCCTCCCTGAATAGGGATATCCTGCATGAGGGGAGACAACGCCCAGGTTCCCCCCCTTTCCTGTGCCTGAGAACAGCTTATCCAGCACACCCTTCAGTTCCCCTTTATCAGAGGGATAGAACATCCCCGAAACAACAGGCTTCCTGAGCATATTAAGAAATAGCATGAAGGGATTAAAATAGCTTTGGAAACAGATTTGGAAAACCTTATAAGATTTACCCCCAATATTTTAGCAACTGATTTGCATGCCTGTACAGACCAAACCCTCCAAAATAATCCTGAGCGAACCTGGCGACTGGCCGGAATTCCAGGACCAGGGAAACCCTTTCCCTTTCTATGCAGACCCATGTATTATCAGCTCGGACAGCATCTATAGAGGCATGCGCATCTACCATACAAAGACCGTTCTCAGGAACCTGGATCTGAGGGGCCCCAGTGACAGGGAATACAATATGATGGCAGACCAGGACCCTGAAATGGCGGAGCAGATGAGGGACTATTTCATCTTCACAGGCGTGCTCAGGGACGTGAGAGCGGGCTGGCGGGGCAAATTCAAGGCCTCTTACATTGAAAGCCCGGAGGTCAGGATAATCCCCGGTCACAGGCCCCTGATTTCAGGCAGGGAGAAAAGGATAATCCTCCCTCCCCAGGGCTGGTTCAGGACAGAAGAGCTCCTCCAGAGCAGGACCGGCCTGCCCCAGATAACATACACGGAGCTCCCGGACGGGCCCTGCGCACATTTCTTGGTGCGGGAGGGCCAGGAAATAGCAGTCCTCCGCGGCCGCAACTACCGCAAAAGGGACAGCGAGAGAACGGAGTTTGCTGTCACTGTCTATTATGACCCCATGGCAATAATCTCCCATCTCGGCTTCCTGGCCGTGAGCGACAGGAAACCCAGGCCCCCAAAAGAGAAACCCTTATAAGATTTTCTCCCAATAGTTTGGTAAGTGAGAGCATTATGACTATTGGAAAACAGCAAACAGAGTATGAAGGCCTTCCTGAAATAGAGAAACTGATGGTGGTCTGCTGGAGCCCGGATGGCTATTATGGGACACCAATGAAGATTGATGTAAACAATATACCTGCCAATACCACCCTCTACGAGGCCATTTCTGAAGCCAGGAAAAGAAAGCCGAAGCAGAGAATCATTACAGCAGGGGAATGGCACACGATAAGGAACTATTTGCAGAAAACAAACCCTGAGGCAGAGGAAAATATGGTCAGGGACCCCCGCAAGATGACATCAACAATCCTTGACTATGGACATGGAAAGAGAAGGAAAAACTATTTCGCCGGTCTCCTGATACAGATGCCTGAGGTTAATGATGAGGGGAATCTTCTCACAGATGAAAATGGAATCCTGAAGGCAAAGCAAATATGGGAAATGCCGCTGCCAATAGGTTTTTATAACTTAAAAGAATTAACTAAAACCTTTGATAAATTCCTTAATACGGTATACGGCACAGAGGATGCAAGGAAAAAATTCCCTGAGGCGCGTATTAAGGCGTCTGATCATTCCTTCTATGGGGGCGATTTATCATTGGGAGTGGTGTATTGTGCAGATGACAGTTTTCCCGGCATGGATGAACGGCGCTTAAATATAGATACTATTGCACTACCCTTAAGAAGCAAAACCATAGCTGCCCAGGCCATTGAAGATGGCAGAATTATCAAGCTGGATGATGCTGATCTGGAAAATATCAAGCTTTTAGTAAAGGGAGGAGATGTCCCAGTAGGGGGCATTGAAAAATTTGGAAATACCCTGGAGAAGATTTTTTCAAAACCCAGGGAGAATCAGCCTATATAGCCCTCTCTCTCTTCCTTCTTCTTTGCAGGCCTGACAGAGCTGAATGCCTCCGAAACCTTGCTGTAGAATTCTATCATCTTCTGGTTCACGCTCGGCCTGACCTTCTTCAGGGCTTCCGAGAAATCCTTCTTACCCACTTCTTTTGACTGCATGTTCTTTCTCAGGGCATTGAGCCCCGCCTCCCTGGCCAGGGCCTCCAAATCCGCCCCGGAGTAGCCCTCGGTCTTCCTTGCCAGCTCCTTTATATTCACACCCTTAATAGGCATTCCTCCTGTATGTATTTTCAGGATTTCCTCCCTGGCCTTCCTGTCCGGGGCAGGGACCAGTATCTGCCTGTCAAACCTGCCCGGCCTCAGCAGGGCGGGGTCAAGAATATCCGGGCGGTTCGTAGCTGCGATGACAATCACCCCGTGCAGTTCCTCAAGCCCTGACATCTCTGTGAGAATCTGTGAAACCACGTTCTCCGATACCCTTGTCCCTGGCTCAAGCCCCCTCCTTGGTACCAGGGCATCCACTTCATCAAAGAATATTATGGCTGGGGCTACCTGCTTGGCCCTCCTGAATATCTCCCTTATCTTCTTCTCGCTCTGCCCCACCCACATGGAAAAAATTTCCGGCCCCTTTACAGATATGAAATTGGCCCCTGACTCATTTGCCACAGCCTTCGCAAGCATGGTCTTCCCGCTTCCTGGGGGGCCGTATAAAAGAATCCCTGAAGGCGGCCTTATCCCGAGCCTCTTGAATGCCTGGGGATTGCTTAAAGGCCACTGCACGGATTCCTTCAGCAATTCCTTGACCCCTTCCAGGCCCCCCACATCATTCCACTTGACCTTGGGGATCTCTATCAGGACCTCCCTCATTGCACTGGGCTCCACAAGCTTCATGGCATTCTCAAAATCCTTCTTGGTGACCTTGAGCTTCTCAAACACCTTGGGGGGCAGGGCCTCCTTCTTCCAGCTTATTGCAGGCAGGTTCCTCCTCAGGGCTGACATGGCTGCCTCCTTTGCCAGGGCCTCCAAATCCGCCCCTACAAAGCCGTAGGTGACAGAGGCAAGCCACTTCAAATCAACGTCCTTTGTCAGGGGCATGTTCCTGGTATGGATTTTCAGGATTTCCAGCCTCCCCCTCTGGTCCGGCACGCCAATCTCAATCTCCCGGTCAAACCTGCCCGGCCTCCTCAGGGCAGGGTCCAGCGAATTCTCCCTGTTAGTCGCCGCAATTACTATTACCTTGCCCCTACTTTTCAGCCCGTCCATCTGGGTCAGGAGGGTGGATACAACCCTTCTTTCCACCTCCCCTGTAACATCCTCCCTTTTCGGGGCTATGGCATCTATCTCATCTATGAATATGATTGCAGGGGCATTCTTCTCAGCCTCCTCAAAGACCTTCCTGAGGTTCTCCTCCGAGCCACCGTACCATTTGCTATTGTGCATTACATGACCATATGCGGTTATAAAATTACTGGCAGAAGTGCCAAAATCATACAGAGTTTTTTCTTCATTGATTCTTGAAATATCAGCTACTTTATCAAAAATAATTTCCTTATTTACAAACATCTCAAGAAGATTGAGTATGGCTTTGTCTTTTTCTGTTAGAACACTCTGCCTTTTTTTCAGAATCTTAATCAGGCTTTCTACAGTTTTCATTGTTGGCCTCTTTCGTAAATTGAGATAAGGTTCTATTTTATAATCATTGCCATATATTATGCTGGCCCTCTTAACCATGGATTTGAGAAGCTTCATCATGAATGAAGGCACGTATTCATAGGATCTTTTTGAAACAGGAACACTGTAATTTATTAAATTCAGTTCATCAAGCGCCTTTTTGAATAATTCAAGATTGTATTTTCCTTGCAATATAAGTTTTTGAACAGAACTAAATTTGTTTGTATGTGGTACTGGTCTGTTAAAGCAGAGGCCCCTGTAAGTTCCGATCTGGCATATTTTTTCAAGAGCGTTCTTATCAACGCTAAATAACACAACTGAATGCCTTTTTATTGTCCCATCTGTTACCAGCATGCCAAGAAGGAAGGATGAAAACAGCTTCTGGTCAAACTTGACAAGCCAGTTGTCCAAGAATCTGGAGTAGTCTTTCTTTCCTGAATTAAATCCCATATAATTGAAAAACTTAACCAAATCAGTTGAATAAATCACGGTTCTTATATTTCTTTTGATATCCTTGTATTCTTTGAATTTTTTTATTGCGAAGAGTTTTTTGATTATATTCTTGAATTTTTCATGCAATACCTCATCCTTTCCAGCAAAAGTGATATTGTCCTTCCCAACATGGCCATCTCCTGCAATTAGACCAGCCAAAAATGCCAGTTCATAACTAAATGCCTGTGGAATCTTTATTTTTGTATTAAGTGTGTAATTTATCAAAGGGTTGAACAAATCCTTGATTATGGATGTTACCACATAATCTTCTGGGCTTAACGTTGGCGCTGTTTTCCAGGAAATTCCACCTTCAGAAAACGTTAAAACAGGATGGTTTGAAGAAACGCTGTATTCAAGATTGTTGAATTTTATTTTATAATAATATGGGGTCTCGACCTTTGTCACTTCTGTCAATCCTGTTGGTGTAATAGAAAATGACGGGTTATTAATCCCTCTTAGTTCCCCGTTTGCTGAAAAGGATTCATGAATATCTCCATGGCCGATCTTTTCAGCCTTTTTATTTTCAAAAACTTCCTTTGCTGTGTATATTTGATTATCAACTACAATTGGAACATCTTCTCCAACACACATTATTTCAGGGCCGTTTATCAGTGAGAAATTGGCTCCTGACTCATTCGCAACCGCCTTGGCCAATAAGGTCTTCCCGCTTCCCGGGGGGCCATACAGCAGGACCCCTTTGGGCGGCTGTATTCCTATCTTTTCAAACAATTCAGGGTGCCTCAGGGGGAGCTCCACCATCTCCCTTATCTTGTCTATGGACTCATGCAGGCCGCCTATGTCTTCGTATGTTATTGCAGATATGGCCTTTTCCTGGATTTCCACTGCCTCAGGCCTGACCTCAATCTCTGTTGCCTCCCCTATCCTGGTTATCTCATCGGGGTTCGTGCTCACAACCATCAGCCTTAACTGCCCCATGGGGGAGAAGCCGGACATCCCCATGCCCCCGAACATACTGCTGAATATGTCCTCGAATTCATCCTGCCCCCTCTGCTTGACCACCGGCATCGGGGAAAGCATGTCTCCTTTCTTAACAGGCCGGAAAAGTATATTATTTTTGAGCATCTCCGGGGGGACCTGGAGCATTATCCCCTTCTGGGCCGGGGCAAGCACCACCCTCTTTGCCTCCTTCACCTCAACCCTCTTTATCTTTACGGTCTCCCCCACCCCTATTCCTGCATTCCTCCTGCTTATCCCGTCCATCCGGACCAGGCTGAGACCCACATCAGCCGGATAGGCCCTGACAGCAATCGCCCCTGTGTTCCTCTGGCCCTTCAATTCCACCACGTCCCCCTCCCTGACCTCTAATTCCTTCATGCTCCCGGAGTCAATCCTGACTATACCCCTTCCTGACTCTGACCTGTCTGTCAGCTCTCCCACCCTGAGGGCAATTTCATTCCCGGCTTTCTTTGGCACCATAATTATTATTACCTCCTAACCCTTAAAATAATTGAGTGTTTGGTCTTAATTACCTCTACCCTGGGCTCCCTCCGGACAACCTGTATAATCCTGATATACTTCTTCACCGTGATATTGTGCATCCCTGTCTCCTTTGCAAGCTCGTTTATGGAGAAGGGCCTGCCTGTTTCCAGGGCCTTG
>JAUXAC010000117.1 GCA_030615035.1 Dehalococcoidia bacterium | reverse complement strand
GGGGGTTATCAGGGCCGTGGGGGCAGGAGCCCTGAAGTATGCCATGCTGAAGGCATCCCCGGAAAGGACCTATTCCTTCTCTGTTGGGCAGGCCCTGAGCTTTGAGGGCAACAATGCCCCTTACATACAGTATACGCATGCCAGATGTTCTTCCATCCTTCGGAAGGGGAGGGTCAGGAGGATTGGGAAGTTCCAGGCCAGGAATCTGAAGGAGGAGAAGGCCATTTTGAAGAAGCTGGCAGAGTTCCCGGGGGTTGCTGAAAAAGCCGCCAGGGACATGAGGCCCCATTATGTATGCACATATCTGTATGAGCTTTCTGACTTGTTCAATAATTTCTACCAGAGCCTTCCGGTTTTAAAGGCGGAAAGGGGGGTCAGGGAGGCAAGGCTTGCCCTGGTCCTGGGGGCCAAGACCGTCCTGGGTATCGGGCTTAATCTCCTGGGTATTGAGGCCCTGGAGAAAATGTAATCCCCCGAATCCCACTTATGCAGGTAAGGTTTTTAAACCTATGTGGCCAATAATATGTTATGCATCCGACATTCGTGGCTAATGTAGGGAAGAAGTCCTATTAATTGTTAGCCATATCGCCGGGTGTTATTGATTCTGATTGCCTTTCCGGTCCTGATGAATCTTTTTCTCCCCGGCCTCGGGCGCATTATAAAAGGAGAGGTGTAATAAAAATGGATGACGAAAATGGATTCAGGAGCAGAGGAATACGGCAGCCAGATGTAGTTGTTACTGCTGATAATCCTGATAACTTCGGATACCATACTGACCCCTATTCGGCGCTGAGTTCAAGCAACTACAATTTTCAGAGCGCTCCTGAAGAAGAACAAGAACACCAGCAATAGAGGATGTTATGAAGGGATACAGAATCCAATGGGTGAAGCTTGTTGCTCGGTTAGCTTCAGCACTCTCCAGAATACCACAAATATGTATGAAGGGTATAGATTTTCCTTCTAGATAAAGCCTTCACAACTGGTTTATAAGGGTTTGACCAAGGAATTAATACAAACCCCAGATTAATCCTTCGTTTTTCCGATGAAGGGGCTTATGCTTCCGAGGAAACCCCCAACCCCCTACAAAAATAGTCGTAGCTCTTTAAATCGGTATCCCAAATGCGTTGGAGAGCTCTTCAATCCTTTCGAACTCGGCCATGAAGCGCTTCCCCTTGTCGGTTATGGTGTAGTAGGTCCTGCCCTTTTCCTGGACCTCATCTATGAAGCCCTTTTCCAGGAGGAACTCCAGGTAGGTCTTGAGCCTGTCATGGGAGAGATTCGCTCCGTAAAGGATATGGGTGGGCTTGGCTTTTCCTCCCCTCCTGGAGATTGCATCAAGCATGTCCAGGAATATCCTCATCTTTGACCTTCTTTCGTTCATTTCCAACCCCTACCTGAATAGGCTCCTTTTCCTGTTAATCCTGATAAGGACAGCCAGGAGCGCCAGGAAGCCTATAAGAAGGATGAAATGGGCCGCCACATACAGGATTTTGCCATACGGGGTGAGCAGCAGCAGGATATGGAAAACTCCCATGAAGAGGAATGCCATGAATACTAGCAGTGAGTTGGTCTTCCTGCTTTCTATGTAGCTTATCAGGGTCCTGAATATGACATAGCTTATTATAAAGAAGGACAGGAGATGGAAATAGGGCATTACCGCCCACCAGAAGAGGGCGCAGAATGAGAGGACGCAGAATGCGGGAGCCTTCTCCCTGAATTTGGGAAGATACATCAGGGCGAACAGGCAGTATGCCACCACAGAGGATACGTAGTAAATCCAGTAGCCGAAGTCCCTCATATCTAAAGTGCTGTCAAATACTGCTGTATAGCAGGCCTGAGGGGTCTGGCACAGGACCTTGTAGTTTATGAAGGTATAGAAGCTCGTCATGGAGAGTATCAGGAGGCCCATGCTGAGGATGGCGAAGCCCAGGTATAGGTAGAAATGGGACTTGTTTGATGTGAGCTCATGGGTCCTGAAGGCGTAATAGGCCAGGACAAAGCCTATTATTGCCGCTATCAGATAAATCCCGGAGTCAAAGCCCAGGAACGAATAGGGAAACAATATTTCCATATTTACCAGCACCCTGCGAACCCCTATTTACTAATTGATTCCCTTTTATATAAATTCCTGCTGTCAGGCGTGGTTTATGGATGATGGGTCTAGATTTTGGCTATAGATTAGGCCTTCACAACTGGTATATAAAGGCTTTACCAAGGAATTAATACAAACCCCAATTAATCCTTCGGTCTTCTATCCGATGACGGGGCTTT
>JAUXAC010000119.1 GCA_030615035.1 Dehalococcoidia bacterium | reverse complement strand
CTGTTGCCTGTTTTCTTTGGACTTTCAGTAATGTTAAAGGGTGAGTTTGAAAGGTTTGCTCCAGTGTATGTTATTGTTGGGGCACTTTATCCAATGTTATTGGTATTGGGACAAGCATTAGGAGGTAGTTAATGCCAGGTCCTTTTGGTCTATCTTGGCCCTGGGAAGGCCCGCCTTTTGGACCTCGTAGACGGGTAATAGGAGGTCTTCCGTCAGTAAGAGAGTTGGAGGCTTTGAGGGACCAAGTTGGATTCACTCTAAATGAAGTTAGGAAGATTCTAGCCAGGATGGATCCAATAGAGAAGAAAGTATATGGGAGAATGGTAGATAACCTGGAGACGGTTGAAAGTGTACTGGTGGGAGCTTATGACGAGTTAGAAGACGCTATTTATGGAAGGACTTTGCCCGGGGCTAAGTCACTTACAGAGGCCATGAGAGAAGCAACGGAGGAAGAGGGATAGTGCCAGTACCAAAAGATTATATGCCGGCTGAACCCCCTTTTCCACCTCTCCCAAAAAAGTTTACTGGGAGGGCTATAAAGATTGTTACTGTCCCAGGTGGTTCTAGGTGGGAATGTAGTCTCTGTGGTAGGCCCCTGAAAGGTGGGGAGTCTGCTGGGAAACTTGGAAAGATTATATTATGTTCTGAATGTGTAAAGAGGGGGAAGTGAGCTAATGAATGTCCTAACGATGCTGGTTAACTCCATTGGGAAGGCGGCTGCCGACGCTACCTACCAACCTGGGGCCCTTCAACCTTGGGTGGACGAGGTAGAGTCCAAAGTAGCTGCTGATGGGAAATTCTCCAAGGTGGAGGTACTCTATCTACCTTTTTCACCCCCACCTGTCTTCTGGGACTATAAGTGTAAGAAATGTAGATGGTGGGAGGAACCTAATGGGTGTAAAACCGTAGAGGGTGAGATTTCCCCTCAGGCCTGGTGTGCTATTTGGGTTCCACCTTCCACCTATAAGCCCTTTACATGGTTTCAAGAACTTATTAAAGGAGAGTGGTGAGATGACTAACCAACAATTAGGATTTATACCAGAGCTTATGCCCATTAACATGGGGCCACCATTGCCAAAGTCAATGGGAATATACTGGCCGTGGTATAGGCCCCCAGAAGTACCTGAGGTGGTGGCTCCACCGGCAGTAGTTTACCCACCAGTAGCCTATCCGCCCGTAGCTCCGCCGGTTGTTGCCTATCCTCCAGTAGCTCCACCAGCAGCGCCGCCTGTGGTAGTCTACCCACCAGCTGTACCTGAGGCTCCACCTGTGGCTGCTCTCTATGTATGTCCCGAATGTGGTGCTCAGTTTGCTGACTTAGGCGACTGGTATGCCCACATGGAAGAGATACACCCGGCGGTTCCTCCAGAAATTCCTATAGAGATCTTTACTTGCCCCACATGTAGAGCCCAGTTTCCCACCTTTGGGGAACTACAAGCCCACATAGCGGAGGCACATCCCCCAGAATTTAGTATCTCCACCTTGGCTTATCCTCCTGGAGGTGGGATTATAACTACAGATAAACCCACTTACCGACTGGGTGAACAGGTAATCTTAACTGCTAGGCCAAGTCCTGGTTATGAATTTAGCCATTGGGAAGGGATACCAGGACTTCCAACCGATTTAACGTACCGCTTCCCAATAGACCGGGATATGATTGTAACCGGGGTGTTTAAGCTATTGGAAGAACTCCCACCTGAGCCTCCTATGCCACCGCCAGAGTTGCCCACGGTTAGTATCCTAAGTGTTACCTTCACACCCTCTGAAGCGACGGTTGGGGATGTGGTTAGGGGCACAATTAGCTGGAGACCCACGATGCCCGGTTCTCCAGAATTCTTTAACTTTGGGATCTCGGCTGACTTGATAGACTCGGCAGGGCGGTCGGTGACGACTGTACTCACGGCTTACCCAACTGCTGAAATAGGTATGCCCCAGGCAACCCCATTTTCATTAAATACCACTGGCCTTCCCGAGGGGTGGTACGGTTTAGAGGTTGCCTTTTCAGACCGCATGACTGGGGTGGAGATAGCTAAACGAAGGTTCTTTAATCTGCTTCACCTGTTACCGTTGCCAGAAATCCCTCTGCCGCCTCCTCCACCAGAAGTGCCTGAGGTACCGGCAATGTCGCCTGAAGAGGCATTGGAAGACTTTCGAAACTTTGCTCTTGAGGTAAATATAGAACTTGGTGGAAGCTATGTAGCAGGAGTTCTTACACCCCCACCTGATTGGGTAGGTTCAGTAACTGAGTGGTCA
>JAUXAC010000173.1 GCA_030615035.1 Dehalococcoidia bacterium | reverse complement strand
TTTGTTGATAGCCTAGTTCAGGGGCTAGACTGGCAGGAGAGTGTCCTGGGCGAACTGGATACACCTCCAGGCCTGCCTACAACCGGCGACCGTTATCTTGTCATAGCCACAGCGACTGGAGACTGGCTTGCACATGAGGACAATATAGCCGAGTGGAACGGCACATCCTGGGACTTCACCACACCAAATACAGGCTTTGCTGTCTGGATTGAGGATGTTGGTAGGCAAAAGGTCTACAACGGGACGATCTGGGTAGCCTTCGGCACCACAGTTGACCACGGGAACCTTATCGGTCTTGCTGATGACGACCATGCTCAGTATCTCAACAATGCCCGCCACGATCTTGTCGCAAGGCATACCCTGGGCACAGTGGTTCCTCACGATAACCTGGCTGACCTGGCTGAGAAGGGTCACGCTAGCTTAACCGGTGTCGGAGCCTCAGACCACCATGCCAAGACAGGCAATTACGAGGTCTTTCCCAATACCGAGCTGGTAACAGGTGTGCCGGCACCGGCAGTTGGAAATGTTGGCAGGATTATGAGGGAGAGGGTAAGTGCAGGGCAGGTTACCAAGGTCTTTATCTGCGTGGAAAACGCAGCCAACGGCTATGAGTGGATTCAGATAGGCATTAGCACATAATAAGATTCTGTGAGGATTAGCACGAATCTAAAGGGGGTCTTGTGGCATCCTGCTGATTTTGCGATAAAGCGACTCCGGGGGATAAAGTGCCAGTAGAAGAACAGCTTGTAAATAATCAAGATATAGCTATGAAGGGCACAAATGCCCCGACTTGTGGGCAGAGGTTAACTATCTCTGATAGAGAGGTGACTAAACTAGCCTTTCTCCTCTTCAAGTCTGGCAACCCCACGGGTGATGTAACCTTCACAGTTCGTAAGGTCTCGGACAAGAGCCTTATTATGTCTAAGGTCTGGGGAGTCGCTGGCGATGTGCCTGCCAGTGCGACTTGGCTTGAGGTCACCTTCGATACCCCCACCACCATAAACGAGGAAGTCAGAATACTTGTTGAGCATAGTGGATATAACGACGCCAACTTTCTTGTCTTTCGCTGCCAGACAACCGATGTCAAAGCCGATGAGATGTGGACAAGAGGGTCTGTAGGTGCCCCTGTGGATATGGCAGCTTGGGATGGCGCTTACAAATACACCTATGGGGAAGCAGCAGCAGAGACCGCATACAATACTAAGGTGGGCTCGCCAACAAGCTGGTTGTGGGAAAAGTGTGACTACGGTAGTGCTGAGAAATGCCCAGTTGGATCGGAACCAAGCTGGGCTTGGCAGGCACCGACATCAGAAGGGCCAAACAAAACGCCCCAAGGTGGGCCGCCGTCCTTTATCTGGGGGAGTGAGTAATGAATTAAATGTCTCTTAGAGAAGAGGGTCAAGAAATAGCTCGGAAGCTCGGCAATGAGGTCATATACAAAGGCCCGTGGCTTCCCGATGGAGAGAAAGGTGAGTTTTATGGTCACTGGTTCACTGATAGAGTGACTGGCAGCTCATTTGCCGC
>JAUXAC010000059.1 GCA_030615035.1 Dehalococcoidia bacterium | reverse complement strand
AAATTCATGCGCGCATCCGGTCTGTCAGGGGTAAGCTTCACTGCCCACTTGGAGGCCTCCAAAGCTCTTTTCATGTCTCCTCTGTCTGCCATAACAGCACCCCTGATCATCCAGGCCGTAGCTGATTCGGGATAGATTTTGAGTATCATGTTCGCCAGAGCCAGGGCATCGCCCGTCTCGCCGGAAACTATCCTGCTCACGCCGCTGTAGAAGAGTTTTTTCTCCGCCCTCCTCCTACTACTGAGAAGGGCTGGGTTGTCCGGCAATATACGCAAGCCCTCTACGCTGTATTTCAATTTGTCTAAATGAAGGGAACTGTTGTGTATCGTCAGCATATACGTCGAAGCCTTGTAAAGCTTACCGTAATCGGCAAGCCACCTGTCTTTTTCCTCTTGCAAGAACCCTGTCCAGTCGATATGGTCATAAACAGAGTCACCTCTAACATCCATAACAAATTGCTTAAATATTTGACTTTTAGGTGTCTTGATTTCCGTAGTGAATTCAACGAAAGGCCGATAGTCGCTGTTTACCGAATAGTCGGTGATAACTTTCCTTAAATCGTTTTCATCTGCGATGTAACAACTCATGACATCCATACTGTTATGGATATTTAATACTGACAGATCATTTCGTACACCCTTTTTGAACAGTTCTTTTTCTATATACTTTGGTGAAAAGTATTGCTGCTGTTCTGAGCCAACTATCAGGACCAGCGGTGCCGGATAAGGGGTCAGGTGCCACAGTGTAACGTGTGGGAAAACATCAAGCAGCGTACCGATTATGCTGTTGAAGACTGAAGCTGGCATGTCGTAGGTTGGCAGCCAGGATATAATCATACCATTGTTATTCAGTCTGTCTCTGGCAGCTTCAAAGTATTCTTTCGTATAAAGAGATGCATTTTCTGCAAATGCTCTGGGATGAATGGAATCATTGATGATCACATCATAGTTGCTATCGGTCAAATGGAGATAGTTCTTCGCATCCATATAAATCATATTTATTTCATCATCCAGTCTGTCTCCCAAATTGAGGTGCTTGAAGAACTGCAAAGCAACTTTAACCACCTCAGGAGCGATCTCCACACAGTCAACTCTCTCGAGCTTGTGCATAGCCAGACAGGCCGTAGTTTCTCCTGAACCAAATCCAACCGATAAAACTTTTTGGGCATCACTATTAAGCAAAATACCGAGATGTCCCAGAAACTTCTGGTCACCACGCTCAACATAACTGTCACCTGCTATGCTCTGTCCCGACGAATGCATATGCAAAGTGCCATCATCACCTCTATGGATGGATACAGTTGTGGTAACGCCCTCTTTCACAGACACAAGTAGAAATTGTTCCGGAAGTGCCGGGTTTATCTCAACTACTGTATCGAATAGGTTCAAAGGTGTTTTCACAGTGAATATTGTCAATACAACGGCCGCTGCTAAAGGGGCCAATCGCCCAACAACTTTCCAATGGCGGGCAAAGAGCAGGCATAAAGCAGCGGCAATCCACAGCCCAACCAAGCCAAGAAGCGAGATGGAAATCTGCACTCCCAGCAGTGGGATAAGAACAAAGCCTGTTACAACGCCGCCTATCACAGCACCTATTGTATTTGCGCCATAAGCTGTCCCTGTACTCCTGCCCACCTTATGCATATGATTTGCCCAGGCCTGCAAAGCTATGGGGAAGCCTATGCCCATAATGATAGCGGGCACCAGGAACAAAAATGCGCTTTGCACGAGCGGGCCGATTAGATATTCACAGGCTGGCGACCATGAGTAAATAGGCTCAAACGCTTTATTGACATATGGCAGAATCTTTGAAGTCCAAAATATCAGTACCGGCAGGTAAAAAATACCACATAACCCCAACAGGGACAAAGTTACTGAAAAGCCGACAGCCGGGTTTTTCAGACGCCTGGCCAGTCTGCTGCCGATACCGGCTCCAATAACATTGCCCAAAAGATAAATAGTTAGCACGGCACTGAATACATAAGTAAAACCGCCGAGAAGATGAACGATACTTCGCATCCACAAAAGTTCATAGCCTATACTTATCAAACCGCTCATAAAGAAAGCGACAATCAACAGATAGAATCTGCCATCTGCGGGCTTCGCCGCGATAACTTCAGGGCTTTCTATTGCAGCAGCCTCGGCCTGCTCCTTGGTTGAAATCCCGGAAAATCGCGATAAAAACCACCCGCCAAACGCCACCAGGAGATTAAGAACCGCCGCGGTGTACAATGTGCCCATAACCCCAAGTGCCCGAATCAAAACAAACCCGGCCAGAAAGCAGCCGGCCGCCGCGCCAAGCGTGTTCAATGCGTAGAGTTTGCCTACTAAGTGGCCGGCTTCTTTCTCAAGTGAAGTAACGAATCTGCCCAAAAGCGGCAAAGTGCTGCCCATCAGCATCGACGGCACAAGCAGTATAGCCGCTGATATGATTACCTGCACAATCAGAAGATGCGCGTGACTGGGTTGATATGTTTGATAGAACCAAATATAGACAGTATCTACACGCTTCAGTGCAAATGGCAAAGATAATGCCGATATTGTTACAAGCGTTTCCAATAGAGCGTATAATCGCAGGCGATTTACAACACGGTCGGAGTATCGGCTCATAATCAAGGCGCCGAGCGCCAAGCCCCCCATAAATACCGATACCACAATACTTGCTGCAAAAACGGTATTGCCAAGCGTCAGCTTCAACAGGCGAACCCACACGACCTCATCAATCAAAGAACACGCCCCGGAAGCGAAATAAATCAGCATTATCCAGTTGATGCTCGCTCGCCTGGCAATAGCCAAGTTACTGCTGTTCGCACGCCACATACCATCCAATCGAGACATATTTAACCTCCGCTCTTACCCTTTTCCTGTTCTACTTTTTCAAAAATCAGCGAACCCATGAACCGCGGCTCTGTCATATTCTCGAATTCATTTGGTTCCGGTGTATATGCCACATATCTGGCAAGCAAAAACCAGTCTGCCCGCCACAATTCACCATCTTCGGAAACAGTACCTGACAGTATATCTGTCGTATTACCTTCACACGAATGCTTGCCTAAGTCTTGATAAAAATGGTCTATCACCACTTTCACACCCAGTTCACGATTCTCCGGAAAATACCACACAGTCCACAGACCAGGTTCAAATACTCCTTTACCCCCATAGCGCGTTGGAAATCTCGTTACCCGTCCGGGTATCATCTGGACTTTCCCAAGGGCGATTACCGCCGAGGAAATTGTCCCGTCCGGCTCAAATACAAACTCCCAATTCCCCCTATTAGATTTCCATCTGCCAACAAGGAATTCCGGGAATTCACCGCCCCCTTCGATAATCACTTCAACCCCGCCCCTCGGCCAGCCCTTCCGAAGGGCGGGCCTCGGAGGGGCTGGGTTTTGACAGCCCGCCAGCGCCGACAGTAAAAGTGCAAATCCGGCCAATATCACTAATTGCTTCATAATATCGTATTCCTTTAACTTTATTAGACGCAGATTACGCTGATTAACCCAGCCCATTTGCAATGGGCGGGGTTAACGCAGATATTTAATTAACTTTATTAGACGCGCTGATTTAGGTCTTATCTCAGTGGGTCCCACAACGCCGGATTATCTATAACCTCTTCAGCTCGCAGCCGACCGCAGTGGCCGTCCCAATACATCACGTTCACCCCATCAAAATGACGAAATGCTGTCATTCCGTATGTTTTAAAGCCAACGTAATTCTCTCCATACTCAAGGTATCGGTCACAAAAATAGTAGCTTATCCACCAGTCTAACGCATCGGCCATAAAAAGTTTTGTTGAAGGCTGCTTTACCCAGCTTTCTTTATCCGACAAACTACCTACCCCTTTTTTTCTGGCGTAGTAATCCCCATCAATATTCACTCCGTAACTCCTGTCGACCGCATACAGCCCGTTTTCACTGTGTGTTAAAGCATACGTTGCCGAAGGGCAGATAAATTTACGGGGAACGTTGGGCTGCCACTCTTGAATTTCGCCGATGGGTCTTCTCGTTTTTTCTTCGTCGGTCAACTGTGGCAGCCCGAGAGCTTTCCGGAAATAATAGTTGTTGTACCACGGCGTATAAGGCTCATAGCTTGTATGGGGCAAATACTTATCTGTCTCCGCCAGATATTGCTTGTGGGCCATCGAAAAATTCCGCAGGATGCTCATACAGATTATCTTTCGTGCCTGTCCTCGGGCCCT
>JAUXAC010000158.1 GCA_030615035.1 Dehalococcoidia bacterium | reverse complement strand
TGTTTCCCTTTCGCGCATACCAGTTAAGGGTGCGCTTAGGATCGACTAACTCTTCGCTGACGACGCATTGCGAAGAAACCCTTGCCCTTTCGGCGGATGGGATTCTAACCCATCTATGCTTTTACTATTACCAGGATCTGCGGTCCAGGACGGTCCACAGGAACTCATGCACCTGCTTCTGCCCAACCTGGACGCTCCCCTACCAGATCACGGGATTCTTCCACCCGTGCTCTTGGGTCTCGGTGGCAGATTTAAGCCCCGTCCATTTTCGGGGCTATATTTCTCGGCAAATGAGTTGTTACACACTCGTTAGGGAGTGGCTACTTCTATACCTATCCTTTTGCTGTTTTAGAAATATAACGCCCTTTCTTTTAACACTTAACCTGCACTTAGGGACCTTAACCCAAGTCTAGGTTGTTCCCTTCTCGGCGATGGACTTTACGCCCACCAACCCGTCTCCCAGGGTCTACAGTGCTAGCAGATTCGGAGTTTAAGAGCGAAGCGAGGAATTTCTTCCCCTTACTTTGCAATTAGTGCTCTATACCACTAGCGACCTCGCCTGAGGATTGGCTGACACCAACTTCGGGGAGAACCAGCTATCACCGATCTAGATTAGCCTTTTGCTCCTATTCCCAGTTCATCCAAGCGAATTGCACATCAGCACTGGTGCAGACTTCCATCACCCTTTCGAGCGACTTCATCTTGACCAGGAATAGATCGACCGGCTTCGGGTATCACAGCAGTGACTTTAGGCCCTTTGAGACCATTCTTCTAGTCTAACTCCTTAGAAGGATTCATTACGGCCCTTGGAATAGCAAAACTACTCCGTGGTACGCAGATCGTCCTAATGTGATAATTAGATTGCAAGAATATTGGTTTCCCTATGCCTACGTGCCGCGAGACACTTAAGCTCGCCACTACTATAAACTCCCTGGCCAATGATTCCAGACTGATGATGCAACCCTAGTCCTCTGAACTCTGATATTCTGTCACCAGAACTCATTCGTTCAGAATCTATCCTTTCGGGCTGCATCCTTACTAAACTATTTGGTTTCAAGCGCTTTTCACGACCCTTCCGGGTTTCTTTTCATCTTTTGCTCACGCTACTATTTCACTATCGGTCTTGGGACATATTTAGATTTGCCAGCGTGTATCTGGCACATTCGTACGAGAAAACTATCCCGCACTACTCGGGATACCTCGCAGCAGCCTTCCAAATTACGGTTAAGCGGCTATCACGCTCTATGGCTCGACTTTTCAGGGGTATTCACCTTTTTTGGGGAGGCCGTACGAGGTCCACACTCCACATCTCCCTTGGGTTATCCCCAAGGGATTCGGTTTGATCTGTTCCGCTTTCGCTCGCCGTTACTAACGGAATCACGATTGTTTTCTTTTCCTCCTGGTACTAAAATGTTTTACTTCCCAGGGTTCCCTTTCCCTGACGGGAATCTTGCGGATTATTGGGCCGCAAGCGGATGTCCGATTCGAGAATCTCGGGGTAAACGTCTACATGCGACTAACCCGAGCTTATCGCAGCTTGTCACGCTCTTCATCGGTGCCCAAGCCAAGATATCCACCAAATAGCGTAGGCGTATTGGCGTCTACTTAAGGAAAGATTCAGATTGCTTGTGAAAAGACTTGTGTATTCAGAGACTATAAATATTTGAAAATTGAAATTT